>JAITCU010000046.1 GCA_031282835.1 Puniceicoccales bacterium
CTTCCTCGGGAATAACACCGCTACGCCCGAGGTGTTCGCAATATATATCTAAGGTCGCCTAAGGCCCACAAAGGGGGCTCCAGCAAAAACCTTCCCGAATTCGAGACTTGCAAGATACATCTCACTGGTATGCCTAAGAATTCTACCAAACAAGTCAAGCCAGTTTCACAAAAAAATCTCACAGCCATTGAAAAAGTCTAAATACCCCGATGGAAAAAGTCTAAAAACCCAGCGCGAAAAAGCCAAAAGCCCGAGTTTTGCCGCTTTTAGCTGCAGCAAAACTCTTTCCGCTGGTAGAGCGACTTGCGGGGAAATTCGGGGTTCGTCATAAGAAACCCTTGCGGCAGAATTCCCCAAAAAACATCAGAAAGGTTTTTCATAAGACGTTTCCGTGTCCAGGAGGTGTCTGAGAAATTACAACTTTTCGCCATTGGCTCGGAGGCCGCACCAACACTGGCGGGATGGACGGGGCTCGAACCCGCGACCTTCGGCGTGACAAGCCGACGTTCTAGCCAAACTGAACTACCACCCCCGCAGGTTTCCACCCTGATCGGGGCCGGCCCCATGTCAAAGAAATTTTTGGTGGGCCGTGCGGGAAGAGATCACTGACCGTTGGCTATGGAAGCGGGAAAGTTGGCAGTTCCATATTCGCCGTGTCCGTGATCATCTGGCATAATCCGCTCCGCAGAATGAATTTTCCGCCCGTGATGCTGCCTTTTTCGTTCCCAATGTGTACATTCCCGGAAAGAATTACCACATTCTCCTCGGGGTATATTTCGCAAGAATCTGCCTGGAGGGACTTGTCTCCCCAAAGCGCAGAAATGTTCCCATGGGCATCAATTTTTTGAATTTTACCGTTGCCCGCCAGTCGACCAGGGATAATCCAAAATCCATCTGACAAACTCTGCACGCTCAGGGCGTCGCAGGTCATCGCGAAATCACCGGATAGCACCTCCGTTTGACCAGTAAAATCGAAAATGGTACTGTCTGAATTAGATAAAATTTGCAAGGACGCACTGGTAATCAGCGTATATCTCCCATCCGAGCCCGGGCCACACTCTCCTTCGACGGTATCGTCAATGCCTATTTCGAAAAAAACACGCACGTCCCGATCCATGACCACGCGCCGGGCCGGGCCATAAATTTTCCATCGCGTACTTAGAGCCGTGAAAAGTTCCCCAGCCACGTGAACAAACTCATTCCCACTGATTTCTTGCTCGGAAAGGTTTAAAAGTGCCTCGGTTCCGCCGACGACCATTTGCACTCGGCCTGCTCCATCGAAAAATCGAACACATATGCCATGGAGCCGCGTATTCTCCCCGTGTGCCATCGGCTCCGTCTTGGAGCCACGCACGTCCCCAATCTTCACTCCAGCGGTGCTGAAAATGGGAACAAAAAAACCGTCAACGGGAGCTTCGGGAGCCGCACCGAAACCCATGGCTCCTAAACCAGGCAGCAGCAAGAGAAAGACACCCCATGCACTTTTAGAAAACATGAATCCAAATCAGGCAACCTTTGTGATCTTCCCGGCCTTAATGGCTTTGACGCAAACCCACTGGCGCTTCACCTGGCCACTCGGAAGGAGCACGCGCACGCGCTGGACGTTAGGGCGAAATTTTCGCTTCGTTACTTTGACCACGTGCGTGCCAATTCCGCCGCTCTTTTTGGACTTGCCCTTGCGATGGATAATCCCTCCGCGAACCGGCCGCTTGCCGGTGATTGCACAAATTCTGGCCATCTTCTTCCTTAATTTTTAACGAACGTCGACCATTGAACGGTGAACGGGGCACCTGTCAATAAAATCGCGAAATTTACCCGCTGGTACATCTCTGAAAAAAGCCCGCAGGTAGCGACTGAATAATCCCAGAAAATACATATTGCATTCCCAGCGCGAGGGCCAACAACCCGCCCAGGCGGAAGAGAAGGTTGGTGGCTACTTCGCCGGCGACTTGAATGAGGCGTGAAAAAAGTAGAAGCAGGACGCATGCCAGGGAAATGACGCATGTCCAGGCCGCGATGATGGAAAATTTTTGTGCGATGGAGGATGCATTTGCAAACAAGTCCATCGCGCGAGTTAGCGCAATGGGACTTCCTAGGATGGGCATGGCCAGGGGTATGATGCTAAAATTTTGTCTGGAAACTTTTTCAATATCATCCTTGGAACGCAGCGTGCCCAGGGCAACAAAGGCCAGAGCGAATCCGGAAACGAATTCAATGGCCGCCATATTAATTCCCAAAAAATTTAGAACCGCCGCGCCCCAAAATATAAAAACAAGTACCAGAAAAAAGGCAGCGACACTGCCGCGCCAAATCATTTTTTTCCGCAATTCAGCGGTATGATATCCCGCCAATGCATTAAAAATCAATGCCATGGCGATGGGATTGGTCGCACGCCAAAGCAGCCGAAAGGCTCTCCCTATGTCACCAGCCATTATCTTTCTTCCCAAATGGTTTTATGCGAGTTGCAGAGCCCCAAATTGATGGGCGCTTTGCAATGGTCAAGTTGGAAAGTTTGGCCGATGAGGATTTCTTCAAACTTCACGCCTGGGCCGCCGTTGAATCATTAGAGGTCCTGCAAAAGTCCAAAACACTGTCTTGAAGCCCGCATTTCATGTGGGGCAAAATGGCAAAAAGCGACTTCTGCAAGACCCCTATTGACTGGCATCTTACAAGAGAGAAAGGCCCAAAAACGTGAAATACAGCCGCTTGAGCAGGTATAAAGCTTGCAGAGTAACTTTTTGCTTTCGCCTTGATTTAACAGCAATCGTCCATGCTAAATTATTGGGAGCAAACAAGAATCCAATGGATTCGTATTTTGCAGAAATAAGAAAATTAATTGTCGGACATTGAAAGGTGGAAAAATTTTCGGGAAGATTGTCAGCAATTGTTCCAAGGAGCAGCTAATGCCGGTTATCCAGTGAAAAATTCTCGAAAGATCAACAATTCACACCGATGGGCGGAAAACTTATAATGAATTCATATTAAATGGACATAATCACTACAGAGTTTTTCACGGCAAAAACGAATTTGTTCAAGGGAAAACGCCTGGCAGATGGCAGCAGGCACGACATCAAGGACGCGGAAAATTTGCTCCGAGGTTGCATCGGGACTGCGATTGGGGACAAATGTCACTCCTCAAGCCAAGTTAGGAACCGTCTCAAACAAGTTGGGTTACGGTTCATCACTCCCGCGCGCACAAAAAACAGGAACACGGAAAAAGGAAAGGGCCTCCTTCGGAAGAGAAATTTAGTGAAATACGGCATAGGAAAATTCGTCGAGGACGGTTTTTCACGTTTTCGAGCCTGGCAAGCGGTTCAAGCGACTATCGCGATCGACATACTGATGTTAAATTTGGAAGTTTTGGTGTTGCAACTCGCACGGATTTTATTGTTTTTTTTACGAAATCATTGACATCCATCAGTTTCCGTGCAGGATGATAGGCGATCTTGAGATTAGCATCAAAAAAAAGGCACAATATGAATAGTTTTACCGTTCCCGCCGCGTTCACGGCAGATATTTTTAGTGGTGGCTGGAAACTGCGAATGTTTCCAGCCCCAGGACTGACACCTGGCTTCAAACTGGAACCCCCATTTTTATGGGAATTTCCTGCGTCTTTAGGACGGGCCAGCTTATCACCAGCTGCGAAAGCCGTTTTGAGAATTCGCAAAATTTTGCGGCCAGCGCTCCGAAAAGCTTGCTCCGGACCTGGAGGTTGGAGTGAAGGACGTCCATGAACCGCGGGCCCATGGACATCATTGCATCCAATGCGAGGGAATTAATCGACCGCGAAGGCTTAGAGCGAAAATTGGCCAGCGGCCGGCCATTGCGCATAAAATTGGGTGTGGACCCCACACGGCCCGACTTGACTTTCGGGCATTTGGTGGTCTTCAACAAACTGCGGCAATTGCAGGATCTGGGCCATATGGCGATTTTCCTCATTGGCGACTTTACCACCACCATCGGCGACCCATCCGGGAGGTCGGACACGCGACCGATTTTGACTGCGGACAAAATTACGGAAAACGCAAAAACGTACCTTGCCCAAGCGCTCAAAGTTTTAGATCCGCAACGGACGGAAGTGCGCTATAATAGCGAATGGTACCACTCAATGTCGCTGGCAGACCTGCTCCAACTGGCCCGAGAAATGACAGTTGCGCAACTTATTGAGCGGGACGACTTTGCCAAGCGCTACCGGGAAAAAATGCCCATCAGCCTGGTGGAATTCCTCTACCCCCTCGTTCAGGGCTACGACTCCGTGATGCTTCGAGCGGATTTGGAGATGGGCGGCAGCGATCAGCTGTTCAACATGCTAGTGGCACGTACTTTGCAAAAAAATCGCGGCATGGAGGAGCAAGCGGTACTTTGCATGCCGCTGCTTGTAGGGCTCGATGGAAACCGCAAAATGTCCAAGAGTTTCGGGAACTATATCGCGTTTAACGATTCTGCCCGGGACATGTTCGGCAAGGTCATGTCCATCCCAGATGAAATTATGACCACCTATTACCGGCTCTTGCTGTGTGAGTCCGAGGATGCGATCGCAAGGATATCTCAAATGCACCCCATGGCGGCGAAAAAGGACCTGGCTCGGAGGTTGGTTGCACGGTTTTACGGGAATGATGTGGCGGAAAAAGAGCGGGAGGAATTTGAATGTGTTTTTTCCCGCAATGAGCTGCCCGCGGAAATGGCGGAAATCGTTTTGCCAACGGGTCGGGCATTGTTAATTGACGCGCTTGTGCTGTGCGGAGCCTTTCGCGGGAAGAACGAAATTCGGCGCCTTCTGGAGCAGGGTGCCGTGCGCGTGAACAAGGAACGGGTTTCGGATCCGGAGCATGTTTTGCTGGCGGGATCTGTTATTCAAGTTGGGAAAAAACAATTTTTTAGTGTCAAATAATAGCAATATGGATAGGAGTTGAAGCAATGGAACCTCATCTGCCTTTTGAAAAGCCTCTGGCGATTCTCGAGAAACAGCTTGAGGACCTGCGCCAGCAATCGCAGGAGTCAAACATCGATTTTTGCGAAGAAATTGCGGCCATTGAGCGCAAAATCGAAGCCCTTCGTCGGGATGCCTATGAAAAGCTTGGAATCTGGGAACGTGTCCAACTGGCCCGGCACCCGCGGCGACCCTACGCCCTTGATTACATCGAGCGGTTGTTTTGCAATTTTGAAGAAATCCATGGGGACCGGCTCTTCGGAGACGACGGCGCAATGGTATGTGGTCCGGCTATGTTTCAAGGGACCCCCCTGATGATCATCGGCCAGCAAAAGGGCCGGGACGTGAAGGAAAATATTCGGAGAAATTTTGGCTGCCCACATCCCGAAGGATACCGTAAGGCCCTACGGGCTATGAAGTTGGCCGAAAAATTTTCCTTGCCCGTTTTGTGCCTCATTGATACATCGGGGGCCTACCCAGGTGTGGGTTCTGAGGAGCGACACGTGGGAGAAGCCATTGCTGTCAACATCCGCGAGATGAGTATGCTACCGGTTCCCATCATCGGTGTGGTCATCGGCGAGGGCGGTTCCGGCGGAGCGTTGGGGATTGGTGTCGGCGACCGCCTGCTTGTCTTCGAAAATGCCTATTATTCCGTAATTTCTCCGGAGGGCTGTGCGGCAATTTTGTGGAACGATAGGGCCAAAGCTCCAGCGGCGGCGGAAGCGTTGCGCCTTAGTCCGCAGCAATTGGTTGATTTTTCCGTTGCCGATGAGGTCCTGGTGGAACCTATTGGCGGTGCTCACCTTGATTACGATACCGCGGCAAACACGCTCAAAAAAGCCATTTCGAAACACCTGAAAGAACTTTTTTCCCTCGCTCCACGGGCCCTCATCGCTTCCCGCCACGCCCGTTATCGGAAAATTGGCCAGCCCAAAGTCTAATGTCTCAATAACGTTTTAACCGCAAAATTTTCCTTCTCCCTTTTTAGGGATAGGCTTGCGATAGCGACCAATTGCCAAGCCTTTTCCGAGCTTGAATTTTGCAATTCGCATTAGTATTTCTGTCAAAGATCAAATGCTACTCTTTACTACCCGATCAGGCGGTAAAGAGCGGCAAAGGTCCTTGCCGGGACAGCATCGAATACATATCTGAACTAAGAAACGCAGCGTACGTCCTTATCATCTCCGTCACGCTGCTCCTTCCTCGGGAATAACACCGCTACGCCCGAGGTGTCTTCAATACATATCTAGGGCTGCCTAAGGCGCCCCAAAGGAGCTCCGGCAAAAACCTTCCCGAATTCGGGGTTTATAAGACGCATCTCGTGGACCTTTCTACGATTTTTACAAAGCAAGTCAAGTCGGTTTCACGAAAAGATCTTACAACCCGTTAAAAAAGTTTTAAAATTCAGGTTTATGGGCACAGTAACCGCCGAAGTTACTGCTCTGACAGCGGCTTGGGCGGCGAAGTCTGGAAAAATCCTCACCAGTTGGACTCTTCGATAATCACTATCAAGCCGTTTGCCAGGCTGGAGTTCTGTAACTCGCATAAGGTTTCAATCCACTTTGTGGGCAGAATTTTCCTCGTATCCTTCCGGCGGGTTTGCGCCGATTATTTTGAACATTCTATTCAAAGT
>JAITCU010000004.1 GCA_031282835.1 Puniceicoccales bacterium
TTCCTTGCAGTAGCTGGAAATTGCTATGTACAGAGATTTTATGGCTAGTTTGCTGAAGACCATTCTGGACAACTAGCCACGGCCATTGGTTTTACAATTCAGAGTTTTGCAACTCGCATTTTACCAAGCTTCACTATATTTCCACCAGCGTTGGGTGAGCTTCCATAAGTGTCTTCCAACGCCAGGCTTACCTCATAGTTAAGCCTATGAGGTACTTTTTCCATCGGGGTAACTATGATAAAAAATTCCACAAAAAATCTTGCAAGTTATTGAAAAACACCGTTGGGGTGTATGCGGACAATTTCGGAAAGAAAACCATGAATGGGTGTTTGTCGCTCGGCGATGTTTGTAAGAGTATACTCGACGGCGTTGCCATTCTCGATGGCATCGCCTTCTCAGAAGGCGCAAGCCAACGTGAAGCTGCCGATTTGGCGGCTGTTCGAAATGTGGTAATTAATTTTCAATGCACGTTGAGCATCGGTGTTATGCTACGCATTGGGTGCGACCCGCTCCGTTATCAAATTAACAAATTATTGGAGTGCTTCAGAATATTTTACGATGGGCGTACGTGCCTGGAATTCACGCTTGCCTTTGCGCATTTGGAAACGATTGCATATACAGTTTCTCGGGCATGTTTAGGGCGATCTAGAAGAAGAAGAAGCGAGTGTCTTAAGGCCGTTGGGGCTAGCGTTGCCATCGTGAATGGGGTGTGCGCGAACCCTAAGTTAATCGCTGATAATTCTGGTGGTTTAGGGCGGCCGCCGTTGGCGCGTGTACAGGAATCTGAGCCAGTTGAGTCATCTCATGGGTCCTCTGGGTTTAGTAGCCCCCCAGAAAGTGGTGCGCAAGGCTATGCTCTAGAGAATTGTTTTTATGATTTTTCCGAAGATTCGAACGAATCAAGAGTGCTAGAAGAAATTTCACAGGTCCCGCCGAGAGGCGCGCCAATGGAAGTTTTGGAAACAGAAGAAATTTTACAGGTCCCGCCGAGAGGAGCGTCACTGGAAGTTTTGAAAGAAAAAATGGCGGCTTTGACCCGGGAAATAGCGGCGTTGGAGGAAGCGCAAAATTTTGGGCCCTTGTGTGAGAAGTTGCGTGAAAATGTACGCATAATAGGTAACCGAATACGTGAAAGGACCCGGCGGAAAAGGGAGCTGGAACAAATAATGGAGCTAGGGCATCTAATTCTAAATGGAGATACCGGAGCAAGGCGTGATCGGCTCCGGGACAAGCTAGCTAGGAAAAGGCTGTGGAATCGCACCGCACAGCGTACCTACAGGGCGAGACGGCGTTCCCAGTAGTATATGCTAGCGAGCTCCCGGCAAACGGGGTTGCCGTAATAATCAGAGCTCCCAGTGCCATGACGCGATAAGGCTAATTTCAGCGTGCCCCGCTACGAATTTGCCCAAAATTCATCAAAGTCCTGCCAGAACCGAAAAACATTTGACAACTCACCGCATTCTGCCACAGTAGTCGCAGAGTTCGAATTCTAGATAGGGAAACACAGTATGAAAAACAATGTCAATATCATGACTGCCGCGCAGAATATTTTCAACGGCAATTCAGGGCTGCAGACACCCCGCCCGTACATGCAGCACTGGTACCCAGCTTCAAAAGGGGGACCCTTGTTTTGGCAGAATTGCCTTCTTTTTTGCACCAAGACAACTCACTTCCTGCCACTAAGTTCACTTAAAAAGAATTTCAAAAATTACCCATATATGGTAGAAGGTATCTGAGAACCAATAGAGGGCAGATTATCATCTTGGCAAGTCGGCAAGTGGCAACCAATCGCACTGAGTGGTATCGCTTCCCGATGAAAAATATTGTTAGGTTTTGTTTTATTTCTTGATCGCATGTGAATATATTGTAAACTATTCGAAGTGGAGGAGTGAGATGTGTAATTGTTCTGCAAAAACGGTGGCGCCCGGGCTTGATGCTCTTGTGGCAAAGACGAAAGCGGCGCAACGCCGATATGCATCCTTTGAACAAAAAGAAGTTGATGGGATTTTTAAGGCGGCGGCAAATGCGGCCGAAAAGGCGAGTGAGCGGCTGGCAAAAATGGCCGTTGAAGAAACTGGCATGGGAATTGTGGACGACAAAATTGTTAAAAATCGTTTCGCCGCAGTATTCTTTTACAAACATTACAGACGAGAGCGTACTTGTGGGATTGTGGCCAAAAATGCCCAAAAGCGCACCATGACCGTCGCCTGTCCCGTTGGCGTCGTTGCCGGGGTTATTCCCACAACAAATCCAACCTCAACAGCGATCTTCAAGGCGTTGCTCGCATTAAAAACCCGAAATGGCATTATCTTTTCCCCACACCCGCGGGCTAAAAGATGTACCGTCGAAGCCGCACGAATTGTCGCAGAAGCGGCGGTGAAAGCTGGGGCCCCAGCGGATATCATTGGGTGGATTGCCGAACCAAGCTTGGAACTGACCGATGGACTTATGAAACATCCGCTAGTGGATACCATAATAGCCACCGGTGGACCGGGAATGGTTAAGGCGGCCTACTCGAGCGGAAAACCGGCATTGGGCGTTGGTGCGGGGAATACGCCGGCAATCATTGATGAAAGCGCAAATGTGGCAGAGGCAGTCAAATGCATCATCAAAAGTAAAACCTTCGACAACGGTGTCATTTGCGCCTCGGAGCAGGCCATTGTGGCCCATGGCGCCATCTATGACGCGGTTAAAGAAGAATTGGTCCGCAATCGGGCGTACATTTTGTCTCCGGCAGAGTCTGCAAAGGTTGGTAAAATTATACTCACGGAGAAGGGCCTCAATGCGGATATCGTCGGCCAATCCGCTTATAAAATCGCCAAAATGGCAGGAGTCAGCGTGCCACAAGACACTTCCGCCTTGGTGAGCGAGGAAAAATCCCATGAAGCATCCAACCCATTCGCGCATGAGAAATTATCACCCATCCTCGCCCTCTACCGGGCAAGCGATTTTCCCAAGGCCGTTGAAATCGCACTAAAGCTCATCAGCATCGGTGGCCTTGGACATACCGCGGTACTCCATGCAAATTTGAGAAGCCGGGAAAAAATCGACCTTTTCTCCCTGCAAATGCCTGCGGGTAGGTTGCTCATCAATTCGCCCGCGTCCCAGGGGGCCATCGGACTTTATAATAGCTGCGTGCGACCGTCACTCACGCTGGGATGCGGTTCCTGGGGCGGAAATTCGCTTAGCGAAAACGTTGGAGTTAAACATCTACTGAATTATAAACTCGTTGCCGCGCGCCAACTAGATTTGCCAAAATTATGATTATTCTTTCGGAATTTGGCGGTGATGTTTATAGATCAAACATCTGGTTCTTCCGGTTCTGGGGTAGGCTTCGGCTAATAGAGGTCTTGCAGAAGTCGCTTTGGGCCGTTTTGCCCCGCGTGAAATGCGGGCTTCATGACAGTATTTCTGACTTTTGGAGGACTGCCAATAGAGTATGGCTCTCGGCTAGCATCTATCCTATGTGTGGAATATTTTTCGGACCAGTGGAACCAAATCTTCCGAACGATGGTTGTACCGAAACTCACACTCCTTCGCGTCATAGATTGGTTTATCTGTCGCGGTGGATGACGTTTGCAAGGAAAACGGCTGGGATCTTTCCTGTGATTCAGGTTTGGCATGCGGACTGCATTTATCTGGGGTGTGGAAAATCTCATCAATTCATGAAAGCAAGTTGTAAATTTTGCCATCACAAATGGTTCGGTATTTGACATTTCTATGGCGCAACAGCTCTTGTAACCCCTTTCGGGCAGGTGGCTCGGAGATAGAGTGTGCGTCAGCATGGATGTAAAAACGGCATTAAAAAAGAACGGATTAAATTTTATCATGCGCGCACTAAAAAACATGAAAAATGGAAATATATCAGCAGAAATAAAGCACCTATCCCGTCGGCATATGGGCGAAACATTTTTGGGGAAGTTGAAAAGTTGAATCGGAGAAAGTTTTTCCAACTTTCGTTCCTGGGAAGGGGCAACGACAGCTATAATTACAGCAATGGCAACAATAAACTTGGGTTTCCAGCCGGTAAATGTGTTATGAATGAATACGATGCTAGGGTTATGGTTAATCAACTCATAAACATTGATGCGAAAATAGACAACATCAAAAATGCCCACGGAGAAGTATCGGAACGTGACCCCATAAACAGATGGTTTGACATTGTTGTGGTCTCCGGCCCATTCGCTGGGGTAATAATCCGCCGTCATTTTTTCCTCCTTAATCAGTTGCCGTGAATTCTTCAATCGGGTAAGCGAGCTCATTTTTTTCATTTAAGTGGACATTCTCCAAATGGTTTTCACAGCTAGCAACGGGCTGGCCCGTCTTAAAAACGCAGGAAATTTCCATAAAAATGTAGGTCCCAGTTTGAAGCCAGGTGCCAGTTTAAAGACTGGGAGCACTTGCGGTTCCCAATCGCCATTAAAAATATCTGCCTCTGTCAGGGATGTGGCGGTATCGGTGGTGCTTTTCATATCAAACCTCTCATTTTAGAATCCGGATTCTGGGACTATATTGCTGAGGAATAGGCATTTGTCAACTTCTTTATGATTTTGGCGAATTTTTATCAAATTCATGGCAAACCATGGCGAAAAACCGCGGGTTTGGCTATTCGAAGAGGGTGCGATGGATTAATTCATATCCAGGGCATGCTGGGCGGAACCGCGGGAATCCAGGGCACGGATTTTACCCAGGCGTTCCTGTGCACACAGCGCCGCTGGAGAATTTGGGGCCGACTCAATGATGCTCTTGTAGTAGATGGCGGCAGCGTTTGGACTCTTGCGATTTCGCAGATAAAAATCTCCCACGCTCAGTTTGTTTGCCGACAATAGGTTTTTCATCGCGGCCAGCTTTTTTTCGGCCTCTTCGGCGAGGGGGGAATCGCCGTGCAGGAGTAAAAATTCCCGGAAGCAGTTTATTGCATTTTCTACGGCCCGCTGGTCATAGGCAGGCCCCGGGGACATCCCACTATATACCTGCGCCAGGAGTAGGTAGGCACGCGGCGCATCCTCCGTGGCGGCATATTCGTCGATGAGCTGTTCCAGGGCCCCGATGGCCACGACCGGGTCCTTGGTTTTTACGCCCAGATTGGCAATTTGCAGCAGTGCACGTGGAGCCTGCGGGCTATAGGGGGCGCGGTCGACGATGTGTTGAAAGACGCGGATGGCAAATTCCCGATCCTTCAACCCGGGAATTTTCCCGAAGAAGTAGTTACGCTCACCGGCGGCAAGCCGTTGGGCAAGTTGGAATTCGAGTGCGATGGCATTCTCAAAGTTGGGGTAACTCGGATACTTGTCCATGAGTTTTTGCAGCGCTCGAAAAGCCAATTGGAACCGCCGCTGGTGCATGTGGGCTTCTCCGCGCATTTCCAAAGCCGCCGGGGCCTCACTCGATTGGGGAAACTGGTGGGTAATGCGCCGGCAGAGTTTGACTGATTTTCCGAATTTTCCGTCTTCAAAGAGCCGCCGAGCGCTCATGAGTAACTCATGGGGCGAGGCGGGAGCTTCCACAGCTTGTATTTCAGCCGTGGAAGCCGTCTTTGTCGTCTGCCGTGCTAATAGGGGCGTCCCAGTCTTACAAAGTGCCAGCACGCCGATGGCGGCCAAGGCCATACCTTTTATTCTAAACACGCGTGTATCATCGGATATGTTGGCCAAAAAGTCAAATGCTTTTCATCCGATTTGAGCCATCCGACGGTGGGTTGTTACTGGTAAATTCCGCTGCCGATGAGGCGGGGGCCATCGTAGATGGCACAGATTTGTCCGGGGGCGAGCGCGCGTTGGGGCTGGGGAAAATTCACAGTCGCCCGATGATTGGATGCGAATGATATTTCGATGGCAACCGCTGGGTCTCTGTAACGTACCTTTGCCTGAAGGCGATGGCAACCAAGCAGCGGCTCCCCCAAAAAATGTATATCTGTGAGACAAACGGATTTAACCGATAGTCTATTATGGGGATCCGATTCGAAGGCGACGATGAGTTGATTTTTTGCCAGGTCCTTTCCGATGACCACGAACTTTTCAAAGTCACAATTGGATGGCAAACCGATGCCTTTGCGCTGGCCAAGCGTGTAGCGGTAAAGTCCCCTGTGGCGGCCCAATACCTTTCCGTCTGGCGTTACAATCTCCCCGGGTTCCTCGGAGAGATGGGCGCACAAAAAATTCTGCAGTGGAATCTTACCGCCTAGGAAACAAATGTCCTGGCTTTCCTTCCTCCGGGCGTTGGGCAATCCGATTCGCAGGGCCAGGTTTCGCACCTCCGCTTTTAAAAATTCTCCGACGGGGAACAGCACGCGGGGTAATGCTTGGCCGTCGATGCGCGACAGGAAGTACGACTGGTCCTTTGTCCCGTCGATGCCTTCCAAAAGGAAAAATTGCCCATTTTCTTCTCCGATACGGCAATAGTGGCCGGTTGCCAGATGGGAGAATCCATTTTCGTGGGCATATTCCAGTAGCGCGCCAAATTTGATAAACCGGTTGCAGAGGATATCCGGATTCGGCGTAATGCCGCTATGATAGCCAGAAATTAGCGGCTCCACCACGAAACGGCGGTATTTTTCGATCATGCCAACGATGGCAAATGGGACACGCAGAAACTCCGCAACCGCCCGAGCGCTTTCCAGATCTTCTCGCCAAGGGCACTCTCCCAAGCCGTCCTCATTTTGCCACGTGCGCATGTAAACGGCGGAAATGTCCGTTCCCCGGGCCTTGAGCAAATGGGCCGCGATTGCACTGTCCACGCCGCCGGAAAGGGCCACCAGTACCCGGTTGGGGGAAATATGTCTGCCCATTGGTCGGGTGTCTATTTTCGCGGGGGCTTTGAGAAAAATTCAAAGCGCACCGGGCAGCCGCCCAGGTCAAAGGCCTCGACGCACCGGCGGCGGAGGAGGGATTCGTAAGTCTTGTTGAGCAGTCTCTGCTGATTGCAGTAAATGCGCAGGGTGTGGGGGTATGTGGCCGTTTGGAGGGCATAAAATAATTTAAACGGTTTCCCCCGCATGCTGTGGAACGAGGCGGCGCATTCGCCCAATAGGCGGTTGAGTACGCCGGTTGTCAGCTTCTTTTGCGCCCGTTCGGCCACTTGAAACGCCGTTGAGATAATTTGCCCTTTATTCTCCCCGCTAAGGGCGGAAAAAAATAAAATGGGGACGTTCACCCAGGCGAACAGTTCCTTGCGCAGCCTTGCCTCGTAGCTTTCGCGGAAGGCGTCCATGTTTTCGTATCCCGGGAGGTTGTTCCGGGAAAACGCCCGATGGGCCAGGTCCCATTTGTTGACGATGATGGCGAGTGGGCGGCCCAAGGCTTCGACCTCGCGGACAATCCGCTGAACCTGGCGGGTTATGCCTCTCAAGGCGTCCAAAACGAGAAAGATAACGTCCACTCGGCCCATGGCCTCGCGGGCCCGCACCGAGGAAAAATATTCCACGGATGAACCCATTTTCCCAAAGGCGCGCACCCCCGCCGTGTCTATGAGCCGGATGGTTTTGGGGCATCCATCGGGGCCAGTGGCCTCGAATTCCGCTGAGATGCTATCCCGGGTGGTCCCCGCCGTTTCGCTGACGATGACACGTTCGGTCCCCAGTAACAAATTGGTCAGGGACGATTTTCCCGCGTTGGGCGAACCAATAAAGGCAAGGGAAAGATCCACTTCCCGCTGTGTTGATCCGTCAGTTTCTCCGATGTCGTCTTGGGCTAATCCATCTCGAATCTTAGCAATGGCCGCCTGAAGCACATCCATGCCCCGGTTGTGTTCCGCGGAAATGGCGATGGGCACCTGGTTGAAGCCAAACTTCGCGAATTCACAGGTGCAATCCGCCATGGCATCGTGGTCCACCTTGTTCACGACGGGGATCACTGGTTTCCCCGTTTGCCGGAGCATGCCCACGATTTCGTCATCCATGGGCAACGTTCCGCTTTGGGCATCAAGGACCAGTAGGATGAGGTCTGCCATGGCGATGGCGAAGTGCACCTGATCCTCCACGGCCGCGGCGATTTCGGAGGAGGTCTGGCTTTGTCCAACAACCAGACCCAGCCCGCCCGTGTCCAGAAGGGTCATTCCATCGGGTAGGTCCTCGGCCATCACATCGCGTGTAACCCCCGGTTGGTCGTGGACGATGGCGCGCCGGGAATTCGTCAATCGGTTAAACAGCCGGCTTTTCCCTACGTTGGGTCGGCCAACGATAACCATGCAAAACTTTCGCCGCATTGGAAATGATCGGATAAACGGCGACTGCTACTCAAGAAAAATCAGATCCAAGGCATTATCCTTTGGCGTCCCGTAGGGGATTCGAACCCCTGTTGCAGGAATGAAAATCCTGTGTCCTAGACCGGACTAGACGAACGGGACATCCCACACGCCTATTCCTCGGCGGAAATTTTTCCGCCCGCAAGCAAAATCTCCGATAACGGGCATGAAGTTAAATAGTTCTCTCCAGGCGCGTTAAAAAATCTTTCCTCCGGCGGTAAGAAAAATTTTTTAAAAATTTTACAAAAAATGAACTTTTTTCATAAAGTGTGTTGACTACATCTTCGCATTGTGCCAAACTTTTTTCATGGGTACGGTACACTTTAGGACGCCCCACGGCGAACTTGAGGCATGGGATGCGGTAAAACTTTCATCGGTGGCAGTCGAATCCCTGCGAACGGACAAGGAAGGGAAGCTGCTGTTGGCGCCAACAGGGACAGACGCTACGAAGACATACATAGGTATTAAACTGCAGCGGGTTACCATAGACGTGATTCGCAACGAATTTGGACACAACGCCGTTGCCGCGTTTTTCATTTATATCGGGGGCAGACTTGCCGGTTTCTTTTGTGTTAGTCCGGAAAAAATTAAAACGAACAATGACCTGCAAAAAATAGCTCAAAATACCATGCAGTTCATATTAGACCATGCGGCAACTGGGTCCGTAAATACCGTCAGTGGCCTGATGAAAGCCGCGACGAATGCGGCAACGAAGTTAAATGCCATTCTTAAGGATCATAAAATTGAAAAAGATAAAGACGATGGATATACGGCGGACGAGATGAACAAGGAATTGGACCAAAAACTTAAAATTGCCATTGCGGATCAAGGAAAAAGTACGAACAAGCCCCACTTCGAAAAAGCGCGCAAAGAATTAAAAGTTGTGATTCAGCTGCAAGAACAGATCAATGAACTGCGCGCAAGGTACGGAAGCGCTTTGAGCGATGCTGTTAACAAACTTCAAGTTCCACTTTTAGAAGCAGCCCAAAAAGTTACAGGCCTCCCAGATGGCCAACTTAATCCTGGAGATTTTACGAGGGAAACATTGACGGGCGATGCGATCCCAAAGGCGTTCGAGGGGTACAAAACTGAGCAGAATATCGAAAAAAAAGACGGCAAGTTGCAGGTCAAGAAGGGCGATAAGTTTGAAGCGCTCACGACTGATCAACAAAAAGCCATGAAAGCCTTTGAGAAACTTATGCAGTTGCACAATCAGGCCAAGGTCCTTGCCGATATCGCTAAATCCGCGCCAGATGGTCACAAATCACCGGCCACGAGAATGGAAAGCCTGGCAAGGGACATTACAGCGCTTATGGAAAAGTTCCCAGAAACCGCAGATCCAAACGTGGCCGGAGGAATTACAAAAGCAGATATAAAACTCCCGAAAGAAGTTACGAAAAACAATTTAATTCAGGTCCGAAAAGCAATAGAAGCTTTAACCGAAAAATTCAATAAGGCGGTTCACGTTGATAAGAGTGGGAAATTGGCAAAAGATGTGGGAAAAGTGAAAAAAGGTTCACCACTCGATGGGGTGAATAGGCAAATTAGCGATTTACTTAGGGAGATCGGCAAGGAAATGAAAAGCATATTCATCGTCGCGGAGGGTCTGAAAAGGGCCCAAAGCAGCAGGGTGCGTCCCCTAGACAATGATGAGTTTAACGCACTTGCTGCACGGCTTCAAGAGCTGAAGGGCGAACAGGCAAAGGGTGCTTCCAAGACCTAATTCGCGCGCACTGCGAAGCGCTTTACTTGGCCACGTTGGTGGCGCTAAGCTAGACGCCACGTTTGCACGCCAAAGCCCCGTTACGCCTAACGGGACGCGCTACCCACAAGGGGTTGCCACTCCGCCTTTGCCAGCGTCCGGACACCGGGCTCAGCCGATGGAGCGTGCGAATTTTTAAAAAATTTTTACCATTGTGCATATTTTGCCTTGACTTCCATGCAGAAATTCCTATTTAAGCACACAGTTCTTTGACATTTTTCTAACACTTGGGAAAACGCCGCAGTTTTCGCCGGGATCCTTTGCAAAGGTGACAAAAATTTACCAAAATTACAAAACGGTTGACAAACGTCTGTCTCCCAGCAATATAGTCTGCGAATCCTCGAGAATTCACAAGTGAAGGTTTAATATGAAAAACGCCACCGATACCACCATACGCACAAGAGATATCTTTAATGATACTTGGAAACTGCAAATGTTTCCAAGCACAGAACTGCCACCCGGCCTCAAACTGGAACCCTCGTTTTTACGAGAATTTCCCGCGTTTTTAGAACGGGCCAGCCCGTTATCAGCTGCGAAAGCCATTTGGGGGATGCCTCCCATAAATAAAAAAAACAAGCTCATTTATCCGAGCGGAAAATCCATGGAAATTAGTAAAAAATCAGTGGCGGACTATTATTTCAGCAAAGGTGATATAAACTTGAAAATCACATGCCTCACAATACGGTGGCGAAACGAGGCCTTAATTCGCGCGTACAACGAAACTCTTTATCTGCGCCACACGGGTAACAATTTCAGAAAAAATACCCTGAATTTCTTCCTCGCCGATCGTACCATCGGCGCGTTCCAAGCCAAACCGGAGGCCAATGCTTTTCTTCGCCTCTGGAACTCCACTGCCTTTGTACACATCGAAAATCCACAAATCCGCCAGGCGTACGGCAACCGGAAGGGACTTCTGAATGCATTTTTCAACGGAGAGGCGGGCCGTTTCCGCGGGCAGGGATTTGTCGACAATCACCGCCAAATCGCGAATCACGGAGGGAAACGTGCCAAATTGTTTGAAACCACAGGGTTGGGTCTTGCGGTTGGCAAACTCTGGCAAAATCAGCCACTCCCCAGCCCAAACGGACTCCGAAATTCCAAGATCCGCCACCCGGCGCACGTCCAACAGACCACAATGGAAAGCATAGGGGAACCCGGGCAACATGCCAAATCGACCACAATGGCCCCTTTGCCACAAGGGCATTTCCACGGGAAAAAACTGGGAGTTTTTGGGTATAATCCGCGCCAGAGACGCGACCTTTTCTCCAATCGCCTTCATGGAGTAAAAATTTGGCGCCGGGTGGCTATCCCAACTGGTTTGCGCCGGTTCCCCCAACTGCAACCAGGCGACGGCCAACGCCTCGTATGTTTGCCCGCCATCGGGAACGTCCCATACGCGGCCGATTTCGAAAAGTTTGTTGGATGCGTTGCCGTTGCGTAAGTTGTGGCCGAGTGATTCCAGCAACCCGGGCAACAGGCTGAAACGCAGATGCGACTGGTCCTGGTTCAGGGGATTTTTCAGCGCCAAGCCTTGTATTTGCTCTTTTGTACCCCATTTTTCCAATTCTCTGCCACTGCGCGTGGAATAGTTATAGCATTCACAAAAGCCGAGGGATGTGAGTAGGTCCGCCATCGCCAGCTGCAGGCAAAAACTTCCATCATCCTCCCGGGTAACGGCTTCCATGCGAACCGGTTGATGTCCAAGCCTTTCGACACCGTGAAAACGAATGAATTCTTCAACCAGATCGATGGACGAGGTAACATCCCTAGCTCGGAAGGAGGGAACGGTTACCGACCACTGCCCCTTGTCCCTTTGAATACCGAAGTATAGCCGGCGGAGTGCATTTTCAATCGTATCATCTGGAACTAGCGTGCCAAATTTTTCACGTACGAAATCGCCGGTAAGCGAAATCTGTGGGCCCATAAAGGAGTATTCGGGGTTGCAGACGAGGACCGGTTCCGAGTCCGCAACACCACCGCAAAGTTCCGTAATCATAGAAACCGCCTGCCGTGCGGCGGGAAGGGCTCGCAGGGGATCCGTTCCCCGAGCGAAGCGTTGGGAGGCATCCGAATGAATGCCCAATTTCCTTGCCGTTCGCTGGATGGATTGGGAATCGAACGTGGCACTTTCGATAATGAGGTCCACGGACTGGTCGTCTACTTCGGCATCCACGCTACCCATAATGCCCGCGATTACCAGCGCGCGCTCGTCATCGGCGATGACCAGGGCATCCTCATCCAGCGTATAAGTTTTGTGATTTAGCGCGGTTATCTGCTCTCCTGGAAACGCCCGGCGAATATGCAACCGGTGGCCACGAATTTTGCCGGAATCGAAGGCGTGAAGCGGTTGGCCGGAGTCCATGAGGATCCAATTGGTGATATCGACGACATTGTTGACGGATCGTAAGCCAATGTGCTCCAAATCCTTTCGCAACCAATCGGGGCTTTTATCGACTTTCACCCCGCGAATGGCCCATGCGATAAATTGGTGGCAGTCATTGCTTTCCAGGCTCAACTGCCGCAAAAGCGAATTTTCCGTGGTTTCCGTTGGCCGCCTCTCCTCGTATTCCACGGCCAATGGCAGGTCAAAACGGGCGGCAAGTTCCCGGGCGATGCCCAGATGACTCATGCAATCCCCCCGATTGGCTGTAATTTCCAACTCCAAAACCGTATCACCAAAATCTGGGAATAGCGCGTGTAGAGGTGTGCCAAGGGGGGCATCCTTTCCCAAAATGAGCAGGCCTCCGTTGGCGTCGGAGAGTCCCAATTCGCCTCCGCTGCACATCATTCCATCCGACCGTATCCCGCGAAAATCCGTTGATTGAATCTTCGTTCCGTCTGGCATGACGCACCCGGGAAGGGCCACCGGCACATGATCACCGGATTGGAAATTTGTCGCGCCGCAAACAATTTGCCGCGGCTGATCCTCGCCCGCGTCTACCTGGCAAATGCGCAATCGCTCGGCGCGCGGGTGTTTTTCGAAGGAAATCACCTTTCCAGTAACCAGTAACTGTTGCGGGATCCCCATGAAATTCTTGGACTCCACACCAATTCCTAGGCTTACCAGCGCATCGCAAATTTCACCTACTTCCATGTCCAATTTCGGCAACCATCGGCGCAACCATCGCAAACTTACCCTCATTGCCTCCATTGCTGTGAATACGCCGATGCGCTTCAATGACTATTTTGGAGCACAGTGCCTACGTGGCAAAAGGAGGCGAGGGGCTGCTGGAAAGACTCCCGTCTTTGGTATCCTTTAATGGGGTGGAAAAGTTTTCGTTAAAAGTGACAGCAATTGTTCCAAGGAATAGTCATGGTCATGTGGTTGAAGTTCAAGCTCGAAATAGTGACCAACTTGTGCGATTATCAGCAAAACGCTGTCAGTGAATCTTCTCGGCCAAACCTTAAAATGGGCCTAATAATGCTCTATTGGGTTCAATTCAGGCGAATATGGTGGCAAGAAAAGAATTTCGCATTTATATCGTTTGGCGATTGCTCTCATTTCGTCTTTTTTATGAAATCGAGCGTTGGCCATTATGAGTGTATCGTCAGCAGAAAGCATGGGATACAACTTGTTCTCAAGCCGGCAATTAAATAGACCCCAATTGCAGCTCCCGCAAAAGCTATTTAATGCTATCATTTGCCTGTCTTTCATGGCGCCAATAATATTCACGTGTTTGTGCTGATGGACAGCTGGCACTTTTTCAACACGAACTGCTCCTCGTTTCACCTATAAGCGATAAGCGACACCTTGTTAAATGCTTTTGTATTCCGCTTTCGTCAATGTATACGCGCTTTTCGGGTAGAATTTCTTTTTCGGCGGCAGAAAATTCTTCTTGTTTTTTCGGGTCAGCGGCATCGCACCGAAAACTTTTTTTTTAAGCCTATAATCAAATTTTTTATACCAATATTGTATGCCCGTCCGATTGGTACCAAAATGTGCGACAACATCGCTTTGCCGAGAATTCGGATGAGTCTCGATAAATGCATTAAACGCTTCCTCTATTACCCTTGGTTTTACCTCTGGATTTTTTTATTCCTGCAATGTCCTACCGCTAAAAAGCGCATATGCTAATTCCGAATGGATTGGCTCGGTATCAGTAGCTCTTTGCTAATCTCCGCATGCGGTTTCCCCATCAGGACTTTCCGCACCGCTAAATCTTTCATATCCTGACTGTACTTCATAGACGCATGGAACTAAGCTTAAATTATTGGGTGGCAAGAAAAGAAATCCAGCGCATTAAAAATTCATGCGGCTTTACTGTGTTCAGAATTATCTGGCGCTCGCTGATACATAACGTACATACATGTATTGCTAGTTACACCACTCACGGGAACTGAAATTTCTGAAACACTTGCATCGCTGACATGGTGCCACCCGGTGTTAGATCTTACATTCGCCACATAATGCCCGCCATTCAAAGTTGAACCCAGGTGTTCCACCCAAGCTATGAGAATATATTTTTTACCGCCGAATTCGATTTCTTGGGGGAGTGCAATTGCACTATTATCTTTGTAGTATAATCCGAATTCAACATTGGCATGCCTTATAAATGAAAACGTTAGATATGCCCCAAGGTCTTTTATGGCGTAGTCGCAGCTGTAAAGGCACATATCGCCACATCCGCAACACCACCACCGTATATCATCAGCTGGTGTCGTGTTGAACTGGCGACAACGCTGCGATAAAGATTCGTCCAGGGAAGAGGTTATTTGAACCGATATACCCGGGGAAAGTGGTTCACATAGCGTATCACGATATCCACAAGTGGAACAGGTACATTTTTTAGTAAAACTACATCCAAAAAAGTAATTTGGGGAAACTAACGTCCCATCCTTCTTCCACGCACAATAGTTGCGCCTCAGCAGGAACTCATCATTTTTGCAAATGCCCGCCCATATCAATAATGCCAATTCAATCTCTGTAATTACCCCATTTCGAAAGGCATTTTCAACACTTTGATTTGCATATTCGCGTTGCATACTGTCAATTGCAAGACCCTCCAATATCGAAGTTAAGCACTCAAATGAATCATGCTGTCCGTAACCAGCGAAAACGGGGTTTTCCTCGGCGAGCAACTCTTTGAAACTTCGCAGAGCTTCCCTTGGACACGGAGTTCCGGCGGACATGTGGTCGAAGATTCTTTTCAGACATTCGCGAAACGCGCCACCTGGTGAATTTCGCGGGAAAACCTTGCATAATGCGAAAAATAGCCACCGAAAACCAATGTGAAAGTATGCAAGCTGCAGAGCCGCATTCATGTAGCACGTATTGCCGATGTTTGCGAGTCCGATTGGCGGATCGGAAAGATGCGAGCTCGTTTGGAACACTTCATCTACTGTTTTTTGCGCCCATTGGTAAGTATATTTCGCCATGGAATCCTTTTGCGAATGGAATGGGATCGGATCAGTTTTTGGTAGAGGTTCTGGAGTTGGATCGGTTTTGGGTAGAGGTTCTGGAGTTGGATCGGTTTTAGGTAGAGGTTCTGAAGTTGGATCGGTTTTGGGTAAAGGTTCGGGAGTTTGATCAGTTTTAATCCGAAGTCCCTGGTTAAGTTCCGACGAAGATTCCTGATTTCGCCGTGACAATGAGCGAGAAAACCACCAAATAATCCCACTAATGGCGATGGGCATTTTATTTTTTCTGTCAATGATAATACGAGCCACAACCAGCACGACACCGAAAGGGGGACAAATAAAGCACAATACGAGCACGATTACATCCTTCCACCAGTCTGGACTGAATCTTTTGGTATCCACTTGCATCGAAGTTATACGCGCTTCCGCTGACGAAGATTTCGTTACAGCAGGAAATTGTAATTGCGTGGAAACTGGATCCCAGCCGACCATGATCGGCGTTATGCGATCTAGCGGAAATATTGTCACTACAATATTTACCGCAAAAATTAATGAAAATTTACAACGGTGAGGTATGGATCTTGTACAGATGTAGACACTTAACTTCGTGACATTTTAAGCATCTTCCGCGCCAAAGGGTGCTGCAAACTTTCCAATGCCATGCCCTGGGACGAAGGCAAAAGGACCACCATCCAATCGGAATCATGGGACAATTGCCATTGAATGTGCCGGAAAAGTTCTCGCACCGCACGTCTCAAGGCGTTACGGCGAATAGCACCACCGGTTTTTCGGGAAGTGACAACGGCCAACCGAGGCCGACCTCCTGGCGCACCACCAGCCTTTTGCACGACAAAAAAACCCACACCGCGGCTTCTTGCTTTGGATGCACGAAACAGCGAAAAGTCCCGACTGGACCGTATGCGTTGGGTCCACAAAAAGCGTTCGTCGGTCACAGCAAAGTACTAGACGACCGTCAGCCGCTTGCGCCCAATCCGCCGCCGATTGGACAAAATTGCGCGGCCGGCCGCGGTTTGCATGCGTCGCCGAAAACCACACCTACGCTGGCGCACGATTCGAGACGGATTATAACTCGGCTTCATCTTTCGCTACCAAGCCCGCATTCAATGGCGCGTTTTGCAAGAAAAAATGTGAGGGCGCACGTGGAAAATTTCACCTTTCCATGCGTTGTCTCGACAAAAAATTTTAGGGCATTATCTGGTTGTTGGATGGACATTTGGATCGTACAAGTTGGGGAGCCCATTAGTTTTGCCGATGGCGGGAGTCGTCCTTTCCGCGCTGAAATGTTGACCACCCGCCTGGTCGAACGCGGTCACTCGGTTACCATCTGGACCTCAACCTTTGACCATTTGCGCAAAACGTTTCGGTTCTGCGACCAGCGGGAAGTTGTTGTAAGTTCCCAACTGCGTTATATCTTTTTAGAGGCGAAGGCACGTTACCGCAAAAGCCTTTCCTGGGCCAACCGGCAGCATAACCAGCAACTTGCAAATGCCTTTGAGAAGCTGGCCCCCAGGGAACAGCTTCCGGATTTTGTCCTGTGTACCATTCCCCCGCTGCCCCTCGCCGCCGCTGTTGTTAAATACGCCCACCGGAGGAATGTGCCGCTTATCGCCGATGTGCGCGATACCTGGCCCACGTCCTTTGTGAAAAATTTACCAGCCGCGCTGCAATGGATGGGACGTTTTTTGCTGCGACACGAATGGCAGCGGGCGAAACAGATCCTCCACCACGCCGCGGCAATTGTAACCGCATCAAAATATGACTCCAGATGGGCCTTCAAACAAGCGGATCGGCGCCGGCGCCGCTGGGACGTCGTTTTTCCTCTTGCCTATGAGGATCCTCCCCAAGCGGCATTTGCAAATGATGAAGCGCGGGAGGAGTGCCTTCGCTTCATCGGTGCGGAGGGGAAAAAGGCCATCGTCACATGCGTGGGTCGCGTGGGCTCCGCCTTTGACTTCCGGCTGGTGACCCAGCTGGCCGAGCACTACCACCGGAATGGCCGCGGGGACATACATTTCGTACTAGCAGGGGAGGAACCGGTTTATCGCTTTTGGAAAAAACCCTGCAAAATACCGCCCAATTTGAAAGTCACCGGCTGGCTTGACCAGCAGCGGCTCAACGCCATTCTTTCGTTGTCGGATATCGGCCTGCTTCCCTATCGATCCATCCACAGCGCCGCGATGCGCAACAAACCATTGGATTTCCTATCCCATGGGACACCAATGGTTTCCTCATTGTCCGGCGAACTGGCCCAGCTCATCGAAAGGTACCAATTGGGACTCACCTGTCCCGAAGGTGATGTGGCGGCATTTTGCCGGGCGGTGGACGAACTCGTTGTAGATCCGGGCCTACGGGATCGCATGCGCGCCAATGGCTTGGCGCTTTTTAAGGAACAATTTTCGGCGCGAAAAGTCTATTCGGGGTTCGTCGATTATTTGGAAGACCTTTATTCCCAATGGGAGAAATCGCGTCCTGTACCTGCGCGTTTATAGTTAAGTCTGCGAGGGACTTATAGTTAATTTGGCAAATGTTAATACCGGAGTGGATGGCAACTAAATTATTCATAAAAAATCCCCCTAAACACAACACATAATTTTAAAATTCAATACTATTACTGCCATTGCCAAGTCGCCGAAGCGATAATTCACTTTTTTATTAATTGGCCCTCATTACTTCTCCGATCGGGTGGCTCAGTTTTTTGTTCATTGGTGATATTTCCTAATAGCTTTCGTGGCTGGCAACGGGCTGGCCCGTTCTAAAAACGCAGGAGATTCTCGTAAAAACGAGAGATCCAGTTTAAAGCCAGGTGCCAGTCTCAGGACTGGGAACATTCGCAGTTCCCAATCGCCATCAAAAATACCTTTCGTGGACACGGTGGTGGCGGTAACATTTTTCATATTGAACTTTCCTTTTTAGAATCCGAATTCTGAGACCATATTGCTAGAGGATAAGTATTTGTCAACCCCTTTATGATTTCGGCGAATTTTGGGCCAATTTTGGGTAAATTGCGGCGAAAAACTGCAGGGCCTCCCCCCAAGACAGCTGCGATAGACCTGACCGCGTACACCACAAAGTCCAAGTTATTACCGCGGCAAAGCAGACTGGGGGAGAGGATCCTGTTGGAAGAACTTCTCTCGCAGGTGCTCCATCAGCCTCGTTCCTCCGCTGTCAACCCCAACTCCTCCCATTCGCGCATTTTATCCCTTCTTTTGGTGAACGGAACCCGCCTGGGCCAACTTCAAAGACCGCCGCCACCCTATGAATGCCCTCCATCCCGCATAACTGGCGCCAATATTTTTACCAAATACACTCGCGAGCGTCAGGCGCTCTTTTGCCTCCGAAAGTCTCTGAGATTTCTCCCTTTCCCTCGCTACGGCAGCGGTAGCGGCGCGATCGTTCCGCAATACCTCCGCCTGTCACGAAAGCTGTTAAACCTCATCCCCGGTATGCTAGCCGCACACGCAAGCACGCAGCATTCACCAAACCAAGAACAGCGTCCTTGTAGCGCTGAGATTTGCCCTCACGCACGCTACGTTCATACCACGCGAGAAGGAACGACAACCAGTTATCGCCTTCCCCGCGATCCCGCATGATGTGGGCCGTAGTAGCGCTTATCAAAGGGATAGTTTCCGCCCTGTCCCCAGACAAGGACGTCACCAGATTTTCGCGCGCCTCGTCACTGTCCAGGATACCAACAAGCTGCCCACAGCCCTACCCCTCACATAGCGCTTGGCTGAACACCGAACCCATACGCACACAAGTGGCGCATCCAGCTTGGAAAGAAAGTAAAAAATTTTCTGCTAGGAAAATGGGCGGTTGGGAAATTTTTGTGCTCCAACTTATGGGCGGAGGAAGGGCGTTCAGTTGGGGCTGGGGCCAGTTGGTCGAAAACGGCAAAATCATTTTTGCGGGGGTTGCGACAAATTTTCCACAGGCGGCGATCATAACGGTCTCAAATCTGGAAAGCGTTTGACAGGGGATGTTCCGTATTTTATCAGACACCTCATGTTGGGATTGAGCGGAATTTGGAGGCATTTCGCCGGGCGTCATTACCGAAAATTCATCAAGCAATGCGCGCCGCTAATCCGGCAAATTCACCGCTTTGAAGAAAGCTACAGCTCCCTGACCGACGGGGAACTGCGCGATAAAACGGGGGAATTCAGGAAAAGGTTTCAGGGCGGGGAGTCGCTGGATCAGCTGCTCCCCGAGGCCTTTGGGGCGGTCATGGCCGCATGTAGGAGACTTTGCGAAAAAACGCTGCTGGTTTGCGGGCAATTTCAAAAATGGGAAATGGTACCCTATGATGAGCAGCTGATGGGCGGAATTGCCCTCCATTCGCGTAAAATCGCGGAGCTGGCGACGGGGGAGGGGAAGACCCTGATGGCCACGCTACCACTCTATCTCAACGCTTTAACTGGGAAAAATTGCCAGCTGGTGACCGTCAACGACTACCTCGCCCGGCGGGACAGTGAATGGATGGGTAACGTCTATGACCTCCTCGGGCTCAGCGTTGGCTGCATCCAAAACGGCATGCCCCCGAGCGTGCGAAAAAAGGCCTACGCCTGCGACATTACCTATGGCACGGCGTCGGAATTTGGCTTCGACTACCTGCGCGATAACGGTTTGGCATTGAGCGCGGATGAGCAGGTGCAGCGGGAACACTTTTTTTGCATCGTGGATGAGGTCGACTCCATCCTCATAGACGAGGCACGGACGCCGCTCATCATTTCCGGGCCCATGGAGGAGGACCGGATGGGCCCGTTCAAGGAGCTATGTCCCTCCGTTGCAAAGTTGGCCGATTTGCAGCTGCAGCTGTGCAACCGCCTGGTCGCAGAGGCAAAGGAGGTACTGGATAAAAAGCCCAATGACGAATTGGCTCTGAGCAAGTTGGCTCAGGTGCGCATGGGCATGCCAACGCACCGGCAACTACTTAAGTTGTTGGAGTCAAATATCATAGAGCGAAAATTGGACCGCCTGGAACGGGAAATGGGCAGCGAATTGCGCCGGGATGAAAAATTTCGCCTGAAGGAGGAACTCTATTTCACAATCGACGAGCGGCAAAACGCGGCAGATTTGACCGAATTGGGCCGGCAAACGCTATATCCGGATGACCCAGATTCCTTTTTGTTGCCGGATTTGTCGGCCGTTTTCGCTGAAATTGAGCGGGATGGCGAACTAAGCGCAGCGGAAAAGGACAAAATAAAACAGGAGTCAGCGGTGGAGCTGGAGCGGGTCGGCCAACGGATCCACTGCATCGGCCAATTGCTCCGAGCACACACCCTATTTGAGCGGGATCAGCACTACATCGTCCACAACGGCCAGGCGGTCATCGTAGATGCCAACACGGGGCGCGCCATGCCCGGGCGACGGTGGAGCGACGGACTACACCAGGCCATCGAGGCCAAGGAACGGCTGGAAATTCAGCGGGAAAACCGCACATTCGCCACGATCACCATCCAAAATTATTTCCGCATGTACGAAAAACTGGCGGGGATGACGGGTACGGCGGAAACCGAGGCGCAGGAATTCCGCGACATCTACGGGCTTGCGGTGGTTGTAATTCCGACGCACCGGCCATGCATTCGGAAGGACGCGGATGACGAAATTTATAAAACCCGGCGGGAGAAGTACGCGGCGGTTATCCGGGATATTGAAGCGGCACACGGGCGCGGGCAGCCAGTATTGGTGGGCACGACGTCCGTTGAGGCGTCCCAGCTGATCGATAAGATGTTACAGCACAACAACTTGCCCCATACCGTGCTCAATGCCAAATTCCATGAAATGGAGGCCAACATCGTTGCCAGGGCGGGCGCCATCGGGGCAATCACCATTGCAACGAACATGGCCGGGCGCGGCACGGACATCAAGTTGGCGGAAGGCGCGGCGGAATTGGGTGGGCTCCTAATCCTTGGCACGGAGCGACATGAAGCGCGACGCATAGATCGGCAGCTACGTGGCCGGTGCGCACGGCAGGGGGACCCGGGGAGCTCTAAATTTTATGTCTCCCTGGAGGACGACCTCATGCGCCTCTTCGCCAACCGCGGGGCCATTGGCGCCATGTTGGAGCGCACGTTCAAGGAAGGCGACGTACTCACCCATCCCCTGCTCAACCGCTCCATCGCCCATGCGCAGAAAAAAATCGAACAGCAAAACTATTCCATCCGCAAACGGCTTTTACAATACGATGACGTACTCAACACGCAGCGGGAAGTGATTTATTCCCTGCGCAATAGTATTTTGCGCGACGCGGATTCCCGACCCGTCATATGGGAATTTGTCGGAGATTTCATCGCCCGCTTCCTCGCCGATGGATGTGATGCGAAAAATGGACACGATCCAATGGCGAGCCCTTTTGACCCGCTGCGGGCAATATTTCCCATAAAATTCACCGATGAAGAACTGGCGCCGATGGACAATATTTGCCGGCAGAAGTTTCTAGTGCAGCGCGTGCAAGAGGCCTACGCGGTCAAGGAGAAGGTCGAAGATGCCACCAGCCTGCGCCGATTGGAAAAAATTATTCTCCTTCGCGCCATAGATGCCCACTGGCAGCAGCATTTGTCCGCCATGGACGACCTGCGGCACAGCGTCGGATTGCGTGCCTACGCGCAGAAAAATCCTCTCTATGAGTATAAAACGGAGGCATTTGCGCAGTTTGAGGAGCTGCTACGTGCCATACACCGGGACATCGCCTTCGCCCTATTTCGGTCCGCCACTAGTCTCGATGCGTTTCGCCATCTATTCCGCCAGCTTCAACAACCGGAAAGTGACACCAAGGACGGCGGAACCATCACGATCGATTGGGAATCCCTGCGCGGGCGCGTGCAGGAACAAACCAAGCCGCAAAAGGGTACGGCAAAAACCTCCAAAATACGCACCCCCACGGCGGGTAAAAGCGTCCGCATCAGAGGCCAAGCGGGTAAGAAAAGTTCGAATCCCATCAAAGAATGAGCCATGGGAAGAATTGTCGGAATTGGCACGGACATCGTTGAAGTTGCGCGCATCCAATCGGCTTACGCGCGCCACGGGGACCGCTTTTTACGCCGCATCTTCACCCCCGGCGAGATAGCATACGCCTTTCACTTTCGAAATCCCTACCCGTCCCTCGCCGCCCGATTCGCCGCAAAGGAGGCCGTGGCAAAGGCCTTGGGAACGGGAATCGGCCCCGACCTTTCCTTTCGCCAGATTGAAGTTTTCTGCAACGCAAAAAATGCACCGGGAATACGGCTAAATAGTCATAACCGAGATACTAAGATCGATGATCACGACATTTTGTTATCCCTTTCGCACACCCGTGGCCTGGCCGTCGCGTTCGTGACAATCCGGTCCTCACCAGTTGGCGTGTGATAAATAACTCCGCGGACGTTATTCTCCCCGCTGCCGTTGAGCACAAAATTAACATATCTCCGAACCTGGCACCGATACTTTTCCATTTGCTCCGCGGAAATCCCCCGATCCGTTTTCCAATCCACGACGCATATTTCCCGGGCGCAGCGAGAGACGCATAGCAAATCGATGATACCGCTTCCGTTGTTGCCGTCGTAAAATTCCCACTCCGAGTAAAAGTGCGCAAATTTCCGGCATAAAAACTCATATAGCCGCGACCGCAGAAATAGGTCCGATTCCTGGCGCCCGCGAGCCTCGTCGGGCGAGCGGGCAATTTGATAATCCAAATAACCCCGTCGCTCATCCTCATCCGCGTGCCAGGGAAAATGACGCATGGCTTCGTGCCACCAATTGCCATAGACGACTTGACCGCTACCATCGGCGAAATTCGGCTCCCCGGCGGCATCGGCGGGTGGAATTGAAGCCAAAACTTCCCGAGCCCTTCGGCAAACGGTAGAAAAATCTTCCGCGGGAAATTCGTTCTCATTCGCGAATGCGAGCGGTTCCGGTTGCGGCTCAAAAAACGGAATTCGCCCCGGGAAAAACTGCGCAAACTTTTGCGGATCGAGATCTAACAAGGACTGCGGGGAATATTCCGCAGCGTTTTGTTCCCCACTCGCATGGGTTTCTTCCTCCGCCTCGCCGCCGCTTGCCGTCGGAGGCATGACGGATACGAGAATCAGCGTTTGCTGGGCGCGTGTCATCGCCACGTAAAGCAGCCGCTCAAAATTTTGCAATTTTCCCAGGTCCCTGTTGGCTCTGACGTGTTGATATTCATCGGTTCCCGCCACAACTAGCCAGAGAGGCTGGCCGTCACGGTAAGCAAAGTGTGGCAGGACCATGGGCCTGGTGCTTATTTTTCGATTCAAAAATGGCAAAATAACCACGGGCCATTGCAAACCTTTGGAGCCGTGAAAATTATCGATCTGCACGCCATCCACCGGCGGAGACGAAATTTCGCACGTGGCAAAAAACTGCCGGAAAAAATTTGGGACGAATTTCTGGAATGGGATTCCGTGGCCATCCGACTGGTGCGCCAATCCCAAAATTTTTTCCCAAACGATTAGTTCCTGGGAAAAAGCGGCCGGTGGCACGCAGTTTCTAATTTTTTCCAAAAGCTGAAACCGGGTATTGAGATTTTGGAAAATGGTGCTTACGGCCTCGTTTGAAATGGAAACACTCCGCATATCGCGCAAAATACTTCCAATTAAATTTTCCCCGTCGCTTTCCGAATTGTGCATAAGCGCCTCCACCGGAGAGTCATATGCGCAAACATGCATGGCGATGGCTTCGTCGGAAATGCCAAAAACCTCCCGCAGCACGCAGACGATTTCCCTAAGGTCCGCCGGCGCCGTCAGCACCCGAGTCAACCCGCACATCCAACGGTAAATAAAGAAATCGCCCCAGGTCCGGTTGCGAACTTTGCACTCCGCCGGGATGCCGTGTTCTCCGAAAATACGCCGCAGCTCCCAGAGACTTCGCCGGTTGATGCCGCTCAAAATCGCAACGTCCGACCAACGCCAAACCCCTAAATCTTCCGGTGTTTTCGCCGCCAAAAACGACGCGAATTCTTCCATTTCATCGGCCAACGTCGCCGATTGCGCCGCCGTGCGCAGTGCGACGTGCAACACCTGTCCTGGGAATTGGCGCTCTGCGGCGACCATGGGAACAAACCGCGCCTGCCCCCGGCAGCCGTCCAGGATCTTTGGAAATAAGCGGTTCACCGCGGACACCACCGTCTCTGGGCAGCGCATGGTAACGTTGAACACCAGCTCCTCCGCCGAGTGGTTCGACTTTAAACGGTCACAAATATCCCCGAATCGCCTAAGCTCCTCTCCATCGGCGAGATAGATCGATTGCTGCCCATCCCCGACCAGGGAAAAATAGCCCTGCCGCGGACCACTTTGCGCGGGGTCTTGTGGGACTATTTGAAGAAAAAATTCAAAATCATCGGCCGTGGTGTCCTGCGCCTCGTCCAGGAGCACGCGATAATTTCGGTTTCGCAGACAGTTTACTATGTCCCCGTAGCACAGTAATTTACGAGCAGCAAGGCGCATGTCGTCATAGGTTGCCGCGAAGTTTTTTAATCGAAACTGCTGATATGCCTCTGCCATTTTGTGGCAAAACACGCCGCCAACGACCTCAACCCACCGCGCGAGCGGCGCCAGCCAGTGGTCATGGCAAATGTCGGCAAACGTCCGGTCGCCAATGCTTGCCCCGCTCCATTTTTCCTTCAGCCGAATGGGCGCATAATTCCCCCGTTCAAAATTTTCCCGCCAATGCCCGATAATTTTTCGTTGGGTCAACACAACCGCCTGCGATGCCTTTGCTGTAGGAAGATCATCCGACAGAATAGCCTCCCAGTGAATCATCGGTAATGGCGGCAGAGAATCAGGCAGCACGGCCCGAGAATTCGGATTTATTCGTCGTGCGGTATTCACAAGTTCCTCCCAGTCCGCAAGCTGCAATAGTCGTTTCAACGGGGCCGGAGGCAAAAATTCAGCCCAATCACTCCGGGAGGCATCAAGAAAATCGTGCCAGAGGACGGCTTCCTCCGGTGAATCCATTTCGATGATGCGCGTTTTCCGGCGGTATCCCACGCGTGTGCCAAATTCCTCCAACAATCGCACTAAAAAACTATCGATGGTCCCAAAGAAGGCCGATTCCAGGGCCCGCATGGCATTCACATCCGCGAACTTTCGCACCCGATCCATCACCCGTTGGCGGAGTTCCGCGGCTGCCTTGCGGGTGTAAGTTATAACAATCAAGGTACTTAACAATTCCTCCGCGTTGGGTAGGGACGCCATGTGGCCGATGCGGGCGACGATGGCCGTTGTTTTTCCCACGCCAGCTGGGGCAATGACGAGAAAATTGCGGTCCACTTCTCGCCCAAAGCGTTCCCGGGCGAGGCAATCCGCCAACGGCCGGGCCGAATCGGTCGCGCTAGGAATCATCACTGGCAACCTCCACAAATCCGCTCAAACTTCGCCGAATAGCGACAACATGCTCCGGCAACGGGCAATGGGCATAAGCCAGAAACCGTTTGGGGGCCCCGTATCCAAAATTCAAGGTACGCTGCAATTTTTCGAAATTGGAAAAGAAAATATCTATTTTTTCCAGATCCTTTGGCTTGAGCTTGGAAAATTCAAAGCTTCTAGGCCGCTGGAATGGCGATAAAATCCGCATCCCAACGGCACGGCCGGCGCATTGATAATAGAGCCCGTAGAGAATAATTTGAAGAAATTTTCCCTGGGAAACCTGTGCCACCGTAAATGCGGTTCCCGCCGGGCGAGTTTTGAAATCGATGACGCAATAATCGGACCCCTCGTTTGCCACCAGGTCCACGCGCCCGCGTGCCCAAATCCGCGCCGGACCGATATTTACAAAACTCGAAATATTCTGCTCCGCTTTGATGGAGTTTGTATCGAATCCGGTCAATTCCCCTTGCGCCTGTTTTTTCAATGCGCATGTGATTCCATGTAATTGATGAAGAATACTGTAGGTGATGTAATTTGTGCCGTTCAAGTTTGTAAATGGTGCATATTCCGTCGTGTTCTGGATTGGGACGGATTGGACAAATTTTTTTGCCAACTCGGCGTGTACCCCCGTTCCCATAAGCATGGCGATTTCGTCAAAAACGGATTTTTCAAACATTTTGATGTGCAAGATTTGCCGCATCCACACCTCCTCGGGGCGTTCAAATGCTAATTCCCAGGCTTTACATGGTATGGATCGGAGCAATTCCTCCCGCCATTTTTCATTCCCACCGGCACCAAAGTCATAAATTCCAAACGGCCTCGCGGTGTCCCTCCGTTGGTGGTAGGCGTCAACGCACCGGCCCACGTCGTCGCCGCACAAATTCGGTCCCGCGGATTCCGTTTCACCTTCGGTATCGTTGAAAAAAATTCCTAAGCGTCGCAGATGCCGTCCGCGCTCACACATTTCATTGGTATCCAATCGGTTGCTCAAATGTGCGATCGCCGGCCTATCGGTATCACGGACGTCAATTTCTCGAACCGTGACAACCGTTACCTTCCCGATGCGCTCCAGGACGTTCCGAATAATCATTTCTGCGGGAACAATCTGTGTCGAAAAATCATAGCAAAAGTCCTCCAGCGATTCATTGATGCTTTCCACGTCCATCCCGCCAAAAATTTCTGCGCAATTTGTTGGTTCATTTCCCTCCCAATTGCCGCAAATCACATGGTCGAGATCACAAAACGGCAAATCGCCGTATCCAACGATGTGCACATTTGCTGCCCAATTCTTCGGTGGAGATTCGCGGAATTGATTTTCAACGGCCGTCCCAAGCCAGCCCAGAAACCCCTCGGACGTGACCGTATCGTATAGGGTCCCAAGAGTTTCAGCACCAGAAGTCAGGCATCGCAATTGGGGAAAAACTTCAACGGTGCTCTGCCAAAATTTTTCAACTTTCCCATGCGCGGGGAGCGGCTGGACCCATTTCTTGACCTCCATGGGAAGCATTTCCCCGCAATCATCGGTCGCGTTCCGCCGCGAGTGTTCTAATACGCACTGACATAACTCTGCCCATTGAATTTCCTCCATTAGTCCCAGCGCGAATTTACAATCGAGTAGTGCCAAACATTCTTCCCGTTTTTGGTGCCCTTGATACTCCAACCATCGCTGCCAAAGCGGGGACCAATCGGCAATTTTTCCCCTGTTAAGTAAGTCTAAAAATGGAATTCGCGCAGTTTTCAGTCGCTGTCGCAGGGCATGATAGCAGGTGCCGCGTCTGGCAAATCCGATGGCAATTTTTGGAAATTCACCGCCCGAGGATGGGTCCCACTGCCCCAGGATGGATGCAATTTTGCCCAAAACTACGAAGGAAAAGTCTGTGACGTTTCCCACTGTGTAAACCTCCAAATCACCGGAAACTTTTTTTATAACTTCACCATCGGGCTGGTAATTCCAACACGTACGCCACCGATTCACGGAATGCGATTTAGCCATTAGCTCAAAAAAATGCTCAATCGTATTGGCGTACTTTGATGCCTCCCGTAGGAGGTAGTGGTTTTCCCAGGAACCCTCGGGAAAGCCGACGCTAAGGAATTGGTCCCAGACGGTGTCACGAACTGCCGAACATAGCTGAATGTCCATCGCCGCCGGGGTAAGTAATTTCTCCGCCTCGGCGCGCGCCCAGAGAGGGTTGGGACAAAGCTGGTCCCGTTCGTGCGGGCGCAGTTGCTGAATTTCATGAACTGCTCCCGGGGAAAATCCATTTTCAATCTGCCACGGAATTAGATTTTCCGCTGGTAGAACGGCCCAGCCAAGATGTCGCACGCCGAGGAGTTCCTGGCGCAGAGACGCGGGAGTGTGCAGTCGCATGCCGCCGATGGTGGCCAAGCGTTTTTGCAAATATTCACGAAACATACGCACCGCATAGGCATTTGGGAGTAATACCGCCGTGCTTTGGTAAAACGTACTCCCGGCCAGCCGTTCGACGGTTTGGTCTCCGGCGAAGGAAATCACATTTTGTCTCGCGTGGACCGTGAAATTTTTGCCCAGGGACATTGTATGCATGAATAGCTAGGCGCACGAATCTTTGCCACAACAAAGCCCACATGCTACATAATTTTCTGCCGAGGATGCGTGTGCCACTGACGGCGACTCATTGGAGCCCTTGCGGGAGTCCGTCCCGTGAAAATTCACCCCCAAAAGTTGCAAAGCCCATCCATGCTCTAGACCTTGCGTCTAACCCACCATTTTGACGGTAATTGCGGCAGTCGTTGTGGCCATAAATCTGGGTTTTTAGGCTTTTTCAATGGGTTGTGAGACTTTTTTGTGAAATCGGCTTGACTTGCTTTGTAAAAATCTTAGAAGTGTACGCGAGATGCGTCTTATAAATCCCGGATTCGGGAAGGCCTTTGCCGCTTTTTACCACCTAATCAAGTGGTAAAATGTGGCACTTGATCTTTGACAGAAATATTAATGCGAGTTGCAAAGCTTTGGCTTAGAAAAGGCTTGGCAATGGCCGATTACGTGCAACGATATCGCACGAATTAGCCATGGAAGCTTTGTGCATAGCCATTGGCCGCTATTTCAAGGTTGTTTAAAAGCTGCCTCGAAACCGCGGTTGGAGACAGAAGCTACTATCTCCATATGGGCATGCAGTTTTTTGACGAATTTCTCAAACTTGTGAAAGCATTGCAGATTTTGACCTGTCCTTCGGTCCTTTTGCCGAGCATGGTACCCGCACCGGAAACGGGGCGGCCGGCCATGGGCGAGAACAAACCATTGACGGGAAAATCATTGCAATGGCCAAGCAAGTTGCAGGAAAAATGTCACTTGTATGCCATAAAATTTACACACTTGCTGCGCTGCGATACTGGAATTCGTATAAAGGTCGATTTCAAAGTATTTTATCCCGAATAGGGTGTTGACTTCAAGTTATTGATTTCGGCTTTTGCAAGAAGTCCATTCATCGGAGGGCTGGGCAGTTTTCGCGGAGTTGGTAGGGCGTTGAGAGGTTCAGGCCCAAGCGCTGTGCCGCGGCTAAAATTTGCCCATTAATCCGGTTGCGCACACGCATGTGAGGCTCCAGATCCGTGCAGAGGGTGAAGTAGTAAACCAAAATCTGAATAGCCGCTGGCTCGAATTCGCAAATGGCACAAAATCGGGGTTCTGGAAAAAGGTCGGTATCCCCGCGGAGGATGCACTCCACCGCCGCAACAAAGCGTTCCAATTGCTCTGCCGTTGCCGTTGGTGCGATAAACAAAGTTTGCCGGACGCGTCGGCGAAACATACGCGACCAATTATCGATCACCTCGTTGGTTAACAGGGTGTTGGGTACGGTCATGAGCGTTTTCGCGTGCGTACGGATGCGCGTGGAGCGGAGGCCGATTTGTTCCACGTCGCCCTCGATGGTCCCATCGCCGACTTTAATCCAGTCGCCGACTTTGAAGGGCCTGTCGAGGACAATGGACAGGGACCCGAAAATGTTGGCCACGGAATCCTTTGCTGCCAATGCAATGAGTGCACCTCCGATACCCAGCGTGGCAAAAATTCCGTTAACGGAAAACCCCAGGCCGTCGATGACCAGAAGGGTTCCAACGATTCCCACGCCGATGTGGCAAACGCGTTTCAGCAGTGGCAAGATGCCATAAAATTCAGAATTTTGCGCCCGAGTCCGATGGGACAGGCTATCAAACAGGGCGTCACTGAGACAGGTAGCCATCCACATGGCCACGAAGAGGGTTCCGCTGCGAAAAAGACGGCCAACGGCGGTTAGAACATCCGGCGAAAGGATCAAGAGTTGCGCCATTCCCGCGCCACCGCAAAGCAAAACGAAGCAAGAAACCGGCCGCCTTAATGCGTGCAGCAGATGGGATGGCTGGCGCTGAAACCGCTTTTCAAGCGCAGTAAAGAGTCGACCGATGAAAACGACGTAAATGGCAGCGGTCAAAATTAACACGGCCCCGGCGGCGGCGATATCGTCCCAATCCGTTGAATACCAAGTCTGTTCCCGCGGAATGGGCCGCTGCCAACCATACCCACATCCGTTGCGTCTTCCGCTGCAGATACTTTCGTTCGGCGGCGCATGGCCAACCTCACGCCCGTAATGAAGCGTGGCATCCTCCGTGGCGTATAAAAAATTGTCCACATTTGAGGTTTCCATTTCATCCTTATCATTAAAATGGAGCGCTGCCCCATGCCACCCGGGAAGTGGTGCCTGTGCCTCCGAGCTCGGTGGTTGACGGTCTTCCGGTTTAGATACCTCGCCGTGAAGACATGCAAGCGTCCCAGCCAGGAGCGTGCTCACCGCAATTGCCATTTGTCCCACATTCATGGCGCATAATCCTTATCGGTTTTTATGCCCCTTTGGCCAAGCTCATAGTTGCATAACCTGTGGCGGCAAGGCCGTATAATTCCCCAACCTTGCGCCAATTGATGACGGACCAGAAGGCATCAATGAACTCCGCCCGGCGGTTTTGATACTTAAGATAGTATGCGTGTTCCCAGAGGTCCAGGCAAAGGACGGGTTGCCCGCGTCGGTCTGCATCCGCGATTGACAATGGGCTGTCATGATTGGACGTGTTGCAGATGAACAAAGACGCCTTCGGGTTCATTTCATTGGCCTGGAAACAGAGCCAGGTCCATCCAGAGCCCATTATCCCAAGCGCGGCTTGGCGGAATGCGTCCTTAAAATTTTCCACGCTCTCAAAATTCGCTTTCAAGGCTTCGGATAATGTTTCATCGGGCTCGATTCCATCGGGCGCGCCCAGGAGCTCGAAATAGAAGTTATGATTCACCATTCCACCCGCGTTAAATGACAACCGCCGGCGGTCTCCCTCTTCAACGTCTAAGGTGTTGACGTAGGCGGCGAATTCTGCCAGATCCGTCGGGATTTTTCCAAGTCCATACTTTCCGATTAGGGCGTTCAAATTTGAAACGTAGGCAGCCAGATGCTTTCCATGGTGTAGCTCCATGGTCTGCCGGTCCAAATAGGGTTCCAACGCATCGTGTGTGAATGCCAATTCTTTAACTTCGTAATGCATAAATCCTCCCAGCAACATTGCGCCATGATGATCAGCGGTCAAGCCCAGATCCCTCACCTGGGGATGCGAAGGCAAAGGCGAGGGTCAATGGCGACTATGACAAGGTCCGAGACGAGGTTGCAAACGACGATCAGTGCCACATAGATCAGCAAAATTCCGCTAATGACCGTGTAATCTCGGTTGGTAATGGCCTGGATGAATAGGCGACCTAGTCCAGGGATGTTGAAGAGGTTTTCTACGATGAATGTGCCGCCGAGCACACCGGCGCAGGTTGAACCCAGGTAAGCGATAACGGGCGAAATTCCGTTCGGGAAAATGTGTCGGCGAAAAATTTGCCCCTGGGTGAGCCCCTTCGCGCGGGCGCTGCGTACGTAAAGCTGAGAGGACTGATCATGCATGCTCTGCCGGGTCAAGCGCCCCAAAAATGCCACATATTGCAGGGAAAGGGTAGTAACGGGCAAAATTTTGTTTTTCCAATCGGACCAGCCGAAGGCGCTGAACCAGCGCAGGTGGAACACGAACACGTAGCACAATAAAGGGCCCAGGACGAATGTTGGCACGCAGATGAGCAAAACCTCTGTGCCCGCCAGCCAGCGGTCACAAAATTTTCCATAGTTTGCCGCCTGAAATAAGCCCAAAATACATCCGACGGACATTGCCAGGGTGAGTGCGTAAAACCCGAGTTCCAGGCTCACACCCACCCTACCTGCCATTAATTCTCGAACGGACCAACCCACCTGGCAATAGGACGGGCCGAGATCACCGCGCACAATCCTCCCCAGGTAGTGCACGTACTGGGACAGCACTGGCTTGTCGCGGTCGTAGTAGGACATGATTTCCGCCCGTGCCTCCCGGGGCAATTCACGTTCGCCATCGTAGGGCCCTCCGGGTACGTAGCGGAGCATGAAAAACGTGAACGTCAGTACCAATACTCCCATGGGAATAATTGCCAAAATGCGCCGTAGGGCGTAGGAATACATGGTCGATACCGTGAGCATTTTGTTCCAAAAGCCAACGGCATTCTTTTCGTGTACCAGCACAGGGTTTGGGGTGTATAAAGCGATCGCATTCATACCTCCCAGGTCACATGTGCTGGCATTTTAAATAATTTTTTTCTGCCACTTGCTTCAGCGCCGCAGCAATCTCCCATCAGCAATCCACACTCTTCTCGCCCGTGGCAGCCGCCCCGTTTTCGGTTATGGGTACCACGCTCGGCGAAACAGGGAAAAGCAGGTCGAAACTCGTCACGCTTTCACAAGCTTTAGAAATATGTCAAAGAACTGCGTCTTCTTCTAGAAATTCCCCTCCGGAAGTCAAGACGAAATGAATGCATTTGTAAAAATTTCTCCACATTTCACGCTTTTCCTATGCGAAATCCGCTGCAGTACCGCGAATATTCTCTCGGGCTGACAAACTTACACTGGAGGTCTTGCAGAAATCAAAATCACTACCCCGATGGAAAAAGAAATGCGAGTTTCGATACAACTATCGTTCGGAAGATTTGGTTCCACTGGTCCGAAAAGTATTCCACACCTGGGAGAGATACTAGTTGAGAGCGGAAAAAATTGCGCTGAATCCCCGGCGGGCCTGATTGTAGCTTCAAGTAAAAATTTAAAATTAAATGCGCCAAAACGCATTGTAGCTTGAGTTAATTCGCGCAATGCGTAAAATCCAATGCTATGGGTGCAATTAATGGGCTGGATCCTGCCGCCGTGCGTACTGTTTTCGCAGCGGGCCTGGCCGGTCTTACGACAAGCGACGGTAGTGATATGGTAAGTTTGCTGCAGCAAACGCGCACCTTCACGAACGGCGAGTTGAGTAAAATTTTCAACAAACTTAGTTGTGATAGTAAAAGAATAATTCGAAGTAATGTGCCCTTTTTTGTCCGCTGGTTTTGTTCGAAATCAACCATGCTTGTCAGATATGTATGTCAAAAATCAAACCCACCAGGTGGTCAATCCTTGCAAGCGACAGTTGGGCGATCTGGGAGAAAAAACCAGCATGGCAATGAAGTTCCCTTAAGACGCCCGCCGCAAAATATTGTCCAATCATTCCCGCCGAGTGGAACTCCTCCTGGGGCGGCACCAAGAATGTCCGCCAATCCAGGGCAGGTTCACCACTTCCAGGCCGCGGGGCACATACAAGCGGAAGGCCGCACGCGCCTGGCCAATGCGACATCGTTAACGTTTGTTAGCCACGATGGCAATCAGTACACCTTTAAGGATCAGGGGGGGCAGGAAGTGACGGTTAAAAGCTCGGTGGACCTTCCAAGAATGTGTCCCAAATTGCGAACGCTTAATTTTCGCGGTTGTAATCACCTTGGTCGGGCACACTTTCAAGGTTTTAGAGCTCTTGAAACTGTCGATTTTACTGACTGTCCCAATTTGAATTATGTTGATGTTTCCGGCTGCTCGAATTTAACGACACTAACACTTTCCAAACCCTTGCCACCAACTCCAGATGGAAAAGCGGCATTAATTGCCAATGGCTCTCCTAACTTGATTGCCCCTGAAGATACGTGGTTTTTATCGGCGCAGTCATCCGAATTTATGATAAGGCACGGCGGTTCCTCCTACAGGTATGGTAGATCGACGGGAAATCTGCTTAAGGTTGAAAATGGGAACAATGGATGGGGGGCGTACTCACAAACTCAAACACCGGATGAAAGCCTTCTGCCGCTAAAGAACCCACACTGGAAATCTTTAACCGAACCGCCTTCGCCCATGCCGGTGCCGTCGTCTGGAATTAAGCCCCAACAGCCAGCCGATGCCTCCGCACCGGTGCCGCAAGCTCAGCCGGCGCAGACTGGGGCCGTACAGGGGCCTGCTCCCGCGGGCCCCGTATCCGCAGATGAAAACGCCAGGCGCCTGGCCAATGCGACGGAGTTGAAATTTGTGCGCACGGAGATGAAAACTCAAAATGGGTGGTTTCAACGCCAACAAAAAATATACATACTTACCGACCAAAATGGGCAGGAAGTCGAAGTTAATGATTTTACCAAAATTCGCAATAACGCATTCAAACTAACAACGATTAACATGAGCGGATCGGACATAAATAGCACTGATGCCGGGCGTATCCTTGCCCGCGAAACTCTTAATAATGCCGATTTTTCCAATTGCTCAAATATACATTGCATTACAATGGAGGAGGATGAAGCCGCCAGTTCTGCGTTGAAAAGTTTAAATTTATCAGGCTCCGGTTTGAGCCACATAACCCTTATAGGTCATACAAAGCTTACAAGCTTGGATCTTTCTGGAAATGCAAATTTACTTGGTGTGCATCTGTCGGGATGCACAGGGCTCAGTACATTGAACCTATCGGATGGCACGCGTGAATTACGTGTTCTCGATGTTTCCCAGTGTACGAATTTACATGCGCTTGATCTGTCACAACGCCACAATTTTTTGGAAGTACGCCATACGAATTGTCCGGCCGAAGTGCCTCCTCCCGTTGAAAAACCGGTGCCACCGCCAGAAGAAACGGTGGTAAGACAATTAATGAATGGTGCCATCGGCGAAAATTGGGATCGCTTCAACGAGCGGGCAGAAACTATCGATTTTGCCGACCTGCAAGACCCAAATGGGCAGTTTGGCGGACGGCCTAAAGTCCTGCTTCCGTTCATTCAAGCACATCACGCTGTGAAGAATCCATTTTCATGGCAGTCCGGCGTCCATACAGCCCCGGGGGCGGATATCTACGTAAGGCACGATGTCTCTTCCTCCGGCGGCAATGCCGAAGGGGATGCTTATTTTGCCAGAATTACGGATAACTATTGCCTAACAAATTCGCCACTTCGCCAAGATACTGAAAATTTTTTCAAACTATTTGCCGGGGAAATTGGTAGCGGAACTGGCATGCTTGTGGATTTGCACTGCCACCAAGGGGAATACCTTGGGACAACGGCTGATTACACAAAGTCTTACATCACCGACGTCCAGCAAATTGGTGCCACAATTACAATACCAAATGCTACCGTTTTCGACGCACATGGAGAACAGAAAACCGTGGCGGAAGTAACAATTACAGTCCACAAAGCAAAGGTCCACGGAAAATCTTTTTTTCACGTGCGCGTGAAAGGCCTCCCAGACAACTACGCTTTTTCCACGCAAGTCCAGCAACAAATCAACGCGGAAGTGGAAAGAATACGCCAGGAAAATAATGTCACACTGACCGTATCACACTGCAACGGCGGCATGGGACGGGGGCCAACCCAGATGTACATGGACACCATCGAACGCGTGGCCATGCAAGCGAGAGTAAACGGTCGCGGTTGTGTCTGTGACTGGGATAATCAAAAATCGCCTATGATCAATGGGAAGGTTAACCTCGCGTACGTTGCGCGCAATATTGTACTAACTGGACATGCCGCGCGGCACGTGTGCGGGCAGTCAACGAGCCAATTTCTACAACTTAAACAATTTACGGGGGACATAGCACGAGAATACGACAGTGGGGGTGGGGGTACCCAACCCCAGGCCGCACAGCCCCAGGGCGTACAAGGGGTTACTGCCGCCGCCATGGACTTAAACGCCACGCGCCTGGCTGAGGCGACGTCGTTAACGTTTGTTCGCTATGCTGACGAGCAGTACACCTTTAAGGATCAGGGAGGCCAGGAAGTGACGGTTAAAAGCTCGAGGGACCTTCCCCAAATGTGTCCCAACTTGAAAACGCTTAATTTTTGCAATTGCGATCGCCTTGGCCAGGCACACCTTGCGGGTTTTAGCTCTCTTGAAACCCTCGATTTTACTGAGTGTAACAGTTTGGTCTATGTTGATGTTTCCAATTGCCCGCAACTAAAAACCCTAACGCTTCCGAAGCCTTTGCAGCCGATCGATGGGCAAGCGGCTTTGATTGCCCAGGGTTCTCCAAACTTGATTTTCCCTGAAAAAACGTGGTTTTTATCAAATAACGGCCCCATGATGAAGCATAGCGGTGCCTTCTACCGATATAGCACAACGACAGGGGTGCTGCACAAATGGAAACCAGGTGACGGTACCCTGTGGTCCCAACAAACTCAAACACCGGATGAAAGCCTTCTGCCGCTAAACAACCCGAACTGGACCTCATCTTCGCCCATGCTGGTACCGATGCCTAGAACACTGCCGGCGCAAGCTGGGACCCCTGCTCCCGCTGCAGCTAAATCCAACCCATCCGCCGCTCCAGTTGCCACGGCTGCTGCCACGGGACCTGGAGGATCGCCGGAAGCGCAGGCGGCGGCGATGATGCATAAAATTCTTGGTGGCGACTTTGACAAGTACAACGGCGACGTGGACAATATCAACCCAGCTGATTTAACGAGGAAAAACGATTCAATCATCGCCCCCAAAATGCCACGTCCCAAGGCAATGGTTTCTTTTCTGAATGCACACCATCCCAAGGACCGCTGCCCGAATGTTTTTTTCCATTTTTGTTTGCACACCAAACCTGAATATAGTCTTTATGTGCGGCACCGGGGAAAAGTCGGTAGCGAGAGTTTTGTGGAAGAGATCTTGGAAAACAAAGTTGAGTCTTACGAAAATAAGGCGTGTCAAGCTGATTACAACCAAATTACCGACGGGGACCGAAGCTATTATCTAACGTGTGCGCCTAACCAACTAGAAAAGCAAACAGAATTTTTTAAGGCATTTGCCGCAGAGTTAGGCGATGAACCTGGATTGATCGTTGATTTGCATAGCGACGATTCAGTGCATGTTAAAACAAATGACTATTTAACAGAAAACCCACCAGATGGGCTTACGGATCTTGAAACAGTCGCCGATATCAACCTCGATACGTCTATCCGCATCCAAATCAGGAAAGCAAAAATTGACGGAAAAACGTTTTATCACGCACGTGTGCACAATTGGGCAGATAATACGGCACTGAACTCTGAGCGTATATCGCAAATCAACGCCGAAATCGAAAAGCTCTGCGTGAACAATGCCATCAGGAAAGTGACCATCCACTGCAATGGTGGACTTGGCCGTGCGCCGACCATGATGTATTCCAATGCCATAGAACGCATCGCCAAAGAAGCAAAGGCACAAGGAATGGGGTGCTGCTGTAACTGGGACAACCAAACACAGCCAATGGTTGATGGAAAAGTTAACCTCGCCTACGTCATGCGCAACATGCTGCTCACGGGGCATGCCATTAGAAGCACCTGCGGACAATCCAAGGCGCAGTTTGAGTTTTATAAAACATTCACAGAGGAAATGGCCGCAAGATATGCTGACGCTGCTTGAGAAAGCCGATTATTTTTCGCGCAAGGGGAAACTCTTTTTTGTAGCCAAGACTTCATCCGTACACCGTTATTCCGCCACGGTGCGAACCATCTGAATTTTTCGGGGGCGCAAAGGTTTGGAAGCCGTAACAGGTGGATAAATTTAACGGATTGCGAGAAATATTGGTCTTACGCCATTTGAGCGTGGAAAAGACTTGCGGAATCTTGCGATTTTCGTTTATTGGTATTTTATATAAATATGATTCAATTTCCTAACCAAAATCGCACTATGCCCAACATTTTTTCCGGCAATGTGTGTGGACCTCAACCTCCGTTACTTTTTCGAGTTTGTACTGGCTTGTTGTGCATCGCAATTTGGCCAGTCACGTTCCTTGTGTGGCTATTTGCCAGGGTGACTAGCAACCGCCAATTGGCATGGCTTTGTTTAAATTCTCTATTACTCCGGTCGCTCCCATGGGCCGCCCTGCCCAAGGGTAAAAAAACTCCCGATGCCAGCACGCCTAGCGATGGGCCACCACCGGTGAATCACCCTCCCAGCGACAGCAACTCAGGCGCTAATCCGCCGTCGCCAGAAAAATCTCCCCCTGGTGATCTTTCAGATTCGCGCCAAACTGATCCAGCTGCGGACCATCAACCACCCGCCGAGCTGCCACCGGAGCCAGATGATCCACCCGCATCACCGCCGTCGGGTGAGCGTGCTCCCGATACGCAATCCGCTGACGAGCCGCCATCCGAACCTGCCCCTCCCCCAGCTCCCGACCCAGTCCATACCGCAGAAATTGTTCCAGAAGAACCCGTTGCGGCGGTGGACGAAAACACACGGCTCCTAAACAATGCAACAGCATTAACCTATGACCGCTATGATGCATCATTGAAAAAGCATACTTTCAAAGATCAAGATGGCCACTCGGTTATATCTACGAGTGATCTCAAATGTCCAAAATTAGAGACACTCACCTTATCTGGATGTCCCGCGCAGTTTATCAACCTACTAGGGTGTTCCAGACTTTCTTCCTGTACCATTTCCGGCTGCTCTCGTTTGAGGAATCTTGTACTCCCAGACGGCTTCCAAAGTGAATTGCTGACCCTAACGGATTGCCCAAATGTGCGAAACGTTCAAACAGCGAGCGGGCAAATCCCGTTAGACGCAATCATATCAGATACCTCACCGGAAAATGCACGCCTGGTTGCCGCGAGGTCGTTAACGTTTAAGTGTGCAAGACAAGTCATGATTGATAGGCCATTTCCGCAACAAACAACGGTGTATATGCTTTCGGATCAAGATGGAAACGAAATTCAAATCAAAAAACTTACCGAAATTTTAAAAGCGAAAGGCTTGACGGAGCTCCATATGTCCGGCGTCGATATTTCAACGCCAGACCTGTCGCTTATCATTGAGTATAGCAAAAGCATCAAAGTTTTAGACTTGTCTAATTGCACAAACACGGAGCCTAAACGCTCTGTATCGGACTATTCGCCATTGACAATTATCGGGCATCCAAGCCTTGAATCAGTACGCATATCAGGATCCGACGTGGATGGCGTAGTGATCGCTCGTTGCCCCCGATTGCAAACTGTAGAGGCCGCCGGGGGCAAGTTAGAGAGTTTCCGGATTATAAGGTGTCCTGGCGTGAGAACCATCGATCTTTCGCAGGGCTCAGGATTGCGGGATATTGCCGCATGCGGGTGTCCAGATCTCAAATCCATAACCCTGTCAGAATTAGATAAGGCGCTGGCTATTTTCAATGTTTCCGAATGCCAAGCTTTGGATCGCGATATAGACCTATCGCGTTGCCGTCCGGGGATAGGGGTCATACAAGCGAAGTGCCCTGCCAAGATAATCACACCGCCACTCCCTCCTCCGTTTACTGGCCCAGAAGCCGCCGCGCAAGAACTCATGTGGGGTGTGATTGGGGAAAATTTTGATCAACATAATCCTTATCCGGATGATATTAGTTTTAGCGATTTGAAAAATCTTGGCTCGAACTCCAATCGACGGCCGGAGGCGCTTGTGCCGTTCATGCGGGGACGTCATCCAATCGTTGTGCGTCCGGATTGCTGGGACAAGCCAATCCATACCGACCCGGACGCAGACCTCTATGCTAGACATGGAGTTCCCTCCTGCATTAAAGAATTTCCCAACGCCTACTTTGCAGAGATTACAGGTATGTATTGTATAACGAGTTGCCCAGGTTTGCAAAACACGAAGCACTTTTTTCAAGCGTTTGCCAAGCACATTGGCACTGGTGTTGGCCTAATCGTGGATCTCCATGATGAACGTGGTGGCGGGGAGTACATTGGAAGAGGCAACGCTACGGAATTTAATGTTTTCGCCATCGAACAAGTCGGCGATACCACTACAATCGAAAATGCTGAGCTTCTTGACGGGAATGGAAACAAAAAAACGGGACAAATAACGATCGCGGTCCACAAAGCACGTGTCGATGGAAAACCGTTTTTTCACGTGCGCGTGAAAGGCCTTCCAGATAACCACGCTTTTTCAACGGAAGTTCAGCAACGCATCAACGTGGAAGTGGAAAAAATTCGCCAGGAACACGGTGTCACGGTGACCGTGTCGCACTGCAACGGCGGCATGGGCCGGGGGCCGACCCAGATGTACATGGATGCCATCCAGCGCGTGGCTAGGCAAGCGCAAGCAAAAGGTTTCGGTTGTGTCTGTGACTGGGATAAACAAAAATTGCCCTTGGTTGATGGAAAAATTAATCTGGCCTACGTTGCACGCAATATGGTGCTCACCGGCCACGCCGCACGGAATGTCTGCGGACAGTCCACGAGCCAGTTTTTGCAACTTAAACAATTTACAGAAGACATGGCAGGAACCTACACCAGTCCACTCACAACCTGATGGAGCCGATTATTTTTCGCGAAAAAGGAAACTTTTCTTCGCGGCCAAAACTTCGTCAGCGCAGCGGATGTCAATGGCCCAGGCATGGAAGTTGCGTGGTTCCCGGTTCCGTTGTCCTGGGCTAGTGAGACCCATCCAAATTTCCCTGGAACGGAGCTTGGGATCGGTGACGGGTAGGCGAAATTCGTGCAACACCGGATCGCCGCCAAGCCAGCAGCGCAGATTGATTTCACTGTCCGGGGGAAGATTTTTTGTCCGCCGATTCAGCGATAAAATAAAATAAACGCCCTCCCATTGGTCCGGGTCCGTGCGCAGAATTGTGAAAGGAAAATCCGGTGGGCGGGCGTGGAACCGCGAAGACAACCGGCGGAAGTCGCCCTCCGTGTGCCGCTCCAAATAAACCTCCCGGATTACCAGGGATTTCCCATGCACAGGCAGGCAAAAAAGGCATGAAACGAAAACGACCAGGCCCCAGGAACTTCGGCGAATCACGGCACCATTTCCGAAAAGATATTATTGCGAGGCAACGGTAAAGGGTGTCATATTTTTCTTGCCTTTACGGGCAACATGCCTATATTGATGCACAATTGTAAATATGAAGTCCATTTTCTTCGCCATAAGTGCTTTATTCCTGGTGAGTTGTAAGTCTGTGCTTCCGGTGCGGGATTCCAGCTTTAAACCTGCTCCGCCGTTGGGACATTCCCAGCAACCGGGTGTGCAGTCCATGCCTGCCATTCCGATACGCGGTCGGGCGGTGGAATTGGTGGGGAAGTCGGATTTGGACCTGTCCGCGCTGGTAAACATTGCCTTTGAAAACAACCCGGAAACCCGCCGCCTGTGGCATCTGTGCCGCGCAGCCGATGCCCAAGGGAAACGTGCCCAGAGTGTTTTCTTTCCCACGGTGAATGTCTCCGCCGCGGCGAGCCGGGTTCGGACGGAAAACCCAGGCATGGACGCCGTTTGTTCAACCGTTTACGCCTGTCCGGCCGCGGAGCTGAATTACGTGCTTTTCACCTTCGGCGCCAGTACGGCCAATGCGCGAGCGGCCTATCAAAACCTTCAGGCGGCAAACTTTCAATACAACCGTGCGCTACAAACCGTTCTCTACCAGGTTCAACGGTGCTATTTCGAACTTAGCGCGGCCCTTGCCGCGGCGGACGCCAAGGAGGCGGACCTGAAAGATGCCACGGAGACGTTCAAGGTGGGTGAGGCCCGGCTCATGACCGGGTTAGGTGACCGGCAGACATTTTTGCGGGTCAAGGCAAACATGCTTCAAGCGCAGTACGCCCTGGAAGCATCCCGGGCGGCGGTGGAGGTGAAACGGGCGGCGTTGGCCCGGGTCATGGGCGTACGGGTTTCGGAGGACCTGCGCATCATCGCGGGAAAATTGCCGGAAAAATTGTCGCCCTTGGATGGCGAAGTGCAGCGAATGATCTCCCGGGCGTTGCAGGTGCGACCGGACTTGCTGGCCGCGCGGGCGGCGGTGGCGGCGATGGAGTACGGCGAAAGGGCGGCCCGGGCGGATCTGCTCCCGAAAGTCGTTTTGTCCGCTTCGGGGGCAATGACCGACTATGGCCATGGGGCGAACACCCAATCGGGCAACGTCTCCCTGGCGCTTGTCTGGGATGTGTTTGATGGGAACAACAGGCACTACAAACTCCTGGAACAGCGTGAACGGCGCCGGGCGGCGGTGGCGGCCTATCGCTCGGCGGAACTGGAGGTTGCAGGCGACATTTGGTCGCAATATCACGGGTATCGATCGGCATTTCAACGGCTGCAAGCTGCCCGGGAGATGTTGGACGCAGCCACGGAGGCGTTTCACGCCGTGGACACGAGCTACCGTAACGGGTTGAGTGGTTTGAGCGACCTATTACACGCGCAGGGAGCGCTGGCAACGGCCCGGGCCAGTCTGGTGGCCGCTGAGAGCGATTTTTCCGTCTCCCTGGCGGGCCTGGCTTACGTGGCGGGTACCATCGAACCCTTTGCAAAGTAGGACAAAATTATGAAAAAAATTTGGACAAAAATTAGTCTTCTGATGGCAGCCCTATCGCTCGCGGGCGTTGGCTGCGAAAAAAGTAATCAGGCAGGACCACCGGCACAGGAGCGAGTTGTGCCAGTGAAAGTTGCCGTAGCTCGACTTGCGGACGTTCCACTATATGTGGACTGCCTAGGTGTGTGCGTTGCTTCCGATGCGGTGGAGATCGTTCCCCGTGTTTCCGGGGAGATTTTGGGCGTTCATTTTCAGCAGGGGCGAATGGTTGAAAAAGGGCAGCAGCTCTACACCATCGACCCAGGAATCTACGATGCCAATGTGACACTCGCCCGGGGACAACTGCAGGCGGCACAAGCAAAGTTGGAGCTGGACCGTCTGCGCCTGGCGCGGTCCATGGATTTGGCAAACGGGCAGTACATCGCCCCCCATGAGTTCGATGTACTCAAAGCAACGGTCACCCAATCGGAGGGCCAGGTGCAAATCGCCCAAGGGAACCTGCAACAGGCCGAAATTTACAAGGATTTTTGCTCCATCCGTTCCCCCATGGCCGGGTTAGCCGGATACAATCGCTATGCCGTTGGAAACGTGGTTGCCCCGGGTATGGGTTCGTTGGTCACCATTCAAAAGTTGGACCCACTCCATGTGGATTTTTCCATCTCGGAAAACGAATTTCCCAGAGCCCATGAGCACTTTAAGCGCCAGCGGCAACTGGACTGCGAGGTGTCGTTGGTGGCCGATCCCAGCGTGAAAGCAAGGGCGCGGTTAATGGTTGTGGATAACCAGGTCTCCCGCCAATCGGGAAACGTAAAGCTGCGGGCTGTGCTCGAAAATCACAATCAGGCCTTCTGGCCCGGGGAATCCGTGCGGGTGCGACTCATCCTTACCACGCTCAAAAACGCGGTTCTTGCTCCAGAAGTTGCGGTGAACACCAATCAAAACGGGCGATACGTCTTTGTGGTTAACGGTGAAAATCGGGCGGAAATCCGTCCGGTGGTGTTAGCCCAGGCCCATGGAACGGATATGGTTTTTACAAATGGCCTTAACGAGGGTGATCGCGTGGTCGTGGCGGGACAGTTTTTACTCGCGCCCAACACGCGGGTTATTCCCACTGGAGACATGCCATCGGCTGGAGCACCCGGCGACGCCGGGCAAAAATCTGCCGCTTCTTCCCTAGCGGATGGGAAAAATTCTCCTAAATCTAACGCAGCCGTGCAAAATTATTAATAGAACTATGGATAACATACCATGAAAAGTATTTCCGAACCCTTCATCCGCCGTCCAGTGATGACCATTTTGTTATCCCTGGCCGTGGTCGTTTTCGGCGTTTTGTGTTATATGCGCCTGCCGGTCAGCGATTTGCCAAATGTGGACTATCCGGTCATTCAAGTTTCCGCCGCCTACCCGGGCATGGATCCGGAAACAATGGCCGCAAATGTGGCGACACCCCTGGAGAAGGAATTTCTTAAAATCCAAGGCCTGGAAGTGGCCACATCGAAAAACATGCAGGGCATATCATTCATCACCCTGCAATTTTCATTGGATAAGGACATTGATTCGGCGGCCTTGGACGTCCAATCGGCCATTCAGAAGGCGTCCCACAATTTACCGACAGATATGCCAGCTCCGCCCACCTTCGAAAAAACGGATCCCAACAGCCAGCCTATTTTCTTCATCGCCCTCACCAGTGCTACCGTTCCATCCGGCCAGCTCTACGAATATGCCTCCGACGAGGTTGCCCAACGGTTCAACGTCATCCAGGGCGTTTCCAAGTCCGATGTTTATGGGCTCAAGCGCGCCGTGCGCATTTCCGTGGACCCGGAAAAATTACACCGCCGCGGTCTGGGCATGGATGAAGTGGCCCGGCAGGTGCAATTGGCAACGGCGACGGTCGGTGCTGGGACCCTGAACGGGGCCAACCGGTCCTGGGTCATCAAAGCGGACGGGCAACTCAATAGCGCCGCCGATTACGCCAACATTGTCCTTAAAAACGCGGACGAAACGCCCGTTTACCTGCGCGACGTGGCCGAGTGTACTGAGGGATTGGAATCGTCGACGTTTCATAACTCATTTTGGATCCGTGAATTAGGCGAATTCGATTCCGCCGTTGTCATTGCCGTTTCCCGTGCCGCTGGCGCCAATACGGTTGCCGTCGCTAAGCAGATTCATCGGCTTATTCCAGAAATCTGCAGCCAATTGCCTGAATCCGTCCATCTTACGACCATCTACGACCGGTCTAAAACCATCGTGGCGTCCATCTACGATGTGCAGGAGGCGGTGCTCATCGCTTTTGCCCTGGTGGTCCTGGTGATATTTTTCTTCCTTGGCCGTGCCCGTGATACGGTCATTCCCATCATTGCCCTACCCTTGTCGCTGCTTATTCTCTTCGTGGCCATGTATTTGCTCGGGTTCAGCTTGGATAATCTTTCCCTCATGGGCATCACCTTGGCCGTTGGATTCCTGGTAGACGATGCCATTGTGTTTTTGGAAAACATGGTGCGGCGTATGCAAAAACTGGGCGAGGACCCACAAACCGCGTCCATCAACGGGGCCGGGGAAATTAGCCCCACCATTGTTTCCATGACCCTATCACTGGTTTCCATTTTCATCCCTCTATTTTTTCTCGGCGGCCAGATTGGCCGCGTTTTCCATGAATTTGCCGCGGTGATCATGATTGCGACCCTTGCCTCCGGCGTTATTTCGCTGACGGTTACGCCCCTGATGTGCACGCGCATGCTCAAGCGGCGGGACGCCAACGAAAAAACTCGTCTGGAAGCCTTTTCCGAGCGGTTGGAGGAGTCGTTTCTCAAAATTTATGCCCATGCGCTGCACTTTTTCTTGGACCGGAAGGCTATTTCTCTGGCCATTTGGGGATTGTGCCTTGTGGGCACGGGTTTGTGTTTCATGAAGCTCCCCAAAACTTTCATTCCCGACGGCGACAGCGGCACCCTGCGCGGAATTTTTATTGCCCAGGAGGGAACTTCCCCTCGGTCCATGCAGGAATACCAGCGCCAAATCGATGCCATTGTCCGGGCCCATCCATCCGTGTCCTGCGCGTTTTCCATATCCGGAATTCATTTTTTTCCGAGCAACCAGGGCATGGTCATCGCCTTTCTGAAACCGGCATCCGAGCGCGCTAAAATACAAACCGTCTCCAACGAGCTCATGGGCCAACTTTTCTGCATTCCAGGGACCATGGCCTTTTTGCGCCCAATGCCCGCCCTCCAAATTTCCACGGGGGCCATGGGGACTAACCAGGGGAAGTATGCCTATACTATTTCTGGCGTTGAACCTGCCCGAGTTTACGAAACTGCGCAAAAAATGCTGATGGCCCTCCGCGCCAATACGGATCTGGCCTCCGTTTCCAGCGATCTCTTCCTCTCCACACCGGAGGTGCGCGTGTCCATGTGCCGGGATCAGATTTCCTCCTATGGTACCAGCGTGCGCGCCATCGAGTCCCAGTACCAAAGCGCATTTTCCGAAAATTATATTTACCTCATCAAGGCACCAACGCAGCAGTATAAGGTCATTTTGGAGGTTGCCGATTCCTTCCGCTCCTGTACAAGCGACTTGGACCTCATTTATTACCGCGGTAGCGGTGGCCATTTTATCGATCCCTCCACGGTCACCCGGTGGGACACGGGAACGGGAGCCCTCACCGTCAACCACACTAATAATTTCCCCTCCGTTACCATCTTCTTTGATCTGAAACCAGGCGTACCCATCGGGTCCATTGTGGACCAAGTGAACGCCATGGCGAAGGACCTCTTGGCAGATGGACTCATGGGGTCTTTCCAGGGAGAAGCGGCTGCTTTCACCGCCACATTTGCCAGCCTCAAAATCCTCATCATTGCAGCGGCTTTTGTGACCTTCATCATCCTCGGCATCCTCTATGAGAGCTATTTGCATCCCATCACCGTTTTGTCCGCGCTTCCCATTGCCGCATTGGGTGGATTGGGCACGCTTCTCATTTTGCACCAGGAACTTTCCCTCTATGCCTACATTGGATTGTTCATGCTGCTGGGGCTGGTTGAGAAAAACGGCATTATGATCATCGACTTCGCCCTTATGCGCCAGAAGGAGGGTATGTCCCCCCGCGAGGCCATTCACTGTGCGTCCTTGCAGCGTTTTCGCCCCATCATCATGACCACGCTGGCGACCATCATGGGTGTGGTTCCCCTGGCCCTCGGCTGGGGGACGGATGGCGCTTCCCGGCGACCGTTGGGCTTGGTGATCATCGGCGGAATGGTTTTTGCCCAGATCATTACTCTTTTCATCACTCCGGTCATTTATTTGTACATGGACAGCTTCCAAACACGTGTTTTGGATAGGATTTCTTTTTTTAAACGTGGGGTATAATCGCTCTTGAGCCTGGTTGCAAAGGGTTCCATTCCGTGATTTTGCTTTCATAGTCAAACTCCGTGAATATTAATTTTGCGAGAATGACACCCTGGAATATTTGTCGAAATATCTTCGCGGCATGTCGTCATAATTAGATGGCTTAACATCATTATTGTCCCAGCTTGTTTGCCGGAGCGATAATCTACATTCTTTGATGGTTAGTTTCCATGGGTTCTCCGATCAGATGAGTTGGTTTGTTTTTTTATTTAAGAAGATATTTCCGCGATGGCTTTCGCGGCAGGCAGCGGGCTGGCCCGTTTTAAAAACGCAGGAAATTTCCATGAAAACGGGGGTTCCTGTTTGAAGCCAGGTGTCGGTCCTGGGCTTGAGAACATTTGCAGTTATCAAATTACCATCAAAAATATCTGATGCGTGTGCGGCGGTGCTTTTCATATTAAACCTTTCGTTTTAGAATTCGAACTCTCGGACCATACTGCTGGGAAATAGGCGTTTGTCAACTGTTTTGTGTTTTGGTAAATTTTTGTTAAATTCGTAATGGGTCGCAGCTATACCTCGCGCGGCCCGCCCGGGCGGGCCGCGACAAATCGTCCAGAGCCCCAACTACACCAACCACAGGCGCAACGCTTGATGCTCGACGAAAAATTCTCCTCCAAGCACAAAGGAGGGGCATCAATCAAAGGTTGGCCACTTCAACCGCTTCCAAAGAGGCGTTTCCCAGGCATAACAAAGAAACCGTCATGCATCTTTTCGAATTTTAACTTCAGTTCCACATCGGCTGCCTCCCGATCCCGCCGCAAGCGAGCCACATCAGCCTCGCTACTAGTTGTCGCATCGACGACAAACTTGCGTGCGCCGCATACCTGGCATTTGCTTCCTCGATCTCGGCATCATTTTTTGCTTCTGTTAGGATCTTGTTTCACTGCGAAGGATCAAACTAGACAGGGTATAAATTTCCTTCCGGAGTCCCGAACCTTTACTCGCCTTGCCCCAAGCCATCATGAGCAACAGCTTCCATTGCCGCGTTGCAAGATTACCCATGTCAAGCACATGCTGTGTGACGGCACTGTATGCCACCACATTGGCAGGATCGGTCACAAATTCATACAGACACGCACACCCCTCCTTCGTCGCCACTATGGGACCATAATCCTGTGGCACGACATGCATCAGCAATCTATAAATCGCAATGCGAGTTGCAAAACTCAAACTCCTAGATTTAATATCAGTATGCCGATCGCAATAGTCGCCCGAACCGCTCCCCAGGCGCGAAAGCGTGAAAAATTGTCTCCGACAAATCGCTTTAAT
>JAITCU010000005.1 GCA_031282835.1 Puniceicoccales bacterium
TTCCTTGCAGTAGCTGGAAATTGCTATGTACAGAGATTTTATGGCTAGTTTGCTGAAGACCATTCTGGACAACTAGCCACGGCCATTGGTTTTACAATTCAGAGTTTTGCAACTCGCATGAGTCTGAGTTTTGTAATTCACATATCGGATCATTACAATCCGGATTAAGTTGCCTATCCCCAGTGGAGAAGCTTTTATGGAATCGCGCTTTCCCGAATGACCTTCCGCGCGCGGGCAAGGTCCTCGGGCGTGTCGATGGCGATTGAGGCTTCATCCGTTAAAATGGTTTGAATGCGGCGCCCTGCCTGCAAAAAGCGCAATTGTTCCAAACTTTCCGCCGCTGCTAGAGGACTTGGCGGAATGAGATTCAGCTGTTCGAGAACTTCCCTCCCGTAGAGATAAATTCCCAAATGACCAAAAAATGGTACACGGAAGAGCCATTGAGACATATCCGTGCTGCGCACGTACGGGATGGGACTACGCGAGAAATAAAGTGCCTGCTCCGCGTGACCAAGGACAACCTTCACCACGTTCGGATTAAAAATATCATCCGCATTCTTAATGCTATAGACGGGTGTTAAAATGTCAAAAACCCCATTCATCGATGCCCGCGCGATCATGGCCTCGATCAGTTCCGCCCGCAGAAATGGCTCATCGCTTTGGATATTAAAGATCAAATCGCCGCTTAACCGGTCCAAGGCACTGCAAACACGTTCGGTTCCGTTGTTGCACGACTCGGGGGTTAAATAACAAATTCCTCCCCAGTTTTTTACAACGTCTTGTACTTCCGGGGATTCGGTCAAGACGACTACCTCATTAGCGCCATTGACCCGATTGGCCGCCTCCCAGACGTGCCTTAATACGGGTTTTCCGCCCAAATCAGCCAAAACCTTTCCCGGCAGCCGGGTCGAACCCAGCCGCGCGGGAATGGCAATCGAAAATTTCATGGTGGAGTCCCGTTTGGAAAAAGGTTTCTGCGAAAGGCGAAACCGCACTCGCTCAGGTCGCCGCCTGCGCCGGTTTGTCCTTCGCGATGGCCGTGATGCGCTTGCTTAATCCTTTCACGGAAAGAATCCACACGGCGCACACGATCAAGAAGGCAACGGCGACGATAGGCGAGATTTGGAGAAACGTTGCACCTGGGATCAGTACGAAGAGCATGGCCTGGAATCCAGCGCCACTCGCCTTTCCGAGACGTCCGCCCAGCACATCGACGGTGGCTTTACCCTTAACCTTCATTTCCTCGTCCAGTGGGATGTAGGCCATCTCTTTGGTGAGGTCAAAAAGCGCGTATTTCGTGGCCTTCGTCGCACCGGCGACGATAGCGCCTAAAACCACGGCAAGGATAACTGGCGTCGTACCGATGCTTTCGATCACCGGCGCCAACCCTGTGCGGAACACGACGAAAACAAAAAACACACCACCCATGGCGAGCAGCAGGACAGGCGTAATGACCGCCGCCGTGAACCAGCTGAACAACCGCAGGATATTACTTCCCACTAGCATCATCGCCATCGAGGCAAAGCCCAACACAATGGTGTATTGTCCCATGAACGCATTAAAATCGTTTGGGTTTGGGTGTAGTATTTTCACCTGACTCTTCCAAACAGCCTCAACGAAATTGACACTGGTTCCGTAGCAAATCACCAAAAGCGCGATTAGGCCAAGGTAGGGAGAGGTGAGAATCTCCTTAAAGCTCTGTGAGAGGGAGACCTTTGGCTTCTTTTTCCCCGTGCTGCTTGGGAGTTCTGCCCGATCATAGAAACGCGGATCGGTGAGCACGTATTTGTACATCCACCGATATACGACCATGATAAGCAGGCCGAAAATAAATACCATTCCCATGAGCCAGCGCAGAGATTGGCCCCAGGCATCGCTGCCAGAATTTATTACGGTCACCTGCGAAAAATGCTTGCCCAATGCCCCCGACACGATGAGTGCCGTTTGGGCCATAAAGCCGAAGAAGGCGTAGTGCCGCTTGGCTTCGCTGATTTTCGTAATTTGATTGGCGAATTGCCAGAAGGAAAGTGAGATGATGGCACTTCCCCAAATTTCCGAAAGGACGTAAAATAGCGAGTAGGTCCAATTGCCGCAGACGGCGATGATCCATTTATATCGCGGGAAGGCCGCCTGCCAGGTGGCGACGGTTTCTGGCAAGGGCTGGAAAAAGTCCAGGTGCGGGTAAATGACAAAACCGAAAAGGCCAAAAAAGACCACAAATGGAGCCAATGTTGCGTAGAAAAGCCTCTCCGAATTGAGCAGATTGCTCGCTTTAGCATAGAGAATGAGGAAAATAAAAGCCGCTGGTGTGACACAGAACAGTTTCAAAAACGACAACACCTCCGCCCCGGAATTTGGAGCCGTGACCACCAGGCTATCCTTAACATTTCGCGTGAGTGTGTAGATAGTGAGAATGAAAAAGAAAATGAATGCCATGGGCAACACCTTCTTCAATTCATACACGTAGATTGGGAAAAAAATCCTCCGCAATCGTGAAAACTCCGCCGTATCCGCTTTATCTGATTTCATAAAACCTCCATCGGTCATAAACGTACGCCGTCTGGCCCTTGAATTCGGCCAAACTTGCCAACTCCATGATAAGTAATCAGAGAATACCCACCTCCGCAATCATTTTTTACTGGATAACGCTCCACGGCTCTATTAGTTTACATGATTTTCAAAACTTCACCCTCGGAAAAGACATTCCATTACGCCAGTGCGGGAATGTTTTTTTATGGGGACGTAGCGACCCTCGCAGCTGTCTTTTTTCGAAAAACAAGCAAATTTCCCCTGTGGCAGCCGCCAATGGCTACACACAACCCCGATGGAAAAAGTCTAAAAACCCAGGTTTATGGCCACCATAGCTACCCCGATTACCGCTTTGGCAGCGGCCCAGGTGCGAAATCTGGAAAAATCTTCACCGACTAAACTTTT
>JAITCU010000007.1 GCA_031282835.1 Puniceicoccales bacterium
TTCCTTGCAGTAGCTGGAAATTGCTATGTACAGAGATTTTATGGCTAGTTTGCTGAAGACCATTCTGGACAACTAGCCACGGCCATTGGTTTTACAATTCAGAGTTTTGCAACTCGCATCACCTTTAGATACTTCCACCAGCGTTGGGTGAGCTTCCATAAGTGTCTTCCAACGCCAGACCTACCTCATAGTCAAGCCTATGAGGGACTTTTCCATCGGGGTAATAAATTCGTATTTTACCGAGGGATGCTATGAAACCGGTCCCAATGGGGCCCCCCGAGGAAATTTATAAAATTTTTGCATTTTCACGGGAAGGATTGACAAATGCCGATTTGCCATCAAGATACTTTCAGAATTCGAATTCTAAACGAAAAGGACCAATATGAAAAAAGTTACCGCCGAACCCCTAACAGATATCTTCAATGGCAATTGGGGACTGCCGACATTCCAACACACAAGATTGACACCCGCGGCTCTGAACTGGAACCCCCGTTTTTACGAGAATTTCCTGCGCTTTCAGAGCAGGCCAGTCCGTTACCAGCTATGGAAGCCGTTTTAAAAATACCACAGGAGCTGAACTAATTCTGACGATAGGATTCAGTCTGTAAACGCGTTATGAGTTAACTCGATGTTGGGGTTATAGTGAAGCCTGATAAATTTTTATTACATCGGCCCAAGTCGCCAAAGCCAAGCAAGAAAAAAAGGTGATTTGATAAAAGTTTACCAGGCCTCACCATAAACAAACCAATCAATATATCTTCTGGCGGCATTGTAAAAAATACGGAGATGCAGCAAGATCTTCATGGCGAGCCAATTAAAAATTCGTTTAACTGGACTCGATGTTATGGGCGTTAGAGGTCCTGCAAAAGTCAGAAACACTGTCTCGGAGCCCGCATTTCATGCCATCCAAAATGGCCAAATAGCGACTCCCGCAGGGCCTCTAATATTCTGCGGGGAACCAAGTGAGAGATTGGGTAAGTGTCCCCGGGCGGTTTTTGATGCGGACGTTTATGCACATATCCAGGGCGGGAGTTTGGACGATGGAAAATTCGCCTATGCCACTGGCGACAACGCTCCCCGGGGAAAGCGTGGAAAGGGAAAATTCCTGGTCGTGGTGAAGTAAAACGCGATGAACGTTACCCTGGGTATCCCAAGCGTAGGTACAACGCACGGGTCCTTCGATTCCAGCATCGTCAAAGTATTTTATCCACGAGTACACGTGGGCGGATGGATTTTCCACTTCCATTGGTGGCATGAAGCGCAAATCGTCTTCGAGCAGGCGGACAAGTCGGCCGCATTGGAGCTGGTATTCGCTGGATTCCTGATCGTTGGCGACCCGTTCCACGGCCCGGTGGAAGAATTTTCCAAGGATGGTGACCCAAACGCTCAGGATGGCCATTGCGACGATAATTTCGAGCAACGTGAATCCCCGCCTAAAAGATACTGGCGACATGCAATACAGATATTTTGCTCAAAATGCCCTTGGGGCGACAGGTAAAAAAGTTGCGTATTTTCCCAAAAGGTATGAAATACCAGCGATGTCCCGCGTGACCCGAGTGTTTGTTGTGCCCCTGGTTAGTTTTGCGGCCTTGTCCCTAACGGCCTATTGCACGCTCATCCGCCCGGTCCAACTGCATTATTGGCAAATATCCCGGCAGCAGTGCGCGATGGACGAAAAATTGAAGGGGTTGCGGCAACAAAATCAGGCAAATGTAGCCATGTTAGCGGGTTTCGCTCGACAAGGGGACTTTCGACAGCATATTTTACGTCAGCGACTTGGTTACGCCGAGGCGGATGAAATGGTCTATATATTTGAGGATTCCCATGGCACATCACCGGAAAGATAAACCGAGCGAAGATTTGCAGGAATTCCTCAAACGCAACGACCAAGGACACATTTTTCGCTTTTGGGGCGAAATGAAGGAGGAGCGGCGGGCGCAATTTTTAGAACAGCTGGCGGAATTTGATTTGCCGCTGCTGCGGAAGGAGGTTTTGCGCATGCGCCGGCCTGATGGGTGCGATACGACCATTCGTCCGGCAACCTGCATCCGCTTACCGCACAACGTCGCGGACAAAGCGCTTTGGGGCCAAGCCCATGCGTGCGGGGAATCTCTGCTGCGTGAGGGAAAGGTGGCTGCCATCACCGCCTGCGGAGGGTTAGGATCCAATTTAAAGTTTTCCCATCCCAAGGGAATGCTCCCGGTGACCCCAGTGAAGAATAAATCCCTTTTTCAGGTCTTTGCGGAAAAGATTCGCGCGGCGGAAATCCGTTACGCCCGGCCTTTTCATTGGCTTCTGCTCACAAGTCCGGCGACACACGAGGAAACGCTCCAGTTCCTTGAGACCAATGATTTTTTTGGGATTCGCCAAGCGCACATTCTCGTGCAAGGATTACTTCCGACAATGGCCATGGACGGGCGGCTGGTACTGTCCTCCAAAGATTCGGTTACCATGCACCCGGACGGAAATGGTGGGCTATTGCAGGCGCTTTGGAAGAGTGATCTCGTCCAGCTGCTGGCCAAGGACGGCGTTGAGCATCTAGCCTATTCCCAGATTGACAATCCGCTGGTGATGCCGCTGGACCCACATTTCATCGGCTTTCACCACCAGCGGCGAGCACAGATGTCCTGCCGATGCGTTCAAAAAGACTATGCGGCAGAAATCATAAACGTGTTTGTGGAAACCGGTGGCCGGCTGCGCGTGTTGGAACACAGCGATTTGCCGACGGAATGCGTACATCTTTCGGATACCTCAAACAATCTTCGCTTTGGCCTGGCGGACGTGGCTATTTACCTGTTTCGCCTGGATTTTATCCGATCATTTTGCCAAAATGCTCGCTGGTCGGAGCTTCCCCTTCACATGGTCCAACGGACGGTGAGTTACATCAACGAGGACGGGCTCCTCGTCCGCCCGACGAAGCCCAACGCGGTACGCCTGGAACGCTATATTTCGGATCTGCTGCAGCTTGCAGAAAGTTCCATGCTCCTTGAAGGCCGCAGGCAGATGATTTATAGCCCCATTAAGAATGCCGTTGGGCGTCATTCCCTGGAGACCTGCCGCAGGGACCAAATTCGGCTTTTCGCGCGGTGGCTTTGCGGGGGGAAAACGGATATTCCCCTCGATTCGGAGGGCTTTCCACCGTTCGCAATCGAGATTTCACCCATTTTCGGGGACAGTGAGGGAGAATTTTTGAAAAAATGGGCGCAACTCGACCCAAAGCCTGCCATCAGCGAAAATTTTTATTTGGAATAATCTCCAAAAGGTTACGAAACTGTCCTCGCTATCTCGCGCAAAGGAAGCTGAACTGCCCCTGGGGGCCCAAGATATGACATTGGACAGCGGGCATGTCAGTCAACGGAACAAGGGAAATGTCCGTGGCTCCGACGGCCGCTGGAAGAATTTCGATTTCACCGTCTCGCCCCTGGCGCACACTTATTTTCAGCGGCAAATCCCCTGCCGGCAACTTCCGCAAGTGGTTTTCAATGGCATTGATGAGCAGGGGAAGTTCCGCGGAAAGAGATGCCCAGGAAATGCGGCTCTCCCATTGGGTCAAAAACGCCATCAGCAGCAGGATGGCCGGCAACAGAATGGTCAGCGCCGCGCACACTTCCATGAGCGTGAATCCCTTGTTCCTATTCGCGTGTGACCGTGCCATTCTCCTGGATCCTAAGTATGGCGTGGGAGGTTCGCCGTGCCGATTGAAAAATCAACACAAGTTGAATGGGGGCCCTTCCCCTTCCCAAGGCAATGGGTGTCCAATGGCCTTGGCTACCCGCTGGGAGCGGAGTCATCTGAAAATCACTACCAGATGCTGAAGCACCGGGGATAGCGAGAAACTCCCCAGGCCCTAGCCGGAAAAAGTATTCCTTCAAAAATATCGGGCCCTTGCCCGCGTCCAATTCCACGAGTACAAATTCGCGCAAAGGTTTATCCCCGGGGAAGGAATTTCCAACGAGCAGGTAACAGTTTTCGTGGATGGCAGCGTAGTCGCTTACACTTTGCAGATAGGCATGAAAAGTTCTTATGGATGCTTTGAAGGTGGACTCATGGCCTAAAAGGCGCAAGCTGATGCCCCCGAGGGTGGCGATGAGCGCAATGGTTATCAGGATTTCAAGCAGCGTGAAGGCCCGCTGGCAGCGAGATGTCTTTTTCACCAGCTGATTACCTCCATGCCCGGTTGGAGTCCAATTGAATATATGGCCATCGACTCCCGTAAGCCACTTTGAGGGACGGTTTTGCGGACTGTTCCATGGAAGCAATGGCTGGCAATTTCCAAGCATTCCGGATGGCGCAGGATGATATAAATCCTGTCACTGCCAAACTGGTCGACGAAGATTGGCTTGTCTCCGAACGCCGAAGGAAACTCCATAAAACGTATGCCATCGGGATTGCGTTCGGAGGGCTTTCCACCCTGCAGGGAGTCCATGAGTGCTGCGCCATGGTCATTCAGCGCGATGGGCACTTCATACCGGCACAAAAAATCTGGATAGCATCCGTAGTGCAGATGATAACTGTCCAAGGCTGACTTTATTTCGACAAACTGCCAACGGGACCGGTGGCGTTTGGACGAACGGATGGCGGAGGAGATCGCCGGGAAAATGATGCCCAGGAGGATTCCGATGATGGCGATGACGCCAAGTAGTTCGATCAGGGTAAACCCAGCCCGGCGGGAACGATTACATAACACATCATAATGGTAGGCCCGGGAAACGTTTTGTCAATTACTTTGGCCATAGTTCTGCCGCGCAGCGAATTTAGAACCGGGTACCGCCATTTTGGCTCTACCATTTCGGCGAAGTGCTAATTGCGCCTTTTAAAATTAATTCCATCCACCAATGGCATTGGAGCTCCATTCCGAGTATGGGTGGCATCTGGATCCCACGACAGGTCCTCCCAGTAGGAAGTGCGAAAAAGATTGAGCAGGAGGCCGATGGCACCGTAACTGAACACCAAGTTGGATCCTCCGTAGCTTATGAAGGGCAGGGCAATTCCCTTTGTGGGCAGCAGGCCCATGACCACGCACAGGTTAATGGCTATCTGCACAATTAAAAATAGCGAAAGGCCGTTGGCAGCCAAAAAGAGATCCGGGGTTTGCATGCGAAAGGTCTCCAACCAGAGGATTATAAAAAGGAGCACATAGGCACAAATCACCAACAACGCAAAGACATAGCCCAGTTCCTCGGCAAGGACGGGAAAAATGAAGTCCGTGTGTGCTTCGGGGAGGAAAAACAGCTGCTGCCGACCATTACCCAGGCCCACGCCCAGTGGCCCGCCGCTTCGAAAACCCACCAGACCCTGCCAGAGTTGATAGGAACCTGTGGTCTTCGTGGCTTCCACGTCCATGAAGGCTAATAGCCGGCCCAAGCGAATGGGGTTCAACACGACCATTAGTGCGAAAAGGCCAAAGACGAGGATGCCACAGGTAAAAAGCATCCGTGCATTAAAGCCGTTGAGAAACAACAAGGCCATGCCCGTTAGGAGGAATAGCGCAGTGCTTCCATAATCCGGTTCCATGAGAAGCAGGGACGCGAAGATGCCGATATGGGCCAATGGAATAAGCAGGGATGGCAAAAACGCCCGGTGGGCGGATCGAATGAGCACCCAGGGGAAATAGAGACAAAAAGCGATTTTGGCATACTCGGAGACCTGAAAATTGCCGATGCCCATGTGGATCCACCGGCGGGAACCGTTAATGCGCAGGCCAATGCCGGGGATGAGGACGGCAACCAGGAGCAGGATTGCCGTGGCGTACATGAGCCGGGCATTTTTTCGCAGCCAATTGACTGGCAAGAACGCGGAACAGGCGCAACACAGGAGGGCCAGGGCGAGCCACGCGACCTGCCTCAGCAAATAGTTGTGGCGGACGAAGGAGAGACTCGCGCTCGACAGGACCAGTAGGCCGACCGTATTCAGAAAAGCAACGCAAAGGGGGATGAGAATAGCCCATCTGCTGGCGCAAAAATATCCCGCATAGCCTCCCATGGCCCGTTTCATTCGAAAGATGGTGGGAGGTACTGGATTCGAACCAGCGACCCCCAGCGTGTCATGCTGATGCTCTAACCAACTGAGCTAACCCCCCCAGTGCTTGACTTTCCAAATCGTTTTCGCATGTATTGCAAGTGATTTTTCCCCCTGTGCAGCACGCGATCGATAGAGGAAGCGGAAAAAAATGCGGAATGTGAAAAAAAAAGTTGACATATTCCCCGCAAAGTAGCCAAATCTGTTGTTCGTTTGAGATGGAGGTTTAGTTTATGAGTAATAGTATACCAAGTAATGTGGGTGCGGCTCAAAGCCCAAGTGGCTCTCAGTCAGCGGGAGCTCAAGGTGGTGGGGCGACTAGCCCGACGTCGATAGGGGTGAAGGCCTTCCGCCTGGTTTCCACGACCGCGCTTGTCGTTACCATATTTGCCGCGGCAATTTTGCTCGCGGTGTCGTTCAGCGTTGGTTCGTTTATCCCAGTGTTGGGGTGGGTCGCCATCCCTACGGGTACCACCGCTAACATCGTATGCGCTGGTGCCGTGGCGGTCTCTGCGCTTCTCACGCTGATCTCCTGGTGGTGGTGTGGGCCAAAGAAGCCGGCGGATGATGATAACACCCCTCCCGCTCCCCCAGAGCCAATTGTCCCGCCACCAGTACAGAGCGAGGATAATCCGACACCGGAGCGGTTCGGGAAAACTCTTGCTAAAGCGACGCAAAACCAGACGGTGAACGTTGTAGTCAACAAGTCGGATTATGACGTGGGCTCGCTAGTAGATTTCTCGCATGCGGTCGCCGAGGGCGTCGTGGTTAATGTAGTCCTCGGAGGGGACGCTGCCACAGCCGAAAACGTCAAGAAGCTTTTGACGAGCGCGAACTTAATTTTTGGCGAGAAGCACCCAACCTTCAAGATTTCCTGCCTGACGCCGCTTACCGGGAAGGTTGCGCTGTCAGAGAAATTGGCCGGTGAAAAACTCGATGTCAGCGGATTAACGTTCAACGGCGAAGGGGAAATAACTCCTCCTTCGGGTGCCGATAAAGCGCTCGCCAGCCTTACCATTGGCGCCGCGCAGACCGATGCCAATACTGCCCTGATCGCGAGGGCCAAGGCGGTGACCATAACGGGCACAGGTGCGGATTTCGCCATCAAGCCCGAATTTTTTGAGGGCGGACAGGGGGGCACAGCTGCTTCGGCAAAACACTTCACCGTTGTGCCAGCTGGCAGCGGTAATACGCGTGTTACCCTTCCCGATAACAAGCACATAACCTTGAGTGGGAAGGGTGTCTCGGCGAATCTCACGAAGGCGGGCCAGTTGGACTTCCTGACACCAGATTCAGAGGTTCCGCGCTGCATTGCGCTTACTACGGCCGGAGCGCTTGACTTGTCCAAGTGCGGTGGTAGCGCCCCTGTGGTCGTCGCATCTGGCGTGAATAAAATTATCTTCGGAGCGACAAATCCGGAGGGCGGGCTCACATTCGCAGACGACAATGCTGTAAAGGCGGTTACGTCCGTTGACCTTAGCAGTTGGACCACCGATGATAAGAAGCTACCACAAATGCGCGTCCCAAATGATGCCGCGCTGAAGCCACTTTCCCAAGCCCTCCAGAACCTTACCGAGGTCACGTTGTCGAAAATAGCGCCGATCTCAACGACGTTTTTGGCCGGACTCAATGGCCATGCGGCGCTGAAAACCGTTAAATTCCCCGCTGGTTCAACGCTTCCGCTCGAGCTGGTGGTTCCATCGAGCGTGACTACGGTCGACCTGGGCACAAACGACCTGACGCACGTCACCACAATCGACCTGTCTTCATGTGCGGCGGAGGTCGAGTTCAAGGCCGAAGATCCCTCGGTTGGTATCTCCAATTTAAAAGCCAAGTTTACTAAGCTAACGAAGCTATCCGTCAACAAGGAGAATTTGCCCACTGCTCTTAACCTGCCCGCCAAACCCGGAGGTAGTAGTGCCACCGACCCCAGGATCGATGAAATCTGCGTCGTTGGCGCGGATGGATTTAGTGATACGAACAAGCTCAATGTCAAGGAGCTCACCGACCGCGCGAAGAAGGTCGTCCTCCCGAAACTGACAGGAGCCGACTATAACGTAACTGGTTTGCCGTCAGGCGATTCCGCTATTGCAGCCCTTGGGATTTCCCTATTGGGGACAAATGGCACGGAAACGCCAGTCACGAAACTGTCGGACTTGACAGGCAGTGTGGCCCCAACGCAACCCAAACTCACCGCGGCGGCCGTCACTTCTGGCATAGCGAGTGTTGGCGATGATGGAGTTTGCTACCTTACTTCTGCTGTTGGTTCTAACGTTAAAGGATTTTCCGCGGTTCCCAAGACGGTGTTGGTCGAGGATCCTGGTTCCATCCAGGGGCTTCCGTTGTTCCCGGGCGTTACGGTCTTCAGAGTAAATTCTGACAAGACTGCGAGCGCCGGGGATGCCATGCTTAAAATGGCGGCGGGGACGAGTCCAACCGCCCGCCTTGATTTGGGGGGCTTTGCCACGCTGAAACACGTGGCGTTAAGCCCCTCCGCAAACGCTTGCGCCGCAAAGGGTACCGCGGACGTGCCTCATGTGCAGGAACTAAACATCGGCGGTAGCGTTGAGACGATTGATTTGTCGAAATCCGAAACCGCTGGGGTAGAAATTCCTGCACAGAATGCCGCGGGAAATCTCACCCTCTCCGCGGCGACGCACAGTGTGAAAATTGGTGGTGTCGAGAAGTTTAACGCGGGGAAGCTTGACCTTTCTAGCTTGCCCAAATTAAAAGGGTTCGCCGCAAGCGGTGCAGATGTTAAGACTTTGGCACTGTCCGCGCAACAAGCGCTCGCAATAGAGTCCCTCAGTCTGGACAGCAAGGATCCGATTACGGTGACTGTTGACGACAAGGCTATTAATGGCGACTTCAGTACGTTTACGGGATTGAAATCCTTGATGGTTGGCCCGGGCGGGTTTGACCCTGCAGCCATAAAGCTTCCGCCCCTCTGTAAGACTCTCGTTCTGTCCAAGAGTACCACCATTAAAGATGGGAAGCTTGTCGTTCCTGCCGGCGTGGAAACTCTGAGAATTGATGCGGGTATTCTCGGTACGCTCAAAGGCCTCACGCTTCCGCAGAGTGTTCAGCGCATAGTCGTCATCGATGCCGACAATAAAGAGGTGGATCTCATCGCAAGCGGCAGGCTCACCATCGAAAAGTCTCGTTTTGGTGTTGCCCTCGAGGAGGTTGCCATTACTGGCGATAATAAAACCATCACATCGGTTGAGATTGGCAATGTTGGCGTCAAACGGCTTGACCTCGGCGGTTCCACTGTTACCTCCGTCAAGTTCAGCGACCAAGATGCTTCGAAGAAGCTGGAGGACTTCCGTACGTCGGTTGGCCTCACGGCTGTGTGCGTAGCCAATAATACCAACCTGGTTGGCACCGCCGATAAAAAGCTCACGCTAGATGCGGCAAACTTTACAGCGTTGAAAACTGTCAGTCTCTCCAAGTCCGGGGCCGGCATCACCGCGCTCGAAATTGGAGCGGATGGCCTTGAGGAAATTATCACTGGCGATGTTGTCACCAGCCTTAAACTTGCGGCTGGCTCCAAGTCCAAATTGAAAACAGTCTCCCTTGGCAAAAGTGTTACGGGTGTGAAGTTTGATGAAACGGAATTGGTCACCGCCGAAAAGGTTGCCAATTTCAGCGCTGGGTTTGACGCTTTGACAGACCTCCGCGTCGAGTCCTCTAGCATAACGGGCATTGGAGTCAATGCCTCCACAATTAAAGTGTTGTACGTACCTGGTTCAGTTGTGAACGTTTCCGCAGATGGCAGTACCACTAACAGCTGGGTTTCGGGGGGGTCTGCCGCCGACAAGACGCTGACCATTCCTGGTGCGGCCAGTGCATTGGAAGAGTTTGTTCTCAGTAGCGCGGGGGTGACGACGCTCAAGCTGGAGGGTAATGCTCCCAAGGTGCTCGGCCTCAGTACTGGTGTCACGAAGCTGGGAATTCCGGATGCAAATGCACTCGAAACTTGCGAGGCGCTCGATATCTCTCGCGCGCCGGGTGCCCTTGCGATAACTGCGGGAACTACTCCTGATCCTGTTGACGATTGGAGCACATTTTCTCTCGCCAATGGCGCGACGCTTATAACTGGTGCGGATACAAATTCGAAGGCATATCAGTTGGGTAGGATTGGAACCCTCAAGTTAACGGGGCTTCCAAATGCGTCTGTTGCAAAGCTTTCTGTCGGTCCCGCATTCAAGAAAATCATCGTTCCGGTTGATACCGATTCAAAGAACCTCGCGAGTAGATTCACGCAAGTTGACGCAAATGGTGCGGATCTGGGCCAGGCCAAGGTGGTCATTGGTAACGTCGAGCACGAGTTTGCCACATTCCAGTTCAATACCGCGGTAACCGCGGATTTAAACGTGAGCGGTTCCGTAGATGGTTCGAACGCCAAAGAAATTCTTCTTATTGGCGATAAGGAGAATTTGACGTCTCTAACACTCGGGCGGGAAACCACAAAGGTAGAGTACGCCGCCGATAATACTACTGGCGCGACTAAGGCATCCCTTTTTACCGGTGCTAGTCCCGATGAGACATTAGCCCTTGATGGCTTTACGGGCCTCACCGCCCTTAATCTGGGTGGATGTCCCAAAGTTCACACGTTAAACCTCACCGCCGCTAAGTTGGAAAGTCTTATCATTGGCAACGCATTAACGACTCTTACGTTACCCGCTGATGGTGCTGGGCTGGAATGTCTTGACATCAGCAAACGCAATGTAGGTTTGAAGATTGGCAGCGATCCCTTTAATGATGCTCACAAACTCAGCCTGACTGGCGCGTTTAAGGGCACGCTACCGACCGTGACGAGTGGCACCACGAAACTGGGCGGTATAACTACTGGGTTGTTAACCGTGGACAACGCAGATCTGCCAAATGTTGAACTTGGTGCTGCTGGCACACATGTATATATCCACCCCAGATTGAAACCAGGGGAGGATCAGACCATTGCTGCCGTCCGGCACGACAGGGTCATACTTTCCGAGAAAGACCTGAAAGCCCTCGGGGACAGTGCCCTAACCTTGCAACTCGCGGCCGACCCGAAGGTTGCGAATCTCGCCGATGTCAAAATTTTGGTAGCTGGCGATGATGGAACGTTAACGGAAACATCGTTGCGTGACTTGGGCTGCAATGTCGTGGTCGACATTCCAACAGGCGGGTTGAGTGCTGGTGCTGAGCTTGCGCTCGGTGGCTCTGTTGCTGGTGGTAAATCCGTCACGGTGAAGATTGACGCTGCAGATAGAATCCACGTCAAAACCCTCGACCTGTCCAACGGACTTAAGGTTCAAGTTGGCGAAAACTCGTTGGTTACAGCGGATGGCGTCGTGTCCATCGATGGTTTCACCGCCATCACGGAAGTCAGCCTTGGCAACCAAAATGTCTCCAAGTTGATTCTTCCAGCTGCTCAGAAAGCGAATATTACTGGCTTGGATCTTTCCTCCACAGCCGCCACTGTGGCTGTCGAGCTTTTGGATGCCGCCACCCCCCCCACTAGTACGGCGGTAACCGGTTTCTCAGGCTTCAGTGTTTTAGCGAAAGTCGTAGGTGATGCCTCCAAGGTTGCTCTGTTAATGGCTCCAAGTGGCGGTGCAACAGGTGGTTGCATTTGGACACTGACAGGGGCGCTGCCTGATGATAAGAAATACAACTTCTCTGGTCTTCTAGATGGTTCGACAGTCATATTGCCCATCTCCGAGAATGGTAAAGTTGAAAAACTCAACCTTAATGTAACCCTCCAAAACACTGCTGGGACTAGTCTCACCGACCTTTCTTCCTTCGCTGGCTTGACGGATGTCACGGGGACTGTTGCGCAGTACGATGCACTCACTGCAGGTTTCCCGGGCGGAGCTGAATTGACCGTCACGGTTACCGATGCCCTTACCACCGCCCTTGCCGAGAAGTCGGCTCTTGGGGGAATTTTTGCCGGGACCACTGCGGTTAAAAAGCTACGCATCACCCAGGAGGCTGCCACCGCTGGGTTAGGTCATGTAGGAACCTGGGATGCGACAAAGCTTCCATTGCCAAAGATAGAATGCGGTCCTACGCCTGCGGCGCTTACAGACGCCAGCCTATTAACTGGCCTAACGCAGATGCTAGTTGGTGGTGAGTCGCTTAAATCGAGTGCCGCTGCCGCGTTTTTTCCCGCGTCCACAACGAGCCTACCAAATCTCGAGGTTGTCATAGCCACTGCTCCGACAGGTGCGACGGATAGCGCGAAGGAGGTAATCAGTCTCGAAAAATTGTCCCCGAACTGGAAAAGTCTCAAAGCGATTCGTATTCCCGAGGCCGTTGCCAAAGTGGTAACCATAGAAGGGGCCACTGCGATTGATGAAGCTGGTCGTAAGGTGATTCACATCTGCAAGGATCCTAATGATCTTAGCAATGTCGCTGATGCGGATACCATTTTCAATGGCCTGGGTCTTAAGCCGGTGACGGTGCCAAGCGCTCCTGTCGCTACCGCCGCCGCCACGGTAGTGTTGGGCTCCGGGGCGAATATCTTCGATGCTGTTAGCACAAGTACTGCTGTCAAATTCAGTGGCGATTGGGGCAAGGCCAAGATTGATGCAAAGGTTGCTGCGGCGAATACTACCGTCACGAAACTTGATATCTCTGAGGTAACGAACGTCGATGGGTTGATATCCAATGGAATCTCCATTGGTACCACCGCCGGCCAAGGCCTCTCCAACGTATTTACTAACGTTACGGAGCTCACGCTGACGGCCGACCAAGTGCAACACCTTGACCCGTCGAAATTTACAGGGTTGACGACGCTTCACATCGCGGGGAATAAGCCAATTGTCAACGCGAGGTTGGTGTTGCCTTCTAGTTGCACGGAAGTTGTTATCGATGGTGTTGCCGCGCTCAGCACCCTAACGGAGCTTACCATCGGTAATGCGTCCCTGAAGTTTATCATTAGTGGTAGTAGTAGAACAGAGGTCCCCGTTGCCAAGCTGTTTGATGGCAGCACCGACACTGGCGGTATTGACCTCTCAAGGGTTACGAAGCTAGCGCTCCCTGCGGGCCTTCCAGCTACTGGTGGTGCTACTACCAAGTTTGTTGTACCAAACAGTGTTCAGACCCTTTATGTGGACAATGATACCTTGACTGCCTTTGATGGAGAAATCTCACTCCCAGGTTGCATAATGAATATTTTTGCAGGGAATTCTACCAGCACCACCGCAGCGACAAATCTCCATCTTGCTGACAGTGGCGCGACCATTGAGTTCATGAGCGAGACCCTTAAGGCCACGAGTCTTAAGGTGCGTGCGCCGGCGGCAGGTGCTACGTCAGCGATTGCGTGCATCAAGGACAGATCCGCCCTGGCCACGGCGGCTAGTAATACGCTCGCTCTAAAGTCAATTGATTGTGAGATTCCGGCAACAACGGCGGTCTGCTTATCGGAGAAATTGGCGGAAACATTAACACGTCTTAAAGTTACAAATTGCGAAAAAATAGAGACTGGTACCGACGGTAATAATTTTACGAAAGTGAACCATTCGGGTCTATCTGCCGCGTTGCCCAAATTGAGCCCTGCTGAAACGCTCATTCCCTGGAAGTTAGATACTACGGATATTACATTTGACGTCGCGCACATCCACCCCGGTACCGATCTGTACATCGCTAAAGAGAGCTGGCAAGCTTTGGAAAAGCTTACGCTCACAGGCAATTGGACTGGTAAGAAGATTATTGTCTGCGACGCGGATGGGACTACAACGACCACCGTCCTTAATAACGGAGAGCTCGATGCCTCCCTCCTAACAAAGGTAACTAAACTTACCTTGTCTGGCACCGAGAGCATCACAAAGGTTGCAGTAAAACCAGCTGCTGAGACTGCATTCGTGCTATCCGAAATCGACATCTCCGGTGCTGACTGCACAGTCGAGGAAGTCAATATTTCTGATCGCGTGAAACATGGCGCTTTGACGATCACAGCAACCAGCAGCACCAAATTTACAGCCCTCGTTGACCACGCCAAAACGGGCGACGCCGGCGCTGGAACGTTGACGCTCACTGGTGCTGTCCAGCTAGAGAAATTGGATCTTCATGGATGCACGGCGGCCAATCAGGCGGCCATACCCGACGAGGCTGTTGCGACTCTTACAACCCTTATCACGGGTAGTGTTGACGTCGAAGCTGGTTCAACTAGCGTCCTTTCCGCGGCCGCACTTAAGACGGCCACGAATCTTGTGGTTCTATCGACCGCAAAGGATATTGAACTCGAGAATGGTGGAGACACACTCGGTGCGCTGGCTAAGCTGAAAGCTTTCCAGTGCGGGCCGCTGTCTTGCGCAGGCAATGGTAAGACGGTGGATCTTAGCAAGTGCACTGCGTTGAAGTATGTTCAATGCAAACTGGTGGACAGAGTGAAATCGATCAAATTCCCTGCTACCGCTGATGTGGCGTATGTCGATCTCGCCAATAGTAAAGGCCTCGTTAACATCGAAGGCCTAAAGTCCGACCTCGTTCAGGCCTTATTCTTGCAGGGGTGTAGTGCGTTTAGAGAGTTCGGTAACAGTACCAAGTCTTCGGCTACGGAGTTTGACTTTTCTGAATTCAAGGCCCTTAAGGTGCTCGACTTGGAATCGAATCCCAGTGTTACCAAGGTTATTGGGATCCCTGATCACGTCCAGTTCACGCGGGTGCGCACGGCAGAGGTCAAGCACTTCGAAACCAGTAGCACTGGCCATACTTGCCTTGCCGGTATCACCGGCTTCGGCACTGCGGACGGTGATACGACAATTGCTAAAACGGGTGAGGTGGTGAAAATTCCCACTACGGCAGAGAAGGTTTACGTCGGCGCTAATCCCGCTTTGGTGGCTCACCTCCAAGCTGATACTGGTGATAGCAGTGGCTCCGCAGGCCACGGTTGCAAGATTGCTGCAGAAAGGACGGACGCCACCGCCGCCGCTGCTACCAATTATGAAACGAAGGAGAAAGAGGCACTCACCACCCTGCAAACAAATGTGTTGGGTGCGGAATTTCAGCACATTGTAGCGTAAGTAACCACCAGGCTGTTGCGGCCCCGCCCCCATGCAGAGGCACCCGAGGAAGAAATCCACGGGTGTTTTTTTATGCCCATGGAAATCGTGTCATGGTTTAAAAGGTTGCAAATTGGTTCTCTTTGATTTTTTCTTGACATTTGAGTAAATTTATCCGATAAGGTGTGCCATGGTGAGTACAGGCGCAGGTACATCAGACGAGCTAAACCCCGGGTCCAATAGCCCTAATTTTTTTGCGAGCTTCCAGCAGGCATTGGCTGGAGCGTTTGCCCTACTTGATTTTGCCCGGAGAGACGACCTCCGTCAGCTAGATACTAAAATAGATAAAGTCAAAGCGGACCTTGACGCTAAAATAGATAAAGCCAAAACGGACCTTGACGCTAAAATAGATAAAGCCAAAGCAGACCTTGACACTAAAATCGACCGAGTCGAAGCGAATCTCGACACTAAAATCGACCGAGTCGAAGCGAATCTCGACGCTAAAATCGATAAGGTTGAAGCGAATCTCGACGCTAAAATCGATAAGGTTGAAGCGAATCTTAATACAAGGATAGACAAAGTTGAAACAGCTCTAACTGGGAGAATAGATGGAGTTGAGAAAAAAGTAGACGCATTGGGCTCTAAAATGTTGTACGCTTGCATCACCATGATTACGGCCTTCATCGCGATAGCGAAATTCTTCTCACAGTCATGAAGCCTATCACATCTAATATAACATTTATGATATTTCGACCAACACAGGGGCATGGTCCGATCCAGTAATGTGGGAGAGAATTTGACACTTACCGATGGCAGGGCCCATGCGATGGGACGCAAGAAAGTAATCAATTCTCCAGCCCACATTGCGTTCGCGGGAACCGCATCGGTATGACCACCAGCTATACGCGCCCGTTGCGTCTGGATTTTTTGCGCGGAAAACGTCCACAAACCCCTGGGCCAAGATATTTGAAAATCCCTCCCGTTCTTCGTTGGTAAAGCCCGCCTTGCCACGATTTTCCTCCGGTCGAGCCAGATCAATGGGCTGATGGGCCACGTTAAAATCTCCACAGGCGATCACCGGTTTCCGCGCATCCAATTCGGCCAAGTATCTTCCCATTTTCCCATCCCATTGTAAATATCGCAGGGGCAATCGGGTAAGTTGCGCCTGGGCATTGGGCACGTAGACATTGACGAGGAAAAATTTCTCAAATTCGGCTATTTGTACCCGCCCTTCGTGCGTGGGAAGAAGCGATTCCAAGCTTGTCCGCTCATCCACGGTCAAGGGTGCAAATTTCGACAGGATAGCCGTCCCCGAATATCCGCGCCTATCGGCGCAATTGAAAGATCGGAACCCGTACTGCGGGAACCCCACATCCGGGATGACGTCGGGATTCACCTTCGTTTCTTGCAGGCAAACAATATCCGGGTCCATATCACGGACGAAATCATCGAAAGTTTTTTGCAAAATTGATCGTAGGCCGTTGACATTCCATGTTATAATTTTCATTTTCATCCCCATTGCGCTTGCATACTCTATTCCCCTACAATTCCGCGGCAATTTGCGATCATGAAATGCGAATTCCGTCTGGTATGGAACTTCACGTGCAGAAATTGGAGCTTGACATAATCCTCTATTCATGAGTAAATCATCAGCAGTGTTGTCGTCCCGGATAATAAATAGAGATCAAGTTTCGAAACTCGCCAATAGTTTAACGGCCGAGTGTGGAGTGAGTAATCCGAGGCAAATTACAGTTGACAAATTGGTCTGCGTTGGTTTTTGGACACGGGTAACGTTCTATAACATCTATCATGGTTGGTTTGTTGCCATCGCATTCGCAATTTTTGTCTCCGAGTCGAAGGTCATCGTGCTGATCGTCAAGTTATTTGAAGCGGTATATGCAGCACCTGCCACCGAAGGACCGAATGGAAAACAAAAAACGCGGACAGAAAAACCTTCTCGCACCCAACATCCCATATTACCATTTAGGGTTCCACTACCGCCCAAAATTGATCAGATGAAACCTCGGGAAGATGCCGCCACTCTTCCCGCTGCTTCACAGGGTGCACCGAATGCACCCGCGAACTACTTACCCGTACTTATCACCCCTAAGGCAGGAGTTGGGCCAAATCCATTAACTCCAGGTGCGGTGCCGCAATCCCCCAACGATCGTTTCAAAGAGGAGCTACAAAAGATAGATCTTTCTAGCGCAATTGCCACCGCAATACTGCGACGCGGAAAACCAGCTTTTATGTATGCCATCGGCGACTGGGAAGATGCCGGTCGCTTCGAAGAACTCAACGCCCAAAGTAGCAGCATAGATACAAAATTTAACCAGCCCAACGGCGTGTTTGGGTGCGAGAAATTGGAATTTCTGCCGCCTGGTTTTTCCGCGTCGTTCAGCCTTGGCGACAGCCCCTTTGATGCGATAAGATTCAATGTCAGTTATGGCCTTTTCGACAAGGTGAATAATCTTGTCCAAATATTTCAGAACCCTCCAGTGAAACAAGAAAATCCCAACGGTTCACTTGGGGCGTTTTTTGCGGGGATGGGAAAAAAAGTTGCAGATCACCTTGTGGGCTCCAAGGGCGCGACTGACACATTACTTTCCGCGCTCAACGCTCTTACGGATAACAATCCCAAAACGGCATTTGGCTTTTTCCCGAAAGGTATGCCCGCTGATGGTAGCGATTCAACCACCTGGGAGAAAGAAATCAAAAAGCAATTTCTCGAAATGAAGCAGAATGGCGCCCTGGAACCAATGTCCAAAAGTAGCGACGGCGCATGCGTGTACACAAGAAACTTGTCCGACGAAGAGGTTCAAGTTCTGCTGAGTATGGCTGCCATCGCTCACGGTCCCTCATCATTTGATGGTATGATATTGGAACGTCGTCTTAACGGGGTGTGGCGATTGGGAAGTTTCGCAAGCACTGGCACCACACAAGCAGAGCGGGAAGCTAGCGCAAGGGAGCGCCTTGAGCAAGTACTCGACAAATTAGCAGAACTTGCCAAGAGTTAGCCATGACGAGACGCAGGCTGCCAAATTTCTAGGGACAAAAAACATTTGAAAATCACACGTAAATGAGTTGAATGGATTTGTGGCTATTCGACGCGTGGGGATTTTAACGGCGGGAGGAATCGCACCCTGCCTGTCCGCGTCCATTGCCTATCTGATTGAGGCATACATGCAGCTGATGCCCGAGATCGAAATTCTTTTTTACCGCTACGGCTACGGAGGAGTTTTAAAGGGTGACTTTTTCTTCATCGCCGAAGAAATGCGCAAAAACTGGCAAAATTTACTAGCTTTTGGCGGAAGTGCTATCGGGAACAGCCGCATCAAGCTAACCAACCAGGAGGACTGTGAGAGGCGCGGGTTCATCCAGCCCGGGCAGGATCCGCAGGTTGTCGCCACGGAGCGGCTGCGAGCGGACGCGATTGACGTTCTGCACACCATCGGCGGAGACGATACCAATTCCGTTGCCGCCCAACTTGCAGCCCATTTGGACCGAAATGATTATGGGCTAGCGGTTATTGGGTTGCCAAAAACCATCGACAACGATGTTTCCCCAATCACTCAGACCCTTGGCGCGGATACAGCCGCCGAGGAGGGAGCGAAATTTTTCGCAAATATTGCCAATGAATGCACCACGTGCCCGCACATGCTCATTGTCCACGAGATCATGGGCCGTAACTGTGGTTGGCTGACCTACGCCACCGCGCGGGCTTATCGTAAGATCTTGGACGGGCGAAAATTTTTGCCGTCCATTGGCCTATACCGGAATCGTTGGGATGTCCACGGGGTTTATATCCCCGAAATGCCCATCAATTTTGGCGATGAGGCCGACCGTTTGAGTCGGATAATGAGCGAAGTTGGCAATGTGAACCTATTTGTCAGCGAGGGCGCGGGTGTGTCGACCATCCTCCGAGAAATGGAAAAATCCGGGCAGTCCATCCCAATGGACGCTTTTGGGCACGTAAAGTTGGACCGGCTCAATGTGGGAAACTGGATCGGTAGCTGCTTGGGCGATAAAATAGGTGCGCAAAAGGTTCTGGTACAAAAAAGCGGTTACTTTGCCCGGTCTGCCGCGCCCAATGATTTCGATTTACAACTTATTCGAGAAACAGCGCAGCTGGCGGTACAATGTGCGTTGCAAAAAAAGAGCGGTGTCGTTGGAAGGGACGAGGCTTTGGGGGGAAGGATTGCGCTCATTGATTTTGCGCGCATTCGCGGAGGAAAACCGTTTGATTACAAAAATTCCGACTTTCTGAAGATTTTGGCGGATCTGGGCCAGCCGATTTGCTAATTTCTGCGGAAACGATTTCTCATTGCACCGATTCCCGGCGGGGAGAAGGGTGCGGGTTGAGTTGCCATATGTAAAAAATTTATAAATATATTAAGGGAATCTTTTACCGTTTTATGCGGATAAAAGGCTTGCGTTCCGGAGGAATATTCGCCATACAGACAGCTGTGTGGGTGCATGCTAAGGGTTTCCTCAAAGGGTGCTCAGCAAATTCCGTACAATTATTCCATAGGGTTAGCAATCCATTGAGATGGAAAACTTTTAGCGCGTTGGGGATCAATGTGGGATGAGAGGGAAAAAAGAAAAAAGAGTTACGCCTTCGTTCGCGTTTTTAATTGAGAAAAAACGTGATGGTGAAGAATTTTCGCGGGAAGAAATCAAATCCATTGTGGATGCGGTTATGGATGACGAATTGCCAATTCACCAATTAGCAGCACTCCTGATGGCAACCTATTTTCGCGGGCTAACCGTGCAGGAAACAGCCATTCTCGCCGAGGAATTGATGCTTTCTGGTGAGGTCCTAAACTTGGATAGCCTCACCTGGCCCAAGGTAGCCAATTACACAGCGGGGGGCGTGGGAGATAAGGTTCCCCTCATTCTTCCAGCACTCGCGGCTGCCTGTGGTGTGATTATGCCGGCCATGATTGGTGAGGATGAGAACTTTATCATCGGCACGTTGGATAAATTATCTGCCATTCCCGGATTTCGCAGGGATATGGAGCTGACGGATTTCACCCATCATTTGCAGTCGGTCAAATCCGCATTCATGTCGCAACATGCGTCGGTTGCCCCAGCGGACGGGATAATTTATCGCATCCGCCACGAAAGCGGAACGATTCCGTGCCCATCTCTCATCGTTTCGAGCATTCTGTCGCGCAAGTCCGCAAGTGGAGCGGATGGATTCGTGGTGGACGTTAAGTGGGGTAGTGGGTCTTTCATCAAAGACGTGGAGCAGGCCAAGATCCTTGCACGGATTATCGTACGCACATGCGATATTCTCAAGCACCGCAGCGTGGTACTTGTGACCGATGCAAACCAGCCGCTCGGTGGAGCCGTCGGAACCGCCTTGGAAGTTGAGGAAGTCGTGCGGTTTCTAAAATCTGACGAGGCAGAAGAAGATTTGCGTCAGCTAGTATTGCGCATGGGGATGGAGGTGGTCCGTCTGGCCGGAGTTGCCGGATCGACGCTCTCGGCAAAGCAAATGGTCCAGCGCAGTATTTCCAGCGGGGCCGTTTTTGAGAAATTTAAGGAAATCGTCGCTGCCCATGGCGGAGATGTCGCTTGTCTCGATGACGTAGAAAAGCTGCCAAAGGCGAAGTATATCCGCAAACTTCCGGCGCCCAAGCGCGGTTATATTCACAGCATTAACGCCGGGATGATAGCCCGCGGGGTTCGCCTGATGGGGGAAAATGCCGATGGCACGTTGGATCCAGCAGTTGGCGTTTCCAAGGTCATGAAGGCGGGTATCCAGGTTAAGCAGGGGGAACCGCTTATGATGATTCACTACAACGATGAGCGCAAACTGGAAGCCGGGTTGGAGTACCTACGCAATTCCTACCGGCTAGCTCCCAAGCGTCCGGTTATAGGCGAGCTCATCGTCGAACGCGTTGCCTAGGAGCCGATCATGAACATCAGACGTAAGTGCGTGGCGATTTTTTCCCTATTCCTGTTTGGCATTGTTCGTGCCGATGCTGAATTTTTTTTGCCAACACCAAACCCTTCGCCGCAACCTGAGATATCCTATCTCCAACCCACTTGTGATGAAATGTCCAACGGCGGGTTCGGCATGGTACGCGAAAATGGCGCGCGCTATCACGGCGGCATAGACATTCAGCCAGTACATTGGGCGGATGATGGGGAGCCCATGGATTCGGTTTTTTCCATTAACGATGGTATCGTAGTATACGTCAATGATGATGAACACCTCAGCAATTATGGAAAATACGTGGTCGTTGTGCACGACGGACTCAACCTGCCAGTCCATACACTTTATGCCCATCTCAGCGCCGTTAATGGGGAGTTGCACATCGGAGATCGGGTAGATGGCGGGCGGCTTCTGGGGGTCCTGGGAAGGACGGCCAATGATTGCGGCATTCCACAGGAGCGGGCCCACCTACATTTTGAGATCGGCCTCCGCTTGGGCAATAATGAAAATTTTCAACGATGGTATGATAAGCGGTACGGTCCGGATGACAGTAATTACCATGGTGTATGGAACGGGCTTAATCTTGTTTCGTTTGATCCATTACCCCTGCTGCAAAACGGTTTCCCATTGGACATTGCCCAATACGTGCGTGGATTGCCAACAGCCTTTGTGACTCGAGTCCACGCCCACAAGGTTCCAGAATTTTTGAAACGTTACCCCGCACTGCAAGATGGCATGGTGGGAGAAGAAAATCTTTGTGGGTATGACGTAGAGTGGACTTGGAACAGTGTTCCCAAAAGCTGGCGCCCTCACTTTTCCAAAAAATTCAGCCCGCAGAGCCCTGTGTTAATCTACTGGGACAGCCGCCAGCTGAGTACCGCGATCAATTATGGCAGTTTAGTGCAGAATGATCAAGATGAGATATACCTCGGCCATCGGACGCAGGATGTGCTGGAAAAAATCCTTGGAAAAGAATGAAAATTTTTCCAATTTTCGGGCATTGCAATGAGAGAAGATTACATAAAGCAGGCACAGCAGGCAGTTCCAAACGTAAATATTTTAATTAATTTGGTCTCGCGGCGAGTTAAACAGCTGCGCTGTGGGAGCAAGCCGCTCATCGATTCCTTGGAACATCTTGAACCTGAAGATGTTGCGCTCCGGGAAATCATCGAGGGGCGCGTTTCCTATGAACTATACGAAGCCGATAAGAAAAATGGTGCCGATCAGTATTCCCTGTTTGAGTTTTAGGCCTATTTCTTGGGCGGGTTGGTAACGTTCGATGGCGGGTAGGCGCGTGTTAAATGGCAGCAAAAAAAGACGGTGCCCAGTTTCAGGCGGTCGTAAACCGGAAAGCGGGTTTTCGCTATACGCTTCTTCAGCACTTTGAGGCTGGCGTCGCGCTCCAGGGGACTGAAGTGAAAGCGTTTCGCGCCGGTTCAGCGCAGATAGGCGATGCGTTCGTGCGCATTAATCGCAAGGGCGTTCCAATGCTACTTAATGCGCACATTGATGAGTATGCCCACGGGACGGATGCCAATCATGCACCGACCCGCCCACGCAATCTGTTGCTGCACAAGAGGGAGATCGATAAACTGCGTGCGGCCCAGGAAAAGGATGGTATGTCAATCATTCCCACGCGCATGTATTTGAAACACGGCTTGGTTAAGGTGGACATTGCCCTGTGCAAGGGAAAGGACATGCGTGACCGCCGACGGGAATTAAAACAGCGCACCGAATCCCGGGAAGTTGAGCGCGCAATGGCCAATTTACGCCGCCAGTGACAGTGTCCGATTCGCTTTCGATTGGAATATGCCCTGGAATTTGGCCAAAAACGTCGGGCGGGAGTGGATTTCCTTGGCGTACTGGCCGGCACGCTATTTCCGCCGATATGCATCGCCAGCGGGGAAGGGGCGCCGAAGGTTTCCGTGGTCATCCCCATTTGCAATGGGGAGGCGCATACGCAATGAATTTTGCGAAGACATTGCCTCGGAACAACAGGCCCCACGGCCGTCTGAGGAAAATGGGACCCGCCCAAGAAAAAACCCAAAGAGCTGGTATGCCGGATCGCCGCTTAGACCAAGGTTCACAGAAGGTATTTGCCAAATTTTGGCATTTTTTTCACAAATGGTGTTGACAAACTCCCTCCCCGCAGCAGTATAGTCTGCGAATTCGAATTCAGAGGAGAAGATTCAATATGAAAAGCACCACTATTACCGCCGCATTCGCGATAGATATTTTTGATGACGATTGGGACCCGCAAACGTTCCCAATCCAAGGACTGACACCTGGCCTTAAACGGGAACCTTCGTTTCCACGAGAATTTCCCACATGTTTAGGACGGGCCAGCCCGCTGCCAGCTGCGAAAACCATTTAAAGAATATCATTAATCAATAAATAAAAAGAATGAACTAGCTAGTTCGCTCGGAAAATTCATGGAGACAAATTGACGAAAAAGTGGATTGTTACTCTGGCACATGCGCCGAAGGCAACAACAGCATTAAGGCCTCCAATTACGATTCTCACGGTAGGATGTACGCCCATTTGTGCTTGCGGCCTATAATTCATGGGACCAATTTACGAACGATGAAAAAATTTTACCTAACTACGGCAATTGACTATGCCAATGGCAGTCCCCATATCGGGCATGCCTACGAAAAGATTTTGGCCGACGCGATCATCCGAACTCGGCGACTGGAAGGCGAGGAGTGCTATTTTCTCACCGGTTTGGACGAGCATGGCCAAAAAGTGGCGGAAACCGCGCAAAAGCAATCCATATCCCCCAAAACGCTGTGTGATGGCGTGGCGGAGAAATTCAAAGGCCTGTGTGTGCGCCTGATGGTGGACTACGATGATTACATCCGGACGACCGACGAACGGCATAAGATCGTGGTGCGCAAGATCTTACAAAAATTGTGGGACAGCGGCGAAATCTATCGGGCGGAATACACGGGCCTTTACAGCACGCGGGCGGAACGGTTCGTGCAAGAACGGGATAAAGTGGAAGGCCGCTGGCCAGACGACATCGGCGAACCCATCGAGTTGAAGGAAACCAATTATTTTTTCCGCCTTAGCCATTACCAGGAATGGTTGATTGATTTTTTGAACAAAAATCCCGATTTTGTCGTTCCTGCCTTTCGGCAAAAACAGGTCATAGAATTCCTGAAAGAGCCCATCAATGATCTGTGCATTTCGCGGCCCAAATCCCGGCTTTCCTGGGGCATCGAGCTCCCCTTCGATTCAGATTATGTGACCTACGTGTGGTTCGACGCACTTGTAAATTACATCTCCGCGGTAGGTTATGAGGAGGAACGTTTTGGGGATTACTGGCCCGTGGATTTTCATGTGATTGGCAAGGACATCCTCGTCCCCGCCCATGCCATCTATTGGCCTATCATGCTCCACGCCCTGGGAATCCCGCTGCCCCGGCATTTGCTCGCCCACGGCTGGTGGTTGGCCAAGAGCGGAGAAAAAATGTCCAAGAGCCTGGGTAACTCCGTGCAGCCACTGGACTACGTGGATTTCTATGGCGCGGATGCCTTTCGATTTTTCCTCCTCCGGGAGATGATCACAGGCCAGGACGGAAACTTTTCCCATGATTTATTCGTGGCACGCTACAATGCCGATTTGGCGAACGACCTTGGCAATTTGGTCAGCCGGTTAATCAACATGGTTGGGCGCTATTGCTCGGGGAAAATTCCCAACCCCTCCTCCGTGGGCCCCTTGGACCGGGACATCGAAGAAAGCGCCCAGCGGCTTATCCCATCCGTGCGGATGGAGTATGGGAATTTTGCATTTCATACGGGACTGGAGCAAATTTTTAGCTTCGTGGGGCAACTAAACCGCTATGTGGAGACGCGTGCACCTTGGAAGCTGGCCAAGCAAACGGGCAACCCCACAGCAACTGGACAACTAAATACGACGCTGTCTTTCGTAGCCGAAGGCATGCGCATCGTAGCCGAACTGTTGAGGCCGATTATGCCCTGGATTGGTCCGGAAATTTTGCGCCGCTTGGGCACCTCTCCCGTCGATACTTGGGAGAACTTGTCCTGGGCAACTTCAGCGGCGGGCAAGGAAGTTTTGCCAGAGGGAATTCTTTTTCCGAAGGTGGAATGGAGGGAAAGCCATGCAATGTCTTAGGTGTCGGTCCGAGGACACGCGGGTCATCGATACGCGCATGGGCGTGGACGGATTTTCCATCAAACGTCGTCGGGTGTGCAATCGCTGCGGATTCCGCTTTTCCACCCTGGAAACACCCGTGCGGGAGGAAATTACCGTCGAAAAGCGGGACGGCCGCATCGAAGAGTTCGACAGGCAAAAAATTGCCACCAGTCTCCGGGCTGCCCTCAAGAAGGGTGATCATCAGCGGGATCGGGTGGAAGCATTAGTAGATACCGTCGTAGCGCGGTTGCTCAGTGATGGTAAAAAGCGACTTGCTTCTGCCGAAATTGGAATAGTGGTTTTGGACGTATTAAAAAATTTCGATGAATTGGCCTACCTGCGATATCTCACTGTTTATCAGTCCTTTGCAAATTTGGACGATTTCAAAAACCAAATCCTTAAAAGCGAAGTAAAAACTTGACATAGTTAGAATATAACGAAATGGTTACCAGCGGTTTTATGGATAATGGGGATTGTGCCGGTGATATGTGGGAACATATGTTTACCATGCAAATGGCGCTAGGAAAACGTTTGGGGGTGATCCCTGAGACATTCACGGATTCCGAGCGGATTACATGGGTCCTGAATTACGCCCGGGCTTTGCAACAGGAAATTGCAGAGTTAGTGGATTCCGTACCCTGGAAATGGTGGGCAAAGTATCAAAAACTCGACCTTCAAAACGCTCGAGTTGAAGTTGTCGACTTGTTGCATTTCCTCATGGCGACTGCACAAACCCTGGGCATGTCCGCGGGGGACGTCTACGCCGCCTATCTGAAAAAAAATGCCGTCAACCACGCCCGACAGGATTCGGGATACGGATCCAAAGACGCCGGAGATTCCCGACATATCTGACAAAAGGCATCTGACATGACGGTGGGGACATTTTGGCAAATCAGCGATCGCCAAAAACCCACTCACGCCACGACAATTGGGCCGGTTGGGCCCAGCTGAAGGACGAGTTCCCCCGTTTGCCATTGCCCGTAACTCAGTCAGTTTGAGATATTCCCTAACTTCCCCATCGCGGTCCCGGGCGGCCTCCTTGCGGCAACCTTCCCCTGCAATAATGACCAGTGGCCACAAACCAGGCCTCTGCAGCTGATTTGTGCGATACTATTGCACATAACTAGCCACTACCAAACCTGTTCCGGGCCGGAGCTTCAGAACTTGCATTAATACTTCTGTCAAAGATCAAATGCCATTTTTCGCCACTTGATCAAGTGGGCAAAAGTGACAAAGGCCTTCGCCGGGGCCCCATCAAACATATATTCGAACTAAGAAACACGGCGTACGTCCTTACCATCTCCGTCACGCCGCTTCTTCCCCAGGAATAACACCGCTACGCCCGAGGTATCCGCAATATATATCTAAGGCCGCCCATGGCCCCCAAAAGGGGCTCCAGCGAAAACCTTCCCGAATTCGGGATTTATAAGACGCATCTCGTGGACCTTTCTACGATTTTTACAAAGCAAGTCAAGCCGGTTTCGCGAAAAAATCACAAAGCGCATCGAAAACGTCTAAAGCCCAGGTCTATAGCCGCAATGGCTGCCGCGATTACAATTCCAGCGTAAACCGCAAAATTCATCCAGCGTTCGGGTTGACGGCTAAAACTCCAACGCAGATGGCGGGAAACGTCGCCTGGGAGGTCGAAGGTCGAAAAATGTGAAATACAGCCGCTTGAGCAGGGATAAAGTTGGTAAAGTAGATGCGAGTTGCAAAACTCAAACTCCTAGATTTAACATCAGTATTCCGATCGCAATAGTCGCCCGAACCGCTCCCCAGGCGCGAAAACGTGAAAAATTGTCTCCGACAAGTCGCTTTAAT
>JAITCU010000015.1 GCA_031282835.1 Puniceicoccales bacterium
TTCCTTGCAATAGCTGGAAATTGCTATGTACAGAGACTTTATGGCTAGTTTGCTGAATACCATTCTGGACAACTAGCCACGGCAGTCGATTTTACAATTCAGAGTTTTGCAACTCGCATCTCGCATAATATCTGATCCACGTTATGGGCAAGCCTATGAGGGACTTTTCCCATTGGTGGAGATTTTTTTACGAAATCGGCTTGACTTATTTTGTAAAAATCTTACACGTCCTCGCGAGATGTGTCTCGCAAATCCCGAATTCGGGGAGGTTTTTCCGTTTTTGCTACGTGATTAAGTGGTAGGTGGCGGAATTTGATCTTTGATAGAAATATTCATGTGAACTGCATAGCTCTGGCTTGGAAGGGGTTCAGCGGTAGCAGGTTATGTGTGATGGCGCCACACGGACTTGCCATAGGAGCCTTATGCGTAACCATTGGTTGCCATTGCAGGAAAAGATCGCTGCATAGTAGTCTTGAGATCGCGATTGGGAGCTTTGAGCTAAATTAGGAAATGCATTAATTTGGCTTGGTTACGGTCCACTATGCCCGTGCGCATAAATACGAAACGGCCTATGCGACTGTCATGATCGGCGTGCTGATATTAAATTTAGGGAGTTAAGTTTTATAACTCGCCCGTCTATGTTTTTTTCTCCATCGCCCAATGATAGCAATCCAAATACCGCCGCGAAGATTGCTCCCAGGAAAAATCCCTTCGCATGCCATTTTGTTGCATGGTGAGCATGTCATCGGGACAATCATAATAAGTTGCACAGGCCCATCCGATGGCATTGTAAAGCGCCTGGTGTGTTAGGTCACAAAAGACAAAGCCCGTTGCACGATTTACGCCTTGCTCACGAGAAACAACGCTGTCCTTTAGTCCGCCCGTGGCGCGCACGATGGGCAAGGCACCGTAACGCATGGAATAAAGTTGTGTCAGGCCACAGGGTTCGAAGCGACTGGGCATGACAAAAAAATCCGCCGCCGCGATCATGCGATGCGCCAGCGTTTCGTCGTAGCCCCGATAAAACCAAATGCGCCCGGGAAAACATCGCATAATCGAAGCCAGCTGCTCTTCCAAAAGCCACTCGCCACAGCCAAGGATAGCAAAGCGCACGTCCATGGTTTCGACGACCCACGGCAAAATATTCGCCAGTACATCCAAACCCTTTTGCGAATATAGCCGCGAAACGGCTACAAAAAGCGGCCGACTACCTGCTTCTTTGATATTGAATCGCTGGCGGCAAAAATCCATCTTGCAAAGATTTTTACCGCTCAAACTATCCACGTCGTAATTTGCCGGTAGGGTCGGATCGGCCGCCGGGTTCCAGAGGTCTTGATCGATGCCGTTTAGAATTCCCACCAGATCTCCGCCGCGAAAACGAAAAACGCCTTCCAACCCGCATCCCAAAGCAGGCATGCGAATTTCCTCGGCATAAGTCGGGCTTACCGTGGTCAGCTTGTTGGCAAAATAAATCCCGCCCTTGAGAAAATTTATGCCCCCGCAAGCCTCCATTTTGTCTGGTTGCCAGAGCTCCCACGGCAGGCCCGCGTAGTCGATGATGGACCGGTGGGCATAGCCCTGATGTTGCAGGTTATGTATGGTTAGCACACTGCCCGTATGCGCCAGCGGCCCATGCCGCGCCACCGTTTCCAGATAAATCGGGACCAGTGCCGCCATCCAATCATGCACATGGTAGACATCGGGTATCCACTGGAGAAATTCGGGTAAATCAATGGCCGCGCGGCATAAAAATGCAAAGCGCTGGGGATTGTCCTCGAATCCCCCGTAAGGCCCATCGTAAAGCCTGTCCCGAAAGAAGAATTGATCGTATTCGATAAAATAGTAACACGGACGACCGGGGGGAGAAAATTCCCACAACCGCGCCCAGTGCTCCTGGCCCAAATGGACGGAAAGAATCCCCGGTAACGGGTGAAAATTTTGACGCAAATCACGCGGAATAACGGAGTAAAACGGTAGTAGCACGCGCACATCGTGGCCCAAGGAGGAAAGACTGTTGGCCAGGGAGGAAACCGCATCTCCCAATCCGCCCGCCTTTGCAAACGGCGCCGCCTCGGAGGTGACCATGAGAATTTTCAATCCCTTCCGTCGCATGAAAAACATTTTCCTCCAATGGTGCGATTTTGCAAGATTCCGCTCACAAATGCCACGAACAGCATTATGGAGAAGCCTAGTAAACTTTTATTAAATCGGCCCAAGTCGCCGAATCCAAGCAAAAAAAAGGCCGCTTCGATAAAAGTTTCTAGGCTTTACTATATAGCAATGGCAACAATAAACCTAGGGCTTCAGCCTGTAAATGCGTTGCGAACTAACTCGATGTTAGGGTTTTAAGCCCTTTACTCGAGAGAGTTCCCAGAAAATCTTCAGCGTAAGAAGCTGCGCCAAAAACAGTATTGGAGGCTGACCACCTGTATGAGGAAATTCCAAGGAATTTTCCTCGCAAACACCTTTAGATGTTTCCGCCAGCGTTGGGTGAGCTTCCATAAGTGTCTTCCAACGCCAGACCTATCTCATAGTCAAACCTATGAGGGACTTTTTCCATCGGGGTAATAAATTCGTATTTTACCGAGGGATGCTATGAAACCGGTCCCAATGGGGCTCCCCGAGGAAATTTATAAAATTTTTGCATTTTCGCGGGAAGGATTGACAAATGCCTATTTGCCGCCAAGATAGTTCCAGAATTCGAATTCTAAACGAAAAGGACCAATATGAAAAAAGTTACCGCCAAACCCCTAACAGATATCTTCAATGGCAATTGGGGACTGCCAACATTCCAACACACAAGACTGACACCCAGCTCTGAACTGGAACCCTCGTTTCTACAAGAATTTCCTGCGCTTTCAGAGCAGGCCAGCCCGCTGCCAGCTACGGAAGCCGTTTTAAAAATACCACAGGAGCTGAACTAATTCTGACGATAGGATTCAGCCTGTAAATGCGTTATGAGTTAACTCGATGTTAGGGTGCATATAGGGAAAGGCCTTGCGATCCGATGCTACTCCGTACTTCACATCGCGCGCGCCCATTCTCCGTCCGTCGGCATACGAGGAAGGACACCCTCCAGGCGAAACCCTTATAAACCTGGCATTTAATTTCCGTAACGCTGCCTAAGCACCGCAGCTAGCTGTTTTCTCAATGATTCTGTTGTGCGAAAAAAACCGCCACTAAAAAAAAATATTCCCGCAGCGCGAAGAATGGTAAGACAATCGCTACGCTTCATGCCCGCTACGACCTGTTTGGATGTAATGTGCCCTGCCATTAAAAGGTCCATAGGTGTCGTCCCTTTTCGCACCAACAACCCAAATTTTTTGACCGCGGCCCATACGTTTTGGCCCAATACCGCCGCCGCGGGCCCAGAAAAGCAATCCATGACATAGCTAGTATGGAATAACGTACAACCAATGTCAATGGATATTTATACAAACGTATCATATTACAATAATACTTTTGTAATCAACGATTTACGGACATGAGAAATTCCACATTGGAGTTGGTTTTGCGAATGCGTTGGATGAGCATGTCCATGGCCTCATGGGGAAGGACGCCGTGGATGGCCCGGTGGAGCATGTGAACTCGCGCTAGTTCATCTGGATGGTAAAGTAATTCTTCCTTTCGGGTCCCGCTCTTGCCCACGTTAATGGCCGGATAGATGCGCCGCTCCGCCAGATCCCGGTCCAGATGCAGTTCCATGTTTCCCGTACCCTTAAATTCCTCGAAGATCACGTCATCCATGCGACTTCCCGTTTCCACGAGCGCCGTTCCCAGGATGGTCAAACTGCCACCGCCCTCAATGTTCCGAGCGGATCCGAAAAAGCTCTTCGGTCCCTGGAGCGCATTGGCGTCAATGCCACCGGTAAGCACCCGGCCACTAGAAGGCATGACCGTGTTATAAGCACGGGCAAGTCGGGTAATGGAATCGAGAAGAATGACCACGTGCTCCCCGCACTCTACCCGGCGTCGGGCATTCTCGATGACCATCTCGGCCACGTGTAGGTGATTATCGGCATATTCGTCAAAGGTGGACGCGAAAACCTCTCCCTTGGCCATGCGACGAAAGTCCGTGACCTCCTCCGGCCGTTCATCGATGAGCAGCACCATTAGGTGCGCCTGCGGCCGATTGGCGGCGATGGCATTTGCGATAGCCTGGAGAAGCATGGTCTTTCCCGTTCGTGGCGGCGCGACGATCAGTCCCCGTTGGCCTAACCCGATGGGTGCCAGCAGGTCCACGATGCGCATGGAAAGATTTTGGGCCGCATTTGCTCCGGCAGATTCTAGAAAAATTCGTTCCGTGGGATAATAGGGAATGAGGTCGTGGAACTGGGCAAAGGATGAGGCCTCGTGTGAATCCTTCCCCATTACGCGGATCAGTCTAATGGCACAAAGTGCTTGCACGTTCGGACTTGGATCGGTCCACATGGCCTGAACGGACAGCTGCTGGCCGCGGCGCAGGCCAAAATAGCGGATGAGGCATCGGGGGACAAAGGTGCTAAAATCACTTACCTGGTAATCATCCGCGCCATAGGCCAAATAGCCGTTGCCATCGGGAAGGATGGCGAGCAAGCCGTCCACGGCAATGGGTGTGTGATTTTCCACGGTGCGCTGGAGGCAAAACTGAAGGATGCGTTTGCGTTGCCCGGGCCGAATGCCTTCACCAATTTCCAGGGAAATGGCGAGTTCCTGCAGCTGGGCCATATTTAATCCGTAAACGTCATTGAAATTTAGAGGTGCAATGTCGTCAAAGTACTCGTTGACAAGGCCCTCAAGACATTGGGTGGACCGCAGCCGATCCCATTCGCGCAGGTTACCAAAGGGCAAGCGTCGGCCGCTTGGTCCAAGCGGGAACGAATTTTGCTGGCCGTTGGGCCGCGTGTTCATCGGCTGCCGTTGGATCATGGGAGCGTTACTCCCGCCAGATCCCATGGGCCGGCGGATGCGGTTCCCATTGGCAGGATTGCTGCGTGGCAGAGCGGTTGTTTCACTATGAATCGGAGAACGGGTCCCATTCCCGCTACCGCGCCGGTAGGGACTGGGGCTGCGCACCGGCTCAGCCGTATCCCATTCACTGCTGCCCACGCATGTGCATTCGTCGTCGGGGGAGAAACTCCGGCATTCGCCGATTTCCTCGTCATCCGCACATGTGCAGGTGTCCTTTTCGGGGATCCGACGTTGCTGGCGACCGCGAATGGGACGATGGGTGGCGTTCCCACCTTCCTGGTCCATTTCTCCCTGCTCCCGGCGCAGGCGCGCCTCTTCCCGTTCCCGGTGGAGCGCTTCCACATCCCCAATAACGATGGGTTCGTCCTCTACCGCCGTCGTATGGGAGGTGGCCCTCCCTAAATCCCCGTCCGCGCCCTGTATCGAACGCCTGGAGTAATGATCATGATCTGTCATAATGAACCTGCCAAAGTCTTAATTAGACCCATAGGAAAATTTTCCACGGACCAATGGGCCCCAATGGAGCCGAGGATGAGATTCGAACTCACGACCCACGCATTACGAATGCGTTGCTCTACCAGCTGAGCTACCTCGGCGTTCCTGAGTTTCCGCAAAAATTTACCTCCACTTCAAGGGATTTTTCACAATGGGCTGGAGGTAGTCGCGCAAGCGGGCTATGTGTCCTGCGATGGACTGCAGGTTAAACTCACCCGTGTGCGGCTGAAATCCATCAAATTCCCGGAGGGGCTTCCAAACAAAAGCTTCGTGCTCACAACGGTACTCGAGCAACCAGTACCTAGCCATCAAATTTTTAAAACTGTTTTTCATGGATTTTCCTATGGTCAGAATTAGTTCAGCTTTTGTATATTTTTAAAGCAGCCTCCGTAGCTGATAACGGACTGGCCTGCTCTGAAAGCGCAGGAAATTCTCGTAAAAACGGGGGTCCCCGTTCAGAGCCGCGGGTGTCAATCTTGTGTGTTGGAATGTCGGCAGTCCCCAATTGCCATTGAAGATATCTGTTAGGGGTTTGGCGGTAACTTTTTTCATATTGGTCCTTTTCGTTTAGAACTCGAATTCTGGAAGTATCTTGATGGCAAATCGGCATTTGTCAATCCTTCCCGCGAAAATGCAAAAAATTTATAAATTTCCTCGGGGAGCCCCATTGGGACCGGTTTCATAGCATCCCTCGGTAAAATGCGAATTTATTACCCCGATGGAAAAAGCCCCTCATAGGCTTGACTATGAGATAGGTCTGGCGTTGGAAGACACTTATGGAAGCTCACCCAACGCTGGTGGAAGTATCTAAAGGTGTTTGCGGATTTTGCGAGGAAACTTCCTTGGAATTTCCTCATACAGGTGGTCAGCCTCCAATACTGTTTTTGGCGCAGCTTCTTACGCTGAAGGTTTTCCGGGAACTCTCTCGAGTAAAGGATTTTAAGACATTTTATCATGGGCCGCCGCGCAAAATTCTTGGGCATTTTAGAAAATGCATTTAAGGGCAAAAAACATCACGGGAAATTCACCATTGATTCGATCCCGGTGAGGCTTTGCCTGCGGGTTCGTCTTAAACGCTTCAAAACAATGCGGGAAGCCATGGGTATAGCTGTTAGTTCTACCAAGAAAGTTTGCGGATTCAAAGTGCACGTCATGATGGATATAAAAGGGAAAAAAGTAGTTAATTTTTGCTTTCCCAAATGGTCATCGCACGACGCAAATCATCTTGAAGAAATATTCCAAGGCTGCTCTGGGTGCTCCATCGGAAACAGTGGCTATGTTTCATGGTGCGGGTAGACGGAATCGAACCGACATAATCAGCTTGGAAGGCTGATGTTTTGCCATTAAACTATACCCGCAGCGGCTCCTCCATCCCCAGAGAATTATGGGAGATGTCAAGGAGTTTTACTGGAGCCCGGACTACGGATGCGGCGGGTGAGTATCCGCCGAAAACTACACCGGGATGGACAATGGCCCCACATCCAAGGATTGTTCCCGGCTGCAAAACTCCGTTGCATCCCACCTGCGCAGCGTCCCCCAGGATGGCTCCGATTTTCCGCAAATGCGTGGGATATTTACTTTTCCCGTGATGAAAAATTACTTCCTGTCCGTCAAAGCGCAAATTGGAGAGAATTGCTCCGGCGCCCAGATGGCTTCCATTTCCCAAGATAGAATCACCAACGTAATTAAAGTGAGCGATTTTCGTCCCATCGAAGGTGAGCACGTTCTTGATCTCGCAGCCATTGCCGACAACACAGTGCTCACCTATGATGCAATTTCCACGGACGAAGGCTCCGGGGCGGATTTCCGTATGAGCCCCAATGTAAGTTGGGCCTAAAATGGCAGCGAAGGGCCCGATAACTGCCGTCGGGTGGACAAAAACACGGCCCGCGATGTGCGCATGGGATGAAACCTTGACCGAACTTTCGGGAATTCTTAGGGCCTTCAAGGCTTTTGCTATATTTCGCACCCATTCCCACGGAAGGACATCCGCAGGAAAAAAGGGGCGCAAAAACTCTAAACTTCCCAGGGACGCGAAAAGTTGTTGGGGCAAAATTTCCTGTGGAAACGCTTCCATGGCTTTATTAGGCATAGGGATTGGCAGCGACTTCCCCCAAAATTTCCATTCGAAGAATTTCCTCCAATGCCTTGCGGGGATTGGCGATGGTTTCCGCGACGACCCGGAGATCGCGCACGTTCGTCGAGGGCAGATGAAACTTGAAATCCCGGAACAACGCTTCAAGCACGGTCATGAGCCCACGGGCACCGGTTTTTTCCTTTGCCGCCAGCGCCGCCACATCATCGATGGCCGCATCATTCATGTGCATGTTGATCCCATAGCCCTCAAAATCTCGTTCATACTGGCGCAAAATGGATCCCTCCGAGGCCCGTAAGATTTCCGCCAAGTCTTCTTTTTTCAATGACTCGCACGCCACGCGCACGGGTAATCGGCCAACAAATTCCGATTCGAGACCAAATTTGATCAAATCTTCGGTGGCAACCTGATTAAGACACTCCTCACACTCATTCTTTCCCGGACGGCCAAAGCCGATGGTGGTCGCATCGATTCGCCGGCGAATAATTTCGTTGAGTTTATCGAAGGCGCCGCTGACAATGAAGAGGATATATCGCGTGTTAATGGTTTCCTTTTTCCGCCGTCGTCCGCCGAAACTCATCATCAGGTTCATCTGTGCGGCGATATCATGCGGGGCTACCAAGTTGACATCGGTGTCTTCCATGAGCTTAAGAAGGTTAACCTGCACGCCGCGGCCCGAAACGTCCTTCCCTAACTCCGGAGAGGAGGCAATTTTATCAATCTCATCGATGAAAACGATGCCATATTGTGCCAAATCTGCGTTCCCGTCCGCCGCACGTACGAGATCGCGTACCAGATCCTCCACATCATTTCCAACGTAACCAGTTTCCGAAAATTTTGTCGCATCGGCTTTTATGAAAGGAACGCCCAGAAGCTTGGCGATGTTGCGAATGAGGTATGTTTTGCCCACCCCCGTGGGGCCAAGGAGCAAAATATTTGGTTTGGAATAATCCATGTTAAGCTCTTCCGGGTGGTCAAGGCATCGGCGGACGTGGTTGTAATGGTCGCAGATGGCAACGGATAGGACCTTCTTCGCCTCGTCTTGCTTAATAACAAATCGCTGCAGGTAGTCCCGGATCTGCTTGGGTTTTTGGTTAAATGCTCGAATTTTTTCCCGTGCACTGCGGAATTGCTCTTCCTTTTCGCCCGCCGCGCTGCTCCCGCGTGTCTTTTTTTTCCCCCCATCACCCTCGTTTTCTCCAGATGGCGGAAATCCAAGCGCACTGACTTCGATACCCACACCGCCAAAAAGAAGGTTTTGAAACTGCTCCCGCAGCCCTTCAAAGGATGGACGGTCCCCTGGAGCACGCTTCCCCATTCCATCGGGGAACACCGTCACGTCCGTTGGGGCCAAGGGTTCATCCCGCAGCTTCAAATCGGAAGGGACTTCATCTGTATTATTATCGGAAGTTTCCATTTTTTACTTGTCTTTCTATTTACAAAATAGCAAACTTATACTTGTCTCGTCGCAGTAGGCGGGTAAATTAGGCAGTTACCACCATGATCGCAAGCAAATTAACAAAGAGGGACATCGTTTTGGCGGTTAGCGCAGGAAGCGATGTGAATCATGCCGACATAGCGGCACTCGTCCAGGGCGTGTTGGACTGCATTGTCCGGGCGTTGGAAAGTGGCAAGACCGTCGAATTGCGCAATTTCGGCGTCTTTGAAATCCAAATCCGTAAGGCGCGCATCGGACGAAATCCGAACAAGCCCTCCGTTTCCATCCACATTCCCAAGCAGGCGGTTGTAAAATTTAAGACTGGGAAGACGCTGCGTGAGAAACTAAAGAAAATCAAACTCCCCTAATGCCCGCGGCATACCGCTTATCCGTGGACTCGCGGCGGAAAATTATTGACAAAATGCACGTGTCCCCATGCGCACATGGGGCTGGTAATTCTGGTTATGCCGACTAGAGTCGATGGCATGGTTCAACAGGGTAATTTGTGGAGTGATGCGGGAAACAATGATCGCGAGGGGAAGTTTTTCCGATACGTCCCGTTGGCCGTGCGCATGCGGCCTAAAAAATTAGTGGATGTAGTCGGCCAGGAGCATCTCATCGGCCCTAAGTGCTTCTTGCCCGGGATGATTCACCGGGACAGCTTTGGGAGCATCATCCTCTTCGGGCCTCCAGGGTGCGGTAAAACGTCTCTTGCCGAAGTAATTGCCAATGAAACCCGCAGCCAATTTGTCGCCATTAACGCGGTCATGTCCAACGTGGCCGAATTGCGTCGCATTATCCTGGAGGCCCGTGGAGCCGCCCGGCCACCCATTTTATTCATCGATGAAATTCATCGATTTAACCGCGCACAGCAGGATTCCCTCCTCCCTGACGTGGAGCGGGGGACCATTCGCCTCATCGGTGCAACGACCCATACCCCGGCGGTTTATATCATCTCTTCGCTGCTGAGCCGGAGCCATCTCTTTCAGTTGGAGCCACTCGGAACGGACGTGATTAAAAATTACCTGTTACGAGCATTGTATGATAAAGAGGTAGGCCTGGGTAGCAGTGGATGTGATTTGGACAACGATATACTGGATATTTTAGCCCAAAGCTGCGATGGCGACCTTCGCCGGGCACTCGGCCACCTGGAAACACTCGTCATGGGTGTGGCCACTGGAACGCACATTACGCGCTCCCATTGGGAGACTTTTTCCTCCGAACGACACATCCGCTATGACCGTGACGAATCCGAGCATCACGCAACCATTTCCGCCTACATTAAAAGTATGCGGGGCTGCGACCCCAACGCGGCGGTTTACTGGCTTGCGAAAATGCTAGAGGGCGGGGAAGATCCGCGATTTATCGCCCGCCGGTTGGTTATATTTGCCTCCGAGGATGTGGGCCTTGCCGACGTTCGTGCCCTGCCCTTGGCCACCGCCTGTTATGCCGCCTGCGAAACGATTGGCATGCCGGAATGCGCCATTAATCTGAGCCATGTGACGGTGTTTATGGCATTGACCCAGAAAAGTAATTCTACGTACCTGGCCTTAAGTGGGGCACGCGAAGAAATTCGCATCCGACCCGTGCAACCTGTCCCAAGCTATCTGCGCAATCAACCCAAATCCATGGCTCGCCGGTTAAACACGGACTCCTATCTCTACGCCCATGATTATCCAGATAACGTTACTGGACAAGCGTACATGATTGATCCAAAAGTGTTTTACCGCCCAAAAGACTCTGGAGACGAAATTGCATTGAACGCACCGCGGAAAAAGACTTGACGGCAATCCGCGGTACTAAGAGCCTGTTTTTACGCCGTGCCATCCGTATTTGCTCAGTGAGGTTGCCGTTTAACCCTCCGGAAGGTCCCTGGCCTCCCGGAGAGTCGATTAATTGGTAAACGAATCTGAATTTGCGGAGCGTTCATCGCAATTACCGCTTGTGTACATTGGGAATGGAAAAACTTCATGCAACGTAAGAGAGCTTCCATTTGTTCCTAATTGAAGATCCAATAGATCATCAGCGGTCAATTTTGCAGGCGAGTCTTCGGGTTCTTCCGGCTGTTGCCCATCTTCCAAGGGAGTACTCGGTTTTTCGCTCGGACCTTCTCTTTCCTTCGCCAATTGATCGACAATTAAAGCCTCTAATTCTGCGGGATGGGGCACAAATTCTCGGTCTTCCACCGGGACCTCTAATTCTACTAAACACTCTTCAAGTTCTTCTGACTGTTGCTCATCTCCCGGGTGGGTACTCGGTTCTTCGGCATGGTCTTCTTTTTTTCCTGTTGATTGGTCGTCAGCTGAAGTCTCCAATTCCGCGAGATAAAGCACAGATTCTCGGTCTTCCACCGGGACCTCTAATTCTACTGAACACTCTTCAAGTTCTTCTGACTGTTGCTCATCTCTCGGGTGGGTACTCGGTTCTTCGGCAGTGTCTTCTTTTTTTTCTGTCGGTTGACCGTCAACTGGGGTCTCTAATTCTGTGGCATGTGGCTCAGACTTCGCAGATTCTTGTTCTATCACTGGGTCCTCCAATTTTACTGAACAGTCTTCAGGTTCTCCTGGCTGTTGCTCATCTCTCGGGTGGGTACTTGGTTCTTCGGCAGTGTCTTCTTTTTTTTCTGTCGGTTGACCGTCAACTGGGGTCTCTAATTCTGTGGCACGTGGCTCAGACTTCGCAGATTCTTGTTCTATCACTGGGTCCTCCAATTTTACTGAACAGTCTTCAGGTTCTCCTGGCTGTTGCTCATCTTTCGAGCGAGTACTTGGTCTTTCGGCAGAGCTTTCTTCTTTCTCTGCTGGTTGATTGTCAGCTGAAACCTCCAATTCCGCGGAATAGGGATCGGACTTTGCAGGTTCTCGTTTTTCTGCCTGAATTTCTGGCTCCGCTGAACAGTTTTCGAGCCTTTCCGGCTGTTGTTCTGAAGGATCTGATTCAGGTGAACGATCCTCAAGCTTTCCCGGCTTTTGCTCTAAGGAATTTGATGCAGAGGAACGATCTTCAGGTTGTTGACCAGCTTCCAGCTGCTCATCCAATGTATGAATAGGCAAATTCATGGAAGGGTCTCCGGGCTCTTCATCTGGGAAATCGAGTGGTTGGTTTTCTGGATCTATGGTATGCCCATCAGATTCATCGGGAAACATGGGCAATTCCGTTGTAGTGGAGCCTTCAATTGGGCATGGCGAAGCACCCTCCTGAGGTGGTCTGTTGTTGGCCGAAGCCTCATCATTGGCGCGCAAAAATTGCAATGTTATAATGCATCCAAGATTGGCTGCGAAATTTTTCAGTGTTCGACTATTGACGCTTGTGGCGTGTAGTATTGCCGTCAGCGCGGCAAAACCAGTTAAAAGCAGTGGATATGTTACTATCGTCGCGATCAATTTCGATGCATATGCGACAACAGCAATAGTGCCCACAGACAAAGTATGGCTCGTGTTAATAATTACATTCACGCGTATAAACTATTGGAGTATTGCATCTTGTCAATATCATATTACTTCAGCGATGAATAGTCTTGCTTTCGCACCTGTGGCATTCAGCTTGCCCATGTGAATGGGCTGGAGAAGCGCCACCGACGGATACGTCGCGTGAAAAAGTTTTTAAAACTATTACCGCGGAAGGCACTTTTGGAGAAATATCCCGTTATCAGGCGCTTTGCCGTCCCACTGCGGCGAAATGCTTTTTTATGGTCCTTCCGCACATCTGAAGTATTTCCAGCATTTTTGGCCGGATGGATAATCACGCTAACGCCATTTTATGGGATGCACACCCTCATGGCATTGATTGTGGCTTTCCTTTTTCGCGCCAACCTGCTCGTAATGCTCGCCCTGCAGTTCATAAGCAACCCTTTCGCGGAACCATTCATATGGATTTCCACCCATGCGGTGGGACAATTTATCGTGTCCGTTTTGGGGAATCACGGCCCCGCGGCGGTAAATATTTTGCACGGTGGCGGGGTTATCCGCTGGTTGGCCACGGCAACGTTGGGCAGCGTTGTGTTGGGATTTTTAGGCGGATTAATTTCGTGTGGCATTTGCAAACTTCTGATGAAACATGATCAAACAAACCCCAAATAACGTGTCCGTTGCGGTATACACTTCGGCCGTGAAACATAATCCACATGATGCACGTTCGCGCATCTAAACCCTGGCTTAAAATAGGGGCGATAAATTTCTCGTTGTTTTCCACTGACATATGGGGGGAAGGTTGATAAAGTAAGACCGTTGCGACCGACAATAAGCGCGTGCCCCATCGATTAAACTCCCATTTTGCGCGAAAAATTTGTTTTTTAAGCCGAAGCCGCATGCACGCCAGATTCATTACCTATGGCCAATATAATATCCATTTTGCGCACACTACTTTAGTCGGCAATAGTTGGCCGCATGGCGCCGAGAAAACGAGAAGACATTTCGGGGGATTAATAAAAAATATACATCGTGGAAAATGTAATTAAAACGCTTCGCAACATTGATTGCTTTTTCCATTCACAGAACCTATCGCCGGAGTTGCTGTTCAATGACACACGTGAATATCGGATCAAATTTCAAATGCGGCGGAAGTAACTGGTGTCGTTTTGCCAAAAAGGGACTCCGCATGTGGACGGATCGGAGAGAAATAAAAATTTTTAAAAATTTATATTGCTTTCCCACAGGCCGGTTTTTTTCGATAAAATTGCAGGAAGTGAAAAAATTTCTTGTCGGCAACATTGTTGGCTGTTATGGATCACTAGCTGTGTCGAACAGGCTTAACCAAGTCGAAGGTTGTTAAAAATGAGCATCGAAGAAGAAATGAGGCATCTGGAGAAGGAAGCCGTGCGCATCGAGCGCAGGAAGGAAGAACTAATGCGATTCCAACAGGAAGAAGTTAAACGGGAGGAGAAACTGGACGACGTCTTCGCAGCCAGCGGCTATCCGACTCCATTGGCGCTTGTGGAGGCGCTTATTCGCAAGTTTGGGCTGAAAGTTACCGGAGAAAATGAATTTCTTCGGAAGCGAAAGCGGACTCGCGTGACGGGAGTTTTGCGCGATTCCATAAAGGAAGATTGCCATAATGGGCTGTCTATGAATCGCGCATCCAAGAAGTATCGCATCAGCTATGCGGTCGTAGCGCGCGTTTTGGCCGGGTTTTACGATAATAAAGCCTAGCTTACACGGGGGGGGCATTTGCGGCTAATTTGGCCTTATACCGTTTGCCGGAAATGGCCCTCCTGTCAGTGTTTTGTGAGAAAATTTGGCGTATTGGGTCCATGGGTTTATACGTAGTTTGAATATTTTTATTGGGATGGGCCGTTTTTGAAGGATTTTTGTCGCAACCCGAGTTGATATAATAAGGTCTTCAACTCTGGAGTTAATTCGTCACCGGTGAGTTTCCATTTCCAGTTGTTTTCGGGGATCCCCGGGCTGTTTGTACGTGCACGGGAATCGAGCCCGAGCACATCCTGCATGGGATAGATGACCCAACGGGCTGGTGAGTGGGCAAGCCAATATAATAAATTTTTAGGAAATTGAAAATCAACGTAGGTTTCTGGCAGGTATTTCTTTAACATCACCCACCGCATTTTTCCCGCACCATTTACGGAAAAAGTCCCAAGGGCAGTGTCGTTGTCGTGGGTCCCCGTGTAGGCGACACAGTTCTCTGTGTAATTTTCAGGTAAAAACGGTGATTTGGGGTCATCCCCGTCAAAGGCAAAAAGCAAAACTCGCAACCCCGGGATTCCCAATTGGTCGCGTAATTTCACCGCCGTGTCACTCAAAATTCCCAAATCTTCAGCAATGATAGGCAATTCTCCCAATTGCGCCCGGAGTTCGGAAAAAAAATTTGACCCTGGGCCTTCCCTCCACGTCCCATGGATTGCCGTTTCCTCGGAGGCTGGAATTTCCCAATAGTCCGCAAATGCTCGGAAATGGTCAATACGTACGACGTCGTAAAGGTCCATGGCGTACCGCAAGCGCCCCGCCCACCACGCATAATGAGTGGTGGCATGCTTTTCCCAGCGATAGAGGGGATTTCCCCAGCGCTGGCCAGTTTCGCTGAAATAGTCCGGGGGGACACCGGCGACGACCCGCGGCATGCCACTACTTTGCAAGTCAAAAAGTTCCGGATTGCTCCATACATCCGCGCTGTGGTGGGCGACAAAAATGGGCATGTCACCGATGATTTTAATGGCGAACCGGTGCGCCCGTTGACGCAGCCACCGCCACTGGCTGTGGAAAAAATACTGCTTAACCTTCCCAATGGCCAATTCCGGAGCCAGCTCTCGGCGGATTTTTTCCAAGGCGTCCGTTTCCCGATGGCGGAGCGCCTCCGGCCACTCGGACCAGGCATGTCCGGGAAATTGACCGCTTATCGCCTCAAATAGGGCGTAATCTTCGAGCCAGGATTGCTCTTCCAAAAATTTATTGTATCCGCTTAGGCGGCTGTTTTTTAAGAATTTTTCCGCGGCCTTGGCCAAAAGTTTTTCTCGAACGGGTATGAGCTGCTCATATTCCACGCAATTAGGCGGAGTGCGCGGGTAATCGTCAAAATCCGCGCGAGAGAGGAGGCCGTCATAGGCGAGTTGTTCCAGGCTGATCAGCAGCGGGTTGTAGGCCATCGCCGACGTAGACTGATAGGGAGAATTCCCGTAGCCGGTGGGATGAATGGGCAAAATCTGCCACAGTTTCTGCCCGCTTTCGTGGAGAAATTCTAGCCAACGTAAGGCGGTTGGCCCGATATCGCCTATGCCGTGGACGCCGGGTAATGCGCTGATGGGCAGCAAGATTCCGCTTGCGCGCGGTGATAAATACTTTGGGGGCTCGTCACAACATTCTTCCATTTGCAAAGGATAAATGCTTCTCTCCATGAATCAACACTCCTCCAAGGGCAACGGTGCCTGGTGAATTGCAACGTCTCGTTCCATCGCGGCTTGCAGCAGGGATGGTAGCTCATAGTCCATCAAAAGTTTATGGAAATCCTCCGGTCGGCGGACGGGTAACTCCGGGTTCAAAGGTTCCATTGAAAGATTAAAGCGAACGAGCTGTTGATTGCACCGAAGCAGCTTCTCATTTTGGCGGAATTGGTCGCGCAACTGCTCTGGAAGCTCATTGGCGTGGGCGAAAATGCCATCAATGGATCCGTACTGCTGCAGCAACTTGCTGGCGGTTTTCACGCCAACGCGGCGCAATCCCCGAATGTTGTCCGCCGCGTCGCCGACGAGGCTCAAAAAATCTACCATCGCCTCCGGTGGAATTCCCCATTTTTCAAAGACCTTTTCCCTGTCCATGGGTTGCCAGTCACTTTTGGGCACATGTGCGGTTGCGGGGATCCATTGGACAATTGAATCTCCAGTTATTTGAACAAAATCCTTATCCGCGCTAGCGATGGCAACGGAGGTCCCATTTTTTGCCTGCTGGACGGCATAAGCGGCGAGGAGGTCGTCGGCTTCGACATTCTCCTTTGCGACGGCGCCAATCCCCATGGCCCGGGTAATTTCCCAAATGGGCGGAAGCTGCTTCTGCAGGTTTTCCGGCGTTGGCGTCCGATTTGCCTTGTATGCCGAGTAAATTTCTAGGCGATCGGCGGATTTTCCCCGATCAAAAAATGCAAAGGTCTTTCGCGGGCGAATTAGGTCCTGCAAGTGCCAAACAGTTTTGATCCAGCCATAAATCGCATTTAGCGGGAATCCATCCTTCCGCGAAAGGGGGCCTATACCGTAAAACGCGCGGAAAACAAGGTTGTGTCCATCGAGAAGTAACAAATCAGCCATCGGGCCAACGGTTCGGAAATTCCACGGGACCGCAAGACGCCAAATGTCCTTCACTTCAGCTGCCTAACCAAAGCCACGGCAAACTGAAGCACGGGCGCCCAATTAGCGGACTTTATGGTGGCCGCAGCAGGACAAGAATACGATACAATATGGTGCAGTTTCATACGCGAGTTGACGCAACCAGCCGATAAATTCGGTAAACCCACTGGTAATATAATGGAGATGCGAGTTGCCAAACTCGCATGGTTCCAATGAAAATGGGCAGCAGGAATGGCAACCCGGCGGCGGCTATGGGGTGGAAAATTTCATTGTTTCCCAGGGAATGGGATAGCCCAGTTAGCACATGAAACAAAAACAATATGCCAACGGCCTTTGATGCGCCGATTGTTGGATTTTGTCGCACGCCCCGTAGCGAAAATGGAATGGCACAAAAAAGCGCGACGAGGGGGCCCAGACACGCCATATGGAGCGCGTAAAATCGCACCTCAAGGGCGGACCTGTGGGAAGATTTTTGGGACTCCCACCGCAGGGCTTGGCGAAGTTCGCGGAGACACATGTCTTTCGGGCGTTTTTGCTGGCTTACGAGCTGCCGTGGTGTTTCGTGAAATTCATTACAGGATTTTTCACCCGTAAGGCGATGATTCTGTTCCATTTCGATGACGCTTGACTCCGTAGCGCCTTCAAAGCACCACCGGCTCCCGTCCCACTGGGCGCTTTGTGCGCGGAATCGATGCGTGGGCGGGCCAGGGTTCCACACAAAAATATCCTCGGCATGGCCAGTTTTCGCGTTTAACCGGCCGATTAGCCACAATCGTCCACTCTGGCCGTCCCGATAGGCAACGCCATGATAGTTGTCATCCCGGGACCACTCGTCCAGGTGCGTTTGTAAAAGTATCATTAACGCGGATAGGGCCGCACCCCAAATCCATAGATTTTTCGTAATTTGCCCAGGGGACATGCCGATCGATTGCATGGCGACAAATTCGTTATTATCTCTCAAATGGCAGAGGCTCATCAACGCCGATACGAAAACGGAAATGGGAAGAATGGTGCAGAAAAAATGCGGAAGGAGGTAAAAATAATGGCGCAAAATCGAACCAGTTCCCGCGCTCAGTAACCCGGGAAATTCGCGGTACATGTCCTCAAATACAAGGAGTGCCAATGTTGCCATGAGCGTTATACCCATGTACTTTAGCCATTCATTGCACACATATCGACCAAGGCGCATATCGACTATTAATATTTCCCCAGGAAAAGGATCAATTCCCTATTCCTAAAAACACAATCATGTCATCAGGTTGCTTTTTGACACCTGCGGTAAGTTTGGGACGCTGCAGCGGGAGTTTAAATTCTCCTGTGACAGTGTCTGGGAAACTTGACGGGGAATGAATTCTTGCCAAACTTGCAGGGAGGAGGGTTGATGCCGGTTCAGACGATTGCAGATGTGGATTTATCCCAAAAGGATGTCCTTGTTCGGGTTGATTTCAACGTGCCATTGGAAAGTGGAAAAATTGCGGATAACTCGCGCATTCGGGCGGCATTGCCAACGATTGAATACCTGATTAGGCGGGCGGCGAAGGTCATTCTCTTGAGCCATTTGGGTCGGCCGAAGGCGCAAAAGAATTTAAAGTATTCCCTAAGGCCCGCGGCACAGGAACTTTCACAATTATTGGGGCGGCCAGTGCTTTTTCTGGAAGATTGTCTCGGAGATGACGTGCAGAAGACCATCGCCGAGATGGGGCCCGGTTCTGTGGTGATGCTGGAAAACTTGCGATTCTACGCGGAAGAGGAGGCAAATGACCGGGAATTTGCCAAGAAATTGGCCGCCTACGGCAATGCCTACGTTAACGATGCCTTTGGCACGGCCCACCGGGCCCACGCGTCAACGGCGGGCGTCCCGGGCTTGCTTCCCATTAAAGTTGCCGGATTCCTCATGCAGAAAGAGCTGGAGTTCCTCGGAAACAGGACAGCAAATCCCGAGCGGCCCTTCACCGTCATCCTTGGTGGCGCAAAAGTGAGCGACAAAATCGGAGTCATCGACGCACTTTTGGATAAGTGTGACAACATGCTCATCGGCGGCGCCATGGCCTATACATTCCATCTGGCCCAGAGGAAAAAGGTCGGAAATAGTCTGGTAGAAAAGGACCGTGTGTCAGACGCCCAGGCGGCACTTCAAAAGGCCGAGAAAAGGGGCGTGAAAATCTTCCTTCCCGCAGACTCCATTGCAACGGATGCCTTGGATTTTGAGGCACGTACGATCGGCGCGGCGAAAACCGTCTCCGAGGATATCCCGGACGGGTGGCAGGGCGTGGATATTGGGCCCAAAACCATCGAGATTTTCGGTGATATTATTAAAAAGTCTAAGACAATTTTTTGGAATGGACCCATGGGCATTTTTGAAATTTCTGCCTGCTCCAAGGGGACCTTTGCCGTCGCCAAGGCCGTTGCCCAAAGCTCCGGCATCTCCATCGTCGGTGGCGGGGATTCCATAACCGCCATAAATAAGAGCGGTTTTTCTGATCAAATCAGCTTCATGAGTACGGGCGGAGGTGCGAGCCTGGAATTCCTGGAAGGGAAGGAAATGCCTGGAGTTGCGGCTCTCATGGTCAAATCCGATAAACATTAATTTTGGGGCAGACGATGTTGCGCGCATAAGTTGGGTTAAACGGGTCATCTGCGGGTTCAAAGCGCTGGCAAAAACGTTGGGCGTGGCGCGGTCTGGGGCATCTTTCATATTGATCTTCTTTTTAGAAGCTGTTTTTAAAGTTTTGCGAACAACTTCCCGCCGACGGAACATCCTAAAAGAGAAAGATTTACACCAAAAAGTCAGTGGGATACGCTGGATTTTCAGCAGGCGAACTTCTGCAAGCCCTCTATTCATTCCCGGGAATAAGCTTGCCATGGACGCACAAATGATTTAGAAAGCATCCGAATGGATGGATTAAGCATAACTCAACCAAACTTGAGCATCGGCGCGTCCGTTTGGAAGAGCCTTGTCAGATTGCTCGCCCTGGTGGGTATCGTGATTACCTGGCCACTTTCCCTGCCAGCCCATGGACCGTTGCAATTATTGGCGCTTGCCACAAAATCACCCCGTATCATCAAATTTAATGCCAATTATTGGCATATTATTTCACTCGGCTTCCTACGCCAAACCTCAACCAAGCAAGAACCTCCTGCGCCCAAACTGGAACCGCCTGCGCCCAAACCGGAACCGCCTGCCGAGAAAGCCAAACTATCCATAGGGGGGAATCCAGTGTATCCTTAGAAATCCCACCGCGTACGAGGGATATGTGTGCCGGACCAAGCCCATGGGAAAGGGAAGATCCATGGGAGTCTCCCCCACTTTCTCAATGGGATGATCCAGCAAAGGACGAATTCATAGCCAGTATATTGGAGGACGTTTCCGGGCGCGAAAACGACGTTGACGTTGAGCAGATCGTGGACGCGACAGATTCGATGTGTTGCGGCCTTAAATTCTGGCGTACTTGTCAGAAAAAAAATCCGGCGCTAGCCGCGAAAATACGCGATAGTGAGTATATTGGTGCGCGCCGCATCATAGAGGCGGAGCAAATCGCCGAAGGAATTCGAGCCCCCGATTCTGACAAATATAAATCTTTTATGCAAAAATTTATACAATCGTCCTTCCAATTTGAAATCCTCCTCGACGTCGAGGAGTCTAATCCAGGCCGTGCGTCCGAAATCGTAAAGGAGCTTCCCAGTGATGACCAAAATCTCAAATTTTTCGCCATTTTTCTGGAGAGCGGCAGGAAGATCTATCATGCGCACTTGGCGCACCTAGTACCACCGCGATCATTGGTCAATGATTCGATAACAAGAGATGAGATGGATCCCACGACTTATAGCATCTTCCGCAGGTACCAAATCCTGTCCATTTCCGATGCTGCGCTGAAACTCCAAAATTTTCCTCCTGCCAAGGTAGCATATGCGATCAGCTGCTCGCTTATCTATGGGCCAGGCTGGGCGGCGCGAATTTTGTTACTAACCGCCCCCACATTCGCAAGAAAGGTTCTCGCCGAGCCTCAAAATTTGTCGTACGCTTTTATGAACCTGCTCCGACTATCCGATGCCATAAAAGGGCGGAATTATGCGCGATGGGAGGAGCTTTTCCCATGCATGCCAAATGAAATCCGCAGACTATATGCACGTGCGCCCGACCTAGCCCATGTGTGCCTGCTCAATATGCAACCCAGTGATATGATGGCGTTTCTGAAACAAAATCGTGACGTTGCAAGCGGATTACTGTCCACGGTAATGCAGGCTCGTAGAAGGTACACGCCGGACCGCCATTTATCCCGAAAATATATCAAAATTTTTTGGCAACTTCTGGCCGATATACCTGGGCCCATCCTCGAAGAATTCGTCCAGGCGCCTGCCCCAAATTTCGAGCACGGAGACTTTTTCCCCTACATCGTAAAACACGCAGGTGCATCAGATGACGATCTCGTTCGCTTTTTTACACGTAATTGCAACGATCCCTATGCGGAAGCACTCTTGGAGCAATTACCACCCGAACAAGCGGCACGGATTCGCCAGCGAATGGGAAAGTCATGATGCGAAAACTTTCAACATAGGCGAGCCTTCCCCAAAGCCACCGCAACCCACGCGAAGGGCCCTGCGATTTTTCGCCGCGATTTACCTAAAATTCGCCAAAAACTCGCCAAAATCACAGAGGGGTTGACAAATGCCTATTTCCCAGCAATATGATCTGCGAATTCTCGAGGATTCAATTTATAAAGGAGAAGATTTAACATGGAAAGCACCACCATTACCGCCGCACGCGAAAGAGATATTTTTGATGATGATCGGGAACTGCAACTGTTCCCAAACCTAGGACTGACACCTGGCTCCAAACTGGAACCCCCATTTTTATGGGAATTTCCTGCGTTTTTAGGAAGGGCCAGCCCGCTGCCAGCGGCAAGAGCCATTTTGAAGAAAATCACAAATAAACAAAAAAGCTGAATTAGTCTATCCGATTGGAGAACCCATGAAAACCAATAAAAAATCAGCAGCGAGCTATCGCCTCAGCGAGTGTGCCGAGGACAACAACGGCATTAAACCTCTCAATTGTAATATTAGAGGTCCTTCAAGCGAGCGTTCCAGGAGTATTTTTGGCATCGTTTGCTTTGGCATTAATGCTCATCGCGCCTGCCGATAAATTTTTTGTGAACTTGGCCGTAACACACACCAACACACGATGGAACAAATATATTCTACAATTTTTAAAAATCGCAAAGCTACTACCCTGGCATGGATGTGGGGGCGTAGCCCCGGACAATCGTGGCCTGTGGAAAAAGTCAGTTCTTTTTTTAAATCCAGGCTTGAACGTCCGCCCACCTCGAAAAGAGACGAAGCGGTTAAGGGAAAACTTATTGAGTTGGTAGCCACCAGTGAAAGGGAGCGGCGTACATTTAGCCGCAAACCCCTTCCCGACTTGGCGTGCGCCCATGTGGATGCCTGTTGGGGAGTGCTCCGAAATTCCAATTTGGGCGGAGATGCCATCAGCGTGCTTGGAAATTTCTCCGATGCGCAGAAATGCGACTTTGTGAAAAAAAGCGGTGTACAGATTTTGGAAACGCTGAACAGCCCTGCCAACCCGGCCTTGCTCGCTGCCGTGATTGACCTTCTCATTGCGTTACCCGATGGGCTGTTGGGTCGTATTAAATCGCTCTTTACCGGTCGCAGGGCACCAAGCGAAGTGGAGGAAGCTTTGCGCTGTCACGTGGAATCGGAGCTTGTCGATGGCTTTTCCCGTTTTCCCGAATGGGCTTTCACACTGTTCATTTTCGATAACGCAAATATGTTCGTCACCTTGTTTAACAGTGACATGCGAGTTGCAAAACTCTGAATTGTAAAATCGACTGCCGTGGCTAGTTGTCCAGAATGGTATTCAGCAAACTAGCCATAAAGTCTCTGTACATAGCAATTTCCAGCTATTGCAAGGAA
>JAITCU010000008.1 GCA_031282835.1 Puniceicoccales bacterium
ATGCGAGTTGCAAAACTCAAACTCCTAGATTTAACATCAGTATGCCGATCGCAATAATCGCCAGAACCGCTCCCCAGGCGCGAAAGCGTGAAAAATTGTCTCCGATAAGTCGCTTTAATTTTCCGATGACACGTTCCACTAAATTTCTCTTCCGAAGAAGGCCTTTTTCCTCTTCCGTGTTCCTGTTTTTCATGTTCGTGCGCGCGGGTGCAACAAATCGTAACCCAGCTCGTTCGAGGCGTTCCCTAACTTGGCTTGAGCAGTAACCTTTGTCCCCAATCGCAGTCCCGATGCAACCTCGGAGCAAATTTTCCGCTTCCTTAACGTCGTGCCTGCTGCCGTCCAGCAGGTGAAATACGACGATTTTTCCGCGTTCATCGAATGCCAAGTGAAGCTTGAAACCGAAGACACAGCGGGTGGAGGAATAGACCCGTTTGGCAAATTCGGGAAAAATGCGGCATTTGTAAAAGCGAATTTTCTTTGCAGTAACTGGCAATTGCTACGTATAGAGACTTTAGCAACTCGCATAAACTTTTCCAGAAAAAGGAGCAGGAACTCCTTATCGTGTGACCGAAATTTTACGCCTTGTGCCCGTTGGGCTCGCGTTTAGGATGATTCGATGAGGTTGGCGCGACTTATCCTGGCCATTGGTGCACTGTCCTTTTTCTCGAGTGCTGCCGCCACATCCAACCCATCCGAACGGATTTCTCTGAGAACCATTGCCGAGCGCCATGGGATGACATTTCGGGAGGAGCGTGAGAAAAGTGCAACCCTAACAGGGTCCAACTGTTCCATTGCATGTTTTTTGGATAAATCGAGTTACGTCGTAAACGGTGTCTGTGTTTATGGCCAGGGGGCGGCGGAGCGCTCTCCCCGAGGGCTGACCATCCCGCTGAATGACTGGAAACATATCCTGGAACCGTTGATCAGCGGCCGCAAGGTGCCCGGGGTCCATTGCATCTGCATCGATGCGGGGCACGGCGGAAAAGATTCTGGTGCCCATTCGGGTGCGTTAAATTTAACGGAAAAATCCCTTAACCTGGATGTGGCCAAGCGCTTGGGTAACTTGCTACAGAGTAATGGTTTTAAAGTGCTCCTTACCCGGGATGGGGATCGGTTTGTTCCGCTGGAGAAACGATCCTCCATCGCCAATTGCGGGAAAGCTGATTTATTCATCAGTATTCATTTTAACGCCTCCGAAAGTCCAACCGCCCAAGGCATTGAAATTTACATCATGCCACGCCAGGGGACGGCCGCCACCGCACGGCTGTCCTCGCCGCTTCGGGCAAAGGATGCTATTTTCTGTCCGAACAACGAATTTGATGACTGTAACCTATTGCTTGCCCACGGCATTGGCGAAAAATTAATGCGTCTGAAGGGTGTACGCGATCGGGGAGTGCGCCGAGGGAGGTTTTGCGTACTCGAGAGCGTGCATTGTCCCGCGGTTCTCGTGGAGTGCGGGTTTATTACCAACCAGGCGGAGGGTGCGCTAATTGCCCAATCCGCCCACAGGCAGGCAATTGCCTCCGCCATCTGCGACGGGGTCATCAATTACGCTGCAGGGGCGACACATTAGCGCTTTTATAGTGAAGCCTGGTAAACTTTTATCAAATCGGCCTTTTTGCTTGCTTGGCTTCGGCGACTTGGGCCGATCTAATAAAAATTTTCTGGGTTTTACTATAATTCAACCCCGATGGAAAAAGTCCCTCATAGATTTAACTATGAGGGACTTTTTCCATCGGGATAACATCGCGAAGCCACATCAACACTGGAAAGCTGTCACATTCGCAAAAATGCCAAAAGCCCGAGTTTTGCATCTTTTAGCTGCAGCAAAACTCTTTTCGCTAGTAGAGCGGCTTGCGGGGAAATTTGGGGCTCATCATAAGAAACCCTTGCTGCAAAACTCCGCAAAAAGCAACGGAAGAGATTTTGCCTCTCCAAAAACTTGCCCGGGACTTGTCTTGGGAATTACAATGGCTCTCGACTAGCATCTCTTTCTTGTGTGAAATATTTTTCGAACCAGCGGGACCAAATCTTCCGAACGATGATTGTACCGAAACTCACACTCCTTTAAAAAAAGTAAAAAATTTTCGTCGGTGCAACCATTAAATTTAGCCAGTCTCCGTTTGGCATAACTCCAAAAACTTTCGATTCCATTGACATGGCTTTTCCCTCGAACGAATTCATTTTTGCTGTGAAAAACCCTGTAGTGGTCATAGCCATTTAATATGAGTCCATCATAAGCCTTCCAGCCATCGGTGTGAATTGTTGATCCTTCGAGAATTTTGCCCTGAATAACCGGCATTAGCTGCTCCTTGGAACAGTTGCTGACAATCGTAACGAAAACTTTTCCACCTCTTTTAAGGACTCCAAAAACTGGAGTTTTTCCAGCGGCCCCTCTTCCCCTTTTGCCACGTACGCGTCGTGCTCCGAAATAACTTTCATCTAGCTCAAATTCGCCAGAGTCAAAATTTTCATTTCGCAAACAATATGCGACAATTAATTTTCTCATTTCGGCAAAATACGAATTTATTGTATTTCTGTTCGTTTTTAATAATTTTGCAGTGTCGGTTGCCGTTAAATCAAGGCAAAAGCAAAAAATTACCCTGCCAACTTTATACCTGCTCAAGCGGCTGTATTTCACATTTCTTGACCATCCTCTCTTGCGAGATGCTAGTCAATAGCCCAAAATTATATCACGTGGATGCTGGATTACGGAAGCAACGTTACGCGCGAAGTCTCCCATTGGGCTCCCCTGTGCTCCCGAACGGCATGCAGATGTGCTCCTGAGTGAACTTTATAATGATAATGAATTTGTATTCCTTGGAACTCGCTATGACAAGTGTCCGCGACAGGTTCTTGCGTGGAAGAAGAGCCTCCATTGCAGTGGCATGGAGAAATTCCCGCACATTATGCCAAACCCACTTACTGGAAAATACGGTAAAACTCAGCAGGGAATACCTTCCATGCGCTGCGAAAGCTGCATTGCGTCCTTTCGCTTCATTACGGTGGAATCGGATATGCTTTCCCGTCCCGAGCAAGTCGCCTTCTGGGCAACCATTCCTCTCCCCGTTGTTGCTCTTATTGATTCTGGCGGGAAATCAATTCATGGATGGGTCCGCGTCCACGGAATCGATACTCTGAATGAATGGAACCACGTGGTTAGGAAAAAGTTCTATGGCGGCGTACTTCGTCAGCTGGGGATGGATTGCGCCTGCAGCAATGCGGGACGACTAAGCCGGTTGCCCGGGCACTTCCGCGGGGAAAAGAACAGATTTCAACGGCTGCTTTACCTAAATCCATACCCTAACATCGAGTCCGGTATGAACAAATTTTTAATTGGCTTGCCGTGAAGATCTTGCTGCATCTTCGTGTTTTTTACAATGTTACAAGAAGATGCATTGATTGGTTTATTTATCGCG
>JAITCU010000035.1 GCA_031282835.1 Puniceicoccales bacterium
CAAGTGTTTGGCCCCACGCTGGCGGCACGAAGGCGCATGGGCATCCTCGCCCAAGCTCTCGGTGCGGCCTACCAAAGTACCAACCGGCAAATGGCCATGCTCAACGACCTCATCACCGAAGCCGCGGCGCTGAACGAGTCCATGCGCAAGTTTAACGACATCTATTACTCCTTTGCTGCGCGTGCCATTAATTACAACAGCGGCCTGACGAATCAAATGCTAATGATTGAGCCAGCGCTATTAAAGCTCTATCTCGATAACGGATTGCGGTTCCCGCTCAACCGAATATGCAACGGCTTGATACCACAACTTTATGCAAAAATTCGCGGCGTAACACACTGGGCCGAAGTTGATGATAGACCCAAAAGGGGCGCGATTTATTATGCATGGGAAATTTTTTTTATAAACAATACCGGTGCAAGTCCTATTGCGCAAAATTTATGGACCGATTATGTATGCTACATCAATGATGATTCCGTGAAGGGGCCGCATCCACCACCATTGCATACGATCAATGACTGTGTGGGACGTCAGGAAATTAGTACAATAACAAATAATCCGGCTGCTGTGGTGAAGCAATTTACATCAACCGATAAATACAAGCTTTCCTCGGAGTATGTAAACGAATTTGGTGGACACTTTTACGCCAAATGCAACTTTGCTGCCAGCGGTAATATGACTTATAAATATTTTTTCGGCATCGGCGATCCAAAAGACTCTTCAAAAATCGATCTCACAAAACCGTATGATATGACTGGAGCTGAAAGCGGAACAGAGCGCGAAGTTGACGTGAGCGCATCTTGCTATTCGTATACCGTGCCGGTGGAACAGGTGTTGGATGGAAGCAAAATCGGCTATTTCAGCCAGAAGGAGGCCAATGCGCTATTGGATCAAATTCGCATCGCCATTGATCAGCTCAACAACAAACTCAGTGGGTTGAGCACGGTAATCGGCGTGTACAACCAGGACCTGCAGCAAAATTACGCGGTGGCCACGGCAGCCCTGGAAGCCACGGAGGAAGCGCATCAAAAAACCACGCGCAACATCCGCTGAGGATTTACGGAGGTGTTCGTCGGTAGCGAACGTTACAACCCATCGCCGGATTCGGGAATTTCCGATGAAGATTTTGTGGGCTTTAGAAATCGCGCCCAAAGGTCCGGCCGCCGCCGCCGGGTGCGAACCATCCGCTGCTCCTGACGCCATTGGGCAATTTTTTGGTGGTGTCCGCTGAGCAGAACTTCCGGAACGGGGGTGTCCTCAAAGACTTCCGGTCGCGTGTATTGGGGGAAAGTAAGCAATCCATCGCTAAAGCTGTCCTGCTCCAGGGATTGCTCCGCGCCCAAGACACCGGGCACGTACCGGGCCACCGCGTCAATCACAACCGCCGCGGCAAGAATCCCATTTGTCAGCACGTAGTCTCCAATGGAAATTTCCCGATCCACGTATTTTTCCCGAATGCGCTCGTCAATTCCCTCATAATGTCCACATAGAAGGACGAGATGCCCGCTTTTGGCCAAGCCCCGGGCGATTTCCGATGAAAAAAGCTCCCCGTCGGGGCAAAGATAAACGACGGAGGATTGTGGGGTTTTCAGGTCTCCCAAGGCCCGTGCCAAGGGTTCCGGCTTTAGGACCATTCCCGCACCACCGCCGAAGGGACGATCATCGGCAACTGCGTGCCGATCCGTCGTCCACTCCCGGATGGACAGGGATGTGATTCGCAAAATCCCCCTTTTAACCGCACGGGCAAGCATGCTCTCCGCGACGAATCCCGAAAGCACGTTGGGAAACAGGGACAAAACGTCCACCTTCAACGCGCATTCCGCGTCCATGGGAGACGACCAAAAATTTTACCCGACGGCGCAACGGCGGGCTTTGGAAATCAGCGCACGCACCGTATCCGTCGGCTTTGCGCCCACGCCGACCCAATAATCGGCCCGGCCCAGGTCGAGGACCAACTCCCGCTCTTGTCCACGCGGGCTCGGGTTGTAATTCCCGATGTCCTCGATGAACCGGCCATCCCGCCGCGAGCTCGCCTCCGCCACCACCACGCGATAAAGCGCCCGATGCGCCCTCCCCTGTCTCTGCAAACGAATCTTTACCGCCATATTTCAAGCCCCATCCATGGAACCGAACGCCCACCCTGTCAAGCCCCTTCCTTCAAATCGCCGCTTCAAACGGGAACCCTGGAAATATTCGTCAAACCTTTGCTCTTTTTTTACAAATGCGTTGACAAACGCTTTCACGCCACCAAGATGATTGCAGAATTTAAATTCCAAGAAAGAAAGCTCAATATGAAAAATGCTACTATTAATGCCCATGCGGCAGATACTTTTGGTGGTGGCTGGGAACTGCAAACGTTCCCAACCCCAGGACTGACACTTGGCTTCGAACCGGAACCCTCGCTTCCACGAGAATTTCCTGCGTTTTTAGCACGGGCCATCCCGTTGCCAGCTGCAAAAGCCATTGGGAAAATATCTCCTTAAACAGGAAAAAATAAGCTAATTTAACCGATCGGAAAATCCATGAAATCAATTAACAAAAAAGCTGGTTATTGCTTGGGTAAATGAGCCGAAGATAACAGCCGCATTGAGTTTTTGAATTATAATCACGCCTTCGAAAGGCTTCCCCATGAGCATCTTAGCAATTCCCCCTCCCAGTATTGGTACCCATCGGCCTATTCATAGGCCGGTAATAAATTTTACGTCCTTAAGGGGGTTATATTCCAATGGCAGCCTGAAGCTGTCCAATTTGCCATTGCCATGGATCCCGCATTTGGGAAAAATCACCCCAATGGCACCAGGTTTTAAAACACAGCGACGGGCGGCTCTCATCCAGGTCATTCGCGCCTTCCGAGGACAGGACTTTCCCGCGGAAATCGGGCAAATTCCTCAGAAACTCCCCCTAGAAGGCGAAAAAAGTTATCCACAGCCAGAAAACGTGCGTCGAGCACTGATTGCTTCGGCACTGGGATTCGCCGCCGACGGGGAAAAAATTGATCTGCCCCACCTCGCCCAAATGGCCCTGGAGCGCACCCAAGTGGAAATGCCTCCCCTAACTACACTTCCATGCGCCTGCAACGGCTGCAACGGCGGACAAATTCGCGTGACCGACCTGTGCCAAAACTGTGCCATGAAACCCTGCATCCAATCCTGCAAGTTTGATTCTATCCACAGCGATGGCAGCCGCACCACCATTGACGGAGGAAAGTGTAAAAAATGTACCGCCTGCCTGCGTGCCTGCCCCTATGGCGCTATCGCCAAAACCGTCATGCCCTGCGAAAGTGTCTGCCCGGTGGCGGCAATTTCCCGGGACCCCACCGGCCGGGCAACCATCGATTTTTCCAAATGCATTTGCTGCGGCAAGTGCATCTCCGCCTGTCCCTTTGAGGCCATCCAGCCGCGCAGTCAGATCATTGATGTGCTCAAGGCCATTCGCGATGGCCAACGGGTAATCGCCATGCTCGCACCATCCTTTTGGGGGCATTTCAAATATACCTCAGAACAAATACGCGGCGCCTTCAAAAAAATGGGGTTTTTCGACGCGCTGGAAGTAGCCGTTGGCGCGGAAACAACGGCCATCAAAGAAGCCGAGGAGCTGCACGAACGGCTGGAATCGGGCGCAAAATTTATGACCAGCTCCTGCTGCGCCGCCTACAACAACTTAGTGGAACAACACATACCGGAAATCAAACCCTACGTTTCCACCACTGGAACCCCGTTATTTTACATGGCAAAGAAATTGCGCGGGGAATATCCGGATTCTGTCCTTGTTTTCATAAGCCCTTGCCTGGCAAAATATCGGGAGGGACACGGCAACAAAAACGTTTCGTGTGTGCTCAATTTCAGTGAAATCGACGCCTTGTTCGAAGCATTCGAAATCGACGTGGCCACTTGCGCCGGGGAAAAGTTTTCCCATGACAGTGCGAAAGAAGCCCGGGAATTTGGCGTGAGCGGCGGCGTCTCTGGTGCGATAAAAGCCGCCGGACGAGGAAAGCTTGATGTGGTTAAATTTGTCCCAATCAACGGCTTGGACCAAGATGCCATCGGGGAACTGCGGGGCTATGCCAAATCCGGCGAATGCGCCAAGGGAAATATGATCGAAGTCATGTGCTGCCCCGGTGGATGCGTGGGTGGCGGCCTTACCATTTGCCCCGTTGCCCAGGCCCAAAGGCAGGTGAAAAACTACGCGGCACCAGCAAAATCACTGGGCGATGACAGCTAAAGACCCAATCTTTGCCACTAATTTCAAGGGCACTAACAAAAAGAATCCCAGATTCTATCAGCAGAATCCACCGTGCGCGTTGCAAAACTTAAACTTCTAAACTTAACATCAACATGCCGATTGCGATGGTTGCCTAAATCGTTTCACGTTTATACACACGGACATAATAAACCATATTTCAGTCAGTTTATGGCATCCCACAACCTGATCAAATGTTTCCAAATACGCGCCCAAGGAAACCTTTCCTCGTAATGGCAATTAATGACTGCGCATAAGAGCGCTATGGCCAATCCGTGTGATGTTATTACGCACAATTAGCCGCTGCCAAGCCTGTTCCGGGCCTGAGCTTCAGAACTTGCGTTAATATTTCTGTCAAAGATCAAATGCCATTTTTCGCCACTTGATCAAGTGGGCAAGGGACCCCGGCGAAAACCTTCCCGAATTCGGGGTTTATAAAATGCATCTCGTGGATCTTTCTAAGATTTTTACGAAGCAAGTCAAATGGATTTTACGAAAAAATCTCACAGCCCATTGAAAAGGTCTAAAAACCAAGATTTATGGCCACCATAGCTACCCCGATTACCGCTTTGGCAGCGGCCCAGGTGCGAAATCTGGAAAAATCTTCACCGACTAAACTTTTTAATTTTTGATTAAAATTTTCGATTCGAAACCGACTTTTTAGCAGCTGTCTTTCTTTTTTTGTGTTTTGTCTTTTCAT
>JAITCU010000011.1 GCA_031282835.1 Puniceicoccales bacterium
GTTGCCGTTAAATCAAGGCAAAAGCAAAAAATTACCCTGCCAACTTTATACCTGCTCAAGCGGCTGTATTTCACATTTCTTGACCATCCTCTCTTGCGAGATGCTAGTCAATAGCCTTCACAATTCAGAGTTTTGCAACTCGCATTAAACCTTAAAGCCAGCGAAGCTGAGAAAATCACACCCGCGATGCTCGCCATTGGCGGATTCACCACCGTTAAAACCGTTATAAATCGCCCGAATATTCCGGAATTCACTCGATGTTATGGTCATACTAGTGTTAGACTTGAGGATTTGAGTTTTGCAACTCGCATATTTATTGTATTTCTATTCGTTTTTAGCAATTTTGCAGTGGCGGTTGCCGTTAAATCAAGGCAAAAGCAAAAAATTACCCTCCAAACTTTATACATGCTTAGGTGGCTGTATTTCACGTTTCTTGACATTTCTCCCCTGCAAGATACTAGTTTAATAGCCTTGATTATTCAGCTATATCTTAGTGCCCAATATACCACAACGCGAATAGACAAATCGCACCCATAACTTCCGCAAACACCGCCGCCGAAGAAGGCGTCTCCGAGCAATGTTCGGACACAGAGTTTCCAACGTTTACCCGATGGCATCGTAGATCCTTCTCCGGCGGACAGCGTTGGTGGATGCTTCCTCGGCGAGTTTTTCAGCACGTTCTGGGGCGCTTTGGCGGAGAATATTAAATCGATTTTCCGATGCCATGAATTGCTTGAGGGTTCCATCAGGTGCTCCCGAATCGATTTGCAACGGATTTTCACCCCTGGCGCCGCGCCGTGGGTCGAATCGGTAGAGAGTCCAATAGCCGGAGGCGACAGCATTTTTTTGGTGCTCCAGCTGTTCCTTCATGTCGAATCCGTGGGAAATGCAGGGGCAGTAGGCAATGACCAACGCTGGGCCATCGTAAGATTCCGCCTCCAACATCGCGGTCAATGTCTGGGAATCCTTGGCTCCCATGGCCACCTGGGCCACATAGACATAGCCATAGGTCATGGCAATTCGCCCGAGGTCTTTTTTGTTGAGCAATTTTCCCTCCGCGACAAACTTGGCCACGGCACCCAAGGGTGTGGCCTTGGACTGTTGCCCGCCCGTGTTGGAATAAACCTCCGTGTCCAGGACTAAAATTTTGATGTTTTTTCCGCTAGCCAGGGCGTGATCGATACCGCCGAAGCCAATGTCATAGGCCCAACCGTCCCCGCCGAGGACCCACACGGATTTTTTAACTAGCTTGTCGGCAAGAGCATGTAAAAATTGTAATTCGCCGTCGCCATTAAGGATGATCTTTTTCCGCAGCACATCGACACGGCCACGTTGCAACTCAATGCCGAGCTGGGAGGACTGGTCAGCTTCTAAAATTTCGCGGACAAGTGCCTCTCCTATGAAGTCCTGGTGGCGCCTAAGAATTTCTTCGGCGGTTTTGCGTTGCTGCTCGATGGATAGGAGCATGCCCAGGCCAAATTCGCCGTTGTCCTCGAAGAGGGAATTGGCCCAGGCGGGTCCACGCCCCTGGTCATTTTTGCAGTATGGTGTGGTGGGCAGATTACCGCCGTAGATGGACGAGCATCCGGTAGCGTTGGCAATGATTAGATGATCTCCGAACAGTTGGGTGAGCAATTTGACATAGGGCGTCTCCCCGCACCCGGCACAGGCCCCGGAAAATTCAAAAAGTGGCCGGCGGAACTGGGAATGCTTCACATCGTTGGGCAGCTTCGTTTCGTCAACAGCTGGAATTTTTTCGAAAAATGCATATTTGATCCGCTCTTGCTCCAAAACGTCCGCGAGCCGCTCCATGTTAATAGCATGGCGCCCGAGATTATTTTTATCCTTTGCTGGACAGTGCTCAACGCACACGCCACATCCCGTACAATCCTCTGGGGCGACTTGAATGGTAAACTTGCAACCGGGATTTTCTTTTGAGCGGAAATCCGCGGACCGAAACCCGGCAGGTGCATCGGCAAGCAGTCCGACGTCGTAAAATTTGCTCCGGATGGCCGCGTGCGGACATACAAAGGCGCACTTGTTGCACTGAATGCATATGCTTGAGTCCCAAGTGGGAACCTCTTGCGCCACACCTCGCTTCTCCCACTGGGATGTGGCTGTTGGCCAGGTGCCGTCCACGGGTAGGCTTCCAACGGGTAGGGCATCGCCTTCATCGCGGCAAATGGGCATGATCACTTTTTCTACAAAATCCGGACGCTGAGCAGCATTCGGCGGGGCAAGGTCGTCGCTGATTTTTCCCGGATCCAACTCTACTCGGTGCAAATGGGCAAGGGAGGCGTCCACACAGGCAAAATTTTTCTCCACGACGGCAGCACCCTTTTTGGCGTACGTTTTTTCGATGGATTTTTTAATAGCGTGGATGGCTTCCTCCCGGGGAAGGATTCCCGAAATGGCAAAAAAACAGGTCTGCATGATGGTGTTGATACGTTTTTCCATGCCACATTCGCCGGCGACGGAGTAAGCGTCGATGGTGTAAAATTGCAAATGCAGCTGGAGAATCCGCTCCTGGACCCGCCGAGGCAAATGACGCTGGATTTTTTCGGGCGTATGGGGCGCATTAAGGAGGAAAACACCTCCTTCCGCAGCATGGCGCAAAACATCAAATTTATGCAAAAACGAAAATTGGTGGCAGCCGATAAATTTCGCCCGGTTAATGAGATATGGTGCGTGGATGGGCTTGTTACCGAAGCGCAGATTGGACGCAGTGGTGCCACCGGATTTTTTGGAATCGTAGACAAAATAGGCCTGGGCATAATTACCCGTCTCGCCGCCTATGATTTTGATGGTGTTTTTGTTCGCACCCACGGTGCCATCGGCGCCAAGGCCAAAAAATAGCGCGGAAAAATGCTCCCCATCGGCGGCCAAATGATAGTTCATGTCGTATGGCACGGACAGATGGGAAATGTCGTCGTCGATGCCGACGGTGAAATGCCGCTTGAGTCCGCCCGCCGAAGCCGCGTCCACAACGCCCTTCACCATCGCCGGTGAAAACTCTTTGGACCCAAGACCGTAGCGTCCGCCGAAGATTTGTGGACAAAATTCCCGGGGTAACGTCCCCGCCGCCCGTCCTTCTTCCATGGTGCCGACCACATCCAAATAAAGCGGCTCTCCCAGGGACCCGGGTTCCTTGGTGCGATCCAAAACGATAATTTTTTTTGCGGATTTTGGCAACGCGCGGAGGAACATTGCCACGGCGAATGGCCGGTAGAGTCGTACTTTGACCAGTCCCAGGCGGGCTCCGCTGCGGTTAAGCTCACTGATGGTTTCTTCGACGGTTTCACAAGCGGATCCCATGGCGACGAAAACGGTTTCCGCTTCGGGCGCGCCCACGTAGTCGAACGGGGCATAGGTCCGGCCAGTCAGCTGGGCAAATTTTTCCATGACTTGCCCCACAATGGCCGGCGCTTGGTCGTAGAAGGTATTGCAGCGTTCGCGGCCCTGAAAAAACACATCCGGGTTTTGGGCGGTCCCCCGGATGACGGGCGCATCCGGCGTAAGTGCCCGTAGGCGAAAGGCTTCCACATCCATCGGATCCAGCAGGTCTAGCAGCGTGGCATCCCCGATGGATGTGTAAGTATTGATTTCGTGGGAGGTGCGGAAGCCATCAAAAAAGTGCAAGAATGGCACCCGGGAGGCGTAGGTGGCGGCGGTGGCAATGGCGGCAAAATCGTGCGCCTCTTGGACGGAATTAGACGCGAACAAGGCGAAACCAGTTGCCCTACAGGCCATCACGTCGGAATGGTCTCCAAATATGGATAGGGCATGCGTGGCAAGTGCCCGAGCCGTGACGTGCATGCAAAATGGGAGCAATTCGCCGGCAATTTTGTACATATTGGGGATCATCAGCAGCAACCCTTGAGATGCGGTAAACGTGGTCACCATCGATCCGCATTGCAGCGCTCCGTGGACCGCACCGGCTACGCCCGCTTCCGATTGCATCTCCATGATGGACGGCGTCATGCCCCAGAGGTTCTTTTTCCCCTTCGCCGCCCATTCGTCGCAAAATTCGGCCATGGGCGACGACGGTGTAATCGGGTATATGGTCACCAACTCGCTCATACGAAAAGCGACCGCCGCCACCGCCTCGTTGGCATCCGTAATTTCACGACCTTCACTCATGCTGAAGCATTTATACCATACACCGGGGCGATTTGTCAAGGACATCCAGCAAAATTACCCGTGGCAGATTTTATTTTGCCATTTGTTGGCTAGTTTTTTCCAGTCTGAAATGCGGGTCGTTTTATCGGGCACTCCCAACACTTACGATCAACATGCACTAGGAATATCAAAACAGTCGGCCATTCTTTCCGGCGTTCGCACCCTTTTCCACAGGATAACCCTGCTAGCCGTGGTTGGCTCGGGATCCACAGGCCTCCTGTTAATTTGGGAATATCTCCCCTGGCTCCCGTTCACTGGAACGGTCTTCATCGTCCTGGCTGGCGTCGTGGCGGTCCCCATGACGGTATGGCTCATTCTAACACTTTGTGCATTTTGTTCCAAATTCCACAAAAAGCGCCTGCTCCAGGACTACATAGCACTCGTGCAAAAGAACCCAGATATCGCATTGCCCGGGTATCCTTCCAAAAAACTTCGAGACTGGTTAAACACGGAATGGGAGATATCCTCCCAGTTTGCGCTGATGCAATCCACATCGGCGGTCAAGCAAACGATTATGGGTGATCCGCAGGTCTTTAAAAGCCTGCAAGAAGGCAAATTTACCTCCGAATTGGAGATGTTTCGCGGGTTTTTGAAGAAAGACTTGACCAGGGATCAACGGCAAAAGGTCACGGAACTGGAAGCACAAATGAGAAAGAGATTTATCGATGAAATGAAGCGGCTTACCGCATCCACATCCACATATTCTCCGCGCATGCGGTACAGTACCATGGTCGATTTCTTTATCATCCAAGAGGACGATATGATCAAGGCGGCCATTGCCGCGGGCCTCACCGATTGCAAGCTCCCCCAACATGAATTAAAAATCAGCCACCTTTCCATGAGTGGCGGTGGTGCCCGCGGTTATGCCTACGGTGAAATGTTCAAAAAATTGAAGCCGACATTCATGCCAAATTGTCGATTTTCGGGAACATCCGCTGGCGCCATTGGCGCGCTCATTGCCGCAGTATTGCCAGATAGTTTCGATGAGATCGTCTCCGAAATGCAAAAACGGTACAATAAATCCGCCCGGAGTAATCCGAATTGGATCAGCGCATACGGCTGGCTCCGCGCACAGTACGCCAGTTGGCCGGGCTACTATGACTTGATCGGGGTATTGGCGCTCTTCGATGAACAGGTGCAGAATAAGGTCAGTGGATTTCTACAAAATATTCCCGAGTCTGTTGTTGAAGATATCTTTTCCGACGATCCAGCGGCTCTGGAACGGATGCGCATTTTGAGGGAACCCTACGACGTAACGAAAAGTCGGGAGGGGAAGATGCTCACATTCCACGACCTTGAACTTCTGCAAAGACTTCCCGGCGGGAAGGAGCAATTCCATGACCTCGCGGCGGCGATTTGGGATAAAACAGACGGGAAGTCCATTTTCGCCAAAAAGGAAACACAGCCCAACATGTCGGTCGTCCTGGCCGTATGCGCGTCCATGTCCATACCGCTCGCATTTAAGTTTTTAGCCTTGCCATTGGAAAACTCCGGCGGGAAACCTCATCAGCTATGTGACGGCGCTTACGGCACAAATCTTCCCATTCAAGCCTTCGAGGCTCCCCAAGAAGAGACCTATGGAGTTATTTTTGACTGGGACGGATGGGGCGGAAGAACATTGTGCGGGGATATTAGGTCCATGCCGAGAGTTATCCGCTGGGGTGTTAGGATATTGGGAATTGCATCTAACATCGAAGCCAATGTGCAAGCTGAGAGGAAGAAGATGCTCCAATCGCGGGACCAACTTCTCATTCTCCCTCACGGAGGTATTACCATGCTCGACTTCGGGTTTTCAGCGGAGAAAAAAAAGGAAATCAAGCATGAGGTCGCTCTCCGCGTGGAAGCATGGAAGATTTGCAAAATGCGCGGCACGAACTGGCCTCAAAGCATATGGTCAACACTTATATATCCATTAAATCAATTTGCCATTTGATAAATGATGTTTTAGAATTTTAAATGCGGGCCTTTTTGCCGGATACCAACGAAGCTTGCATGAAGCTTCCATTGGGCATATCCAATCGTCCAATCGCGCTTATTAACGCCCGCGCCCTATTCCATGTGGTAACTCTGCTCACTGTGGTTGTTTCCGGGTCCGTCGGCCTGCTTTTGTTTTGTGGATATCTTCCCGGGTTTCCGCTCACTGGAATAGTCCTCATCGCTTTGGCTGGCGTCATTGCGCTTCTCCTGGCGGTGTGTCTCATTCTAACGCTCTGCATATCCTGTTCCCAACTCCGTAAGAAGCGCCTACTCCAGGACTATACGGCACTTGTGCAAAAAGACCCGGATGCCGCATTGGCCGGGGATCCCTCCAAAAAACTTCGAGACTGGTTGAATGCGGAGTGGGAGACGTCTTCCCAGTTTGCGCTGATGCAGCCCTCATCGGCGGTCCAGAAAACGATTATGGGTGACCCGCAGGTCTTTAAAAATCTGCAAGAAGGCAAATTTACCTACGAATTGGAGATGTTTCGCGGGTTTTTGAAGAAAGATTTGACCGGGGATCAACGGCAAAAGGTCACGGAACTGGAAGCACAAATGAGAAAGAGATTTAGCGATGAAATGCATACGCTTGCCGCACATACCTATATGACACGTACGCGCTATACCACCATGGTCGACTTTTTTATCATTCTTGAAAATGATATGATAGAGGCTGCCATCGACGCTGGACTTAGCGACTATAAACTTCCCGAGTACGAATTAAAAATCAGCCATCTTTCCTTAAGCGGCGGTGGCGCACGCGGTTATGCCTACGGCGAAATGTTCAAAAAATTGAAGCCGACATTCATGCCAAATTGTCGATTTTCGGGAACATCCGCTGGCGCTATTGGCGCGCTCGCCGCCGCATTTAATATGAACGATTTTGTTGAATTTGCCCTCGAAATGCAAAGGCGGTATGACAAATCCGCTCGAGATAACCGGGAATGGGCTGCAGCCTACGGATGGCTCAGGCCGCAATTTGCCTCTTGGCCAAGCTATTATGACCTTACCGGGGTACTCGCACTTTTCGATCAGAGGGTGCAGGAAAGGGTTAGCACATTTTTGAGAAATATCACCGACGAGACAATTGATAACACCTTCCCCGATCTCCCGGAGGTTCAGGCTCGAATGCGCCTCCTGCGGGAACCCTATGATCCAACGGTTAGCCGCGAAGGAAAATTGCTCACATTCCACGACCTTGAACTTCTGCAAAGACTTCCCGGCGGGAAGGAGCAATTCCATGACCTCGCGGCGGCGATTTGGGATACAACGGACCAGAAGCTCATTTTCGCCAAAAAGAAAACACAGCCCAACATGCCGGTCATCCTGGCCGTATACGCGTCCATGTCCATACCGCTCGCATTCAAACTTCTTGCCCTGCCATTGGCCGAATCCGATGGCAAACCGCATCAACTGTGTGACGGCGGCTGTGGCGCAAATCTCCCCATTCAAGCCTATGACGACGGAGATGAGCAAATCTCCGGCGACGGTGAAACCGTTGGAGTTGTTTTTGATGGTCACGGATGGGGTGGAAAAATGGTACGCGGAAATGTTAAAACTTTGCCAAAATACATCCGCCGGGCTCTCAGATTGTTGAGAATCGCGCCCAACGTTGAAGGCTACGTCCATGCGGAAAAGGAAAGATTGAAACGAAAATTGAAAGAAATTATCATTCTGCCACATGGTAGACTGGATACAGCATCCTTTAATTTCTCCGAGGAGGAACGGAAGGCCATCGACCATCAGGTTGGCCTCCGCACGGAGGCCTGGAAAATTTGTAAAATTCGCGGGACAAACTGGCCGAACGGCATATGGGCGACGGTAACACCGCTCAAAGCTGAGCCCGGCCCACATTAATGGCGAGCAAACAATGCTCACGGAAAGGCCCTTTGAGTGCAATATGGTAATTTGAAGGTTTAATGCCATTGTTGTCATTAATTTATTCGCGGAAATAGTAAGCCGCCTTTTTTGTTTGTTGATTTTCATGGGTTCTCCGATCGGATGAGTTAGCTTGTTTTTTTTACTTAAGGAGATATTTCCCCAATGGTTTTTGCAGCCGGCTGTGGGCTGGCCCGTCCTAAAAACGCAAGAAATTCCCATAGAAATGGGGGTTCCAGTTTGGAGCCAGGTGTCAGTTCCGGGATTGAAAACATTTGTAGTTTCCAATCGCCATTGGGGATGTTTGCCTTATCGGCGGCGGTATCAGTGGTGCTTTTCATATTAAACCTTCATTTTTGAATTCTCGAGGATTCAGTGACCATATTGCTGGAAAGAGGGCGTTTGTCAACCAGTTTACGATTTCCGGTGAATTTTTGAAAAATTCTGGACAAATCACGGCGAAAGCCCGCAAGACCTCCCGAGGAGACTGCGGTGGGTCTTTAATGTGCAGGGACATACGATCCGCAATGCGAAACGCAAAATTTGCCCACGTTCTTTTAGGCATGCGGGAAAAAATTTCTCCCGAAAATCGCTTTCCGGGCGTTTCGCCCGGCATGGGACGCAGGTACCCAAACGGCGATTTTGCCCCCCGCAGAAGTGAAGAGAGCCACGGGAACGATGTTAGCCGTTTAAGGAAGCAAAAACTCCAGTCAGAAAGTGGCCTCTCGAGCGGCTTTTCAAGTCATCGGCGCCGGAGTTTCAGCGATCAACTCGGGCAATGCGGGCCCCCGCGTCACTCCCACTCGGGCGCACCACTCATAAACTTTTGGAAGGCACAATCGGCACGGCCATTTTCATACAGAATGGAATAAATTTCATCGAGAATGGGGGTGCGAAGATTTTTCGCCCGGCATATCTCATAAAAATGCTTCGCCGATCCATAACCTTCCACGACAGATTTCTGGGATTTGATGATTGCTTCCGGAGACTCCCCGCGGCCGACCCGCTCGCCAAACATGCGATTGCGACTCCATCGGCCGTTGGAGGTGGCAAATAGGTCTCCTAGGCCGCTCAATCCGTAAAAGGTTTCCTTCGCCCCACCCAGGGCAACGCCAATGCGAACCAATTCAGCCATCATGCACGTCAACAATGCCGCACGGCCGTTATCGCCGTAGTTTATGCCCGCGGCCAGGCCAATGCCGATGGCATAGGGATTTTTTAAACATCCACCCAACTCCACCCCCGTGGTGTCCGCGGACATGTAAACGCGAAAATTGGGTGCATTAATCGCCCACTGGGCCAACTGGACCACCTCAGGCGGGGCTTCGGCGGCCAAAACCGCCGCCGTTGGCAGTCCCCAGGCCACGTCCAGCGCATGCGTGGGACCGGAAAGAACGCCACACGGGAAGGTTGGCAATACTTCGCGGACCACGGAAAGGGGAAGGCACAACGAGCCCGGAACAAGTCCCTTGCAGAGAGTAATGAGAAATGGCTTTTGCGATGAATGCGCAGGGGAAAGTGCCGCATGGATTCGCTGGCAAAATTCAACGATCCCCGCCGATGGACAGGCAAAAAAAACGAAATCGCAGTCACGGGCGGCGGCAAAATTCGATGAAATTTGTAAATTCCCAGGGAAATGAACATCGGGGATGTACTCCGGGTTTCCGTTCTTCGCCCGCATGCGTTGAGCGTGAGCCTCATCCCGGGGCACCAGAATAACCATCTGGCCCCGCGAGGCGAGATGGATGGCCACGGCCGTTCCCCAGGCTCCAGCACCGAGGATGACACATTTCACCGCTGGTGAAACGGGTACGTCAATTTTAAACACGGGAGTTTCTTCTACCCCTATTTCCTGGGATGCGGCAAGTGCATTTTGGCCGTAACTTCGGCGGTTTGCCATCCTCAAAGCTCCATTCCCGGACGGTTGACACCGCATTTGCCGCGGCTAGGCAGAAAAGCGCTTGACACGGATGCGATAATTTTTGGTCGCTCAAGGACATTTATCGATTTTCACATGCAAAATTTTGCGGCACAAAGCTGGGATATCGCCCAGCTTTTACTGGGTGGCTATTTGGAACGCATTGGAGAAAATGGGGCCGTTGCACCCATTGGCGGAGAATCAACGCGGACGGATGAATCGGGCCACATTGCCTATGCGCTGGCGGTTTACCATTCCATCACCGATCGGCCATCCGCGCACATCGTCGAGCTGGTGGCTGGGTGCATCGCCTCACAGTTCCACTTCAACGGGCAAGACGTGGGCGGGTGTGCCCATGCGGCGCTGGCGCTCCTGACCATGGGGCTTAACCTCTCCCGCAACGATGCCTGGTCCCGTTTTCAAAGGGAAACGCAAAAAATCATCGAATCCTGGCTCAAAAAGCCCATCCAGGTCCCGCCTCATCGGGAGGCCTTCCGTATCGTGCATGCCATCGTCGGCCATGGTCTTGGGTTTCAACCCAGTGACAACTCCGATAAATTGATCGAACAATGGCTGAATGGCGCGCGGACGGGATCCACGGGCGGCTTTGTGGATAGCAGTTCGCATGGCATTGGCGGGCGCTATGACGGGGCTGCGCTTGAGCAGTACGTACTTGTGCGGGAAGCGCTCCAACGACACGCAAGCATCCACGTGCGCACGCGCCGGCTCCCAACGATCCGAACCTATATGCAGCGCTATTTGAAACTTATTCCCGACTTGGTGCGGGATGACGGGACTAGCTGGGCATTCGGATCTTTGCAAGGCTGCACGGGAACGATTTATACCATCAGCTTTATCGTCCGGGCCCTTGACGATGACTGGATCGACGACGACAAGCGAGCCCTTTATGCGGGTATTTTGCGCAATCTGGTACAGCACCTGTTTATGCATTACCTAGATCAGGGAAATGCTTCCCTCTGTATCCGCGACGGAGAACGGGATGCGGAAGCGGAAGAAACAACGGCAGTGGTAAATTTTGACGCCATTCGCCAGTTCCTCTTCTGGTCCCAATTGGCCAAGGGAAGCAAGATTTCACTGGAATCCGGCGAAAAGGAACCGCTCGGCACATTCGCCAAATACATCCCCTTTGACCGCGGAATAAAGGCCGAACATGGATTACTTATCTACCGGGATGCACTGCTGGGATTGTCGCTCCAGCTACCCCTCATCGGCGGGAATGGGGAAGGTAACTCCAATTGCGGCGCATTTCCCCACTGCCCGGGAATTTTTGATACGCCGGTCAATAAATGCCTGCCCGTACTAGTCCCGGAATTGACCTTCGGCGACCGGGTGACGGTTCCCTCTTTTTATGGGAAAAACGTTTCAACCTGCCTCGGCCCCCGGCGGGAGTTCCAATTCCGCTACGAGCAGCCGGAACTAATTACCGTGGATGAGGCATTAACGTCCAATATCGCCAGTTGCAAGGTACTATGGAGTCTCGTGGAAGGCAAAGTGACCGCCGAGTTTACCTACATCCCCAAGCGCTCCATTCGCCTGGACTCGTTCCGCTTTGCCTTTGCCATTGCCATGCCTCATTCCCGTTTAACGTTCCCGATCATACCTTTCTTGGGCGAAAATGGCCTTCGCCCGCAAATCCTGCGCGATGATTTTCAGGGGGAGTGGCAACACCTGCACGATGTGACAGAGGATCCCACCTATCGCACGAACAGCGGAAAAATCGCCTGCCTCTATGTTTACGCCCGTCTGTTGGCGCTCCAATTGCGCCAGGGAACCCCCTACTGTTTTTCCATTTCCTTTGAACCGGAGGTTGTAAGAGGATGAATTCCGAGGTGCGCGTGCGTTTTGCCCCCAGTCCCACGGGCTTTTTCCACATCGGTGGCGCTCGGACGGCGCTGTTCAACTGGCTCTATGCGCGCCACCGCGGAGGGACCTTTGTCCTGCGCATTGAAGATACGGATAAAAAGCGGGATAGCGAAGAGTCCGTGCGCGTGCTCATCGATGGGCTTAAATGGCTTGGGCTCAATTGGGATGAGGGTCCAGAGCTTGGTGGCTCACATGCGCCCTATTTCCAAAGTGAACGGAAGCATGTATATGACCATTACTTGGAGCGGCTTAGATCTTGCGGCCGCGTCTACGAGCGGGACGGCGCGGTCTGGTTCAAGGTCTCGGGAAAACCGGCCGTCATTCGCGATGAAATCCGCGGGGATGTGACTCGCTTGGAGGAGAAAGATTTTGTCATCATCCGCTCCGACGGCTCTCCGGTGTTTCACTTTGTTAATGTCGTGGATGACATCGACATGGGTATCACCCATGTGATTCGCGGTGAGGATCATTTATCCAATTCCAGTAAACACGTGGAAATTTTCGAAGCATTGGGCATGCCCACACCGATTTTTGCACACATCCCGCTTATCCTGAAAACCGTCGGAAGCGGAAAAATGAGCAAGCGGGACCAAGGAGCGCTCGTCGAAGACTACAAAGCCAGACGGTTTTTGCCCGAGGCCGTGCGCAATTACCTATGCCTGCTGGGTTGGTCCCCAAAAGACGACCGAGAAATTCTGCCAATTGAAGAGATCATTGCCCTGTTTGAGCTCAAACAAATCAGCAAGAACAACGCCCGTTTCGATGAGAAAAAGTTGGCCCATATGAACGGGCAATACCTACGACATCTGCCGCCGGAAGCTTTCGCCAGTTTTTGCACACCTGTACTCAAATCCGCGGGGTTGATTTCTGAAAAAACAAGCCCGTCCTACCTGCTGCAGGTTTTACGCGCTTGTCAGGAAAAAGTTCGCGACGTGGAATCACTTCCCAGTTTCTGCGCCTATTTCTTCACCGACGACTTTCCCTTTGACGCCACAGCGCGGGAAAAAATTTTCAAACAAGGAGACCCCCTATCCCGCATTCGTGAATTCCTAGAAGCACTTCCATCTCTAACTGATTTCACTGAAGAAAATCTCGAAGCTCTGGTGGGCGCGCTTTCCCAGGCCCATGGCTGCAAGACAGGGGATTACATCCATCCCCTTCGCTTCGCCGTTTCTGGACAGTCCGTTGGCGTCGGGTTTTACCAACTCTTTCATATACTTGGCAAAGAGACGGTTATGAAGCGGTTGGCCAAGTTTGTTTTTTGAGCATGGGCTGCACGCAATTATACACTATCGCATATGAAATGGTATTGACATATGCTTCATTACTTTAGCCGCTATAGAACCATAATTCCGAGTACAACCTAAGATTCCAAATTATTGCTGGATTTGTAAACATAAAAAACGGATTTTATGCAGCCTTTCCGGAGAAAAACGCTTCGCAGCGGAGCCTACTCAATTTTTTCCCCAATTTGGCAGCATTTACTTCTGCAAGACCTCTTTTTTTTCTTGGGGTACGGCTGAATCTGACAAATTTTGGAGAAATTCCATTGGCTGGGCTTCTACAAGAGCTCTATCGTAAAAAACATTTGACTCACTCCGCCAATTTCGTGGATTTCACCGCAGGAAGTCTTATGGATAGGGAGGCGATTGAAAAGCGCGTGAAGGAAATTGTTGTAAAGCAATTGAATGTTAATATGGAACAGGTTACTCCAGAAAGTTCATTCTATGAGGATTTGGGAGCCGATTCGTTGGATTTGGTGGAATTGGTGATGGCATTCGAGAGCGAGTTCAGCAACGAGGTCGCCGGCGAAATCCCAGAGGCGGATGCGGATAAATTGCGGACGATCAAGGACGTGGTTGATTATATTCACTCAAAGGCAAATTAGGTCACTTCCGGATCATCGGCCATGTACCAGGGGCGAGGGGAGGCATTGAATCGTGTCGTCGTCACAGGGATTGGTGCCCTGACGCCGCTGGGGAACTCTTTCGAAACCAGCTGGGAGATGCTTCTAGCGGGGAAATGCGGCATACGGCGGGCGACGAAGATTGATGTAAGCGTTTTCCCCTGCCAGGTCGTTGGCGAGGTGCATGATTTCGACCCCGCCGAGTATCTGGACGCCAAAGACGTACGACGTAATGACCCATTTGTGCATTTTGCCGTTGCCGCCACACGAATGGCCATCGGAGATGCGCAGCTCGACATGCCCAACGAGAACCCTTATCGTGTGGGGACCATCATCGGGTCCGGAATTGGCGGTTTGCAAACCATTGATACGCAATCGAAAATCATCCATGACGAGGGGGTCCGGCGTGTGTCACCCTTCATGATTCCCGCACTAATCGTGGACATGGCCAGTGGGGTTGCGGCCATCGCCGTGGGCGCGAAGGGGCCCAACTTTTCCTGTACCTCCGCCTGTTCAACGGGGGCCCATTCCGTCGGCGACGCCTACCACTTTCTTCGACTAGGGAAAGCCGACGTGATGCTGGCCGGTGGAGCGGAGGGGGGAGTGAATCCCTTCAGCTTTGCCGGATTCAGCGCCATGAAAGCGCTTTGCACATCCCGCAATGAACAGCCGGAACGTGCAAGTCGCCCCTTTGATGCCACACGGGATGGGTTCGTCATGGGCGAAGGGGCGTGCGTCCTCGTTTTGGAAACACTCGAACATGCCCAGGCCCGAGGTGCCAGAATTTACTGCGAAATCGTCGGATACGCGGCCAACTGCGATGCGCACCACATCACCGCGCCCGTTCTCAACGGGTGTAATCTTTCCGCGGCCATACGCGCCGCCCTCGAGGAAAGCGATATCCCCCTGGCTGCGGTGGATTATATCAATGCCCATGGAACTTCCACAATCTACAACGATCTGTGCGAAACTAACGCCTATAAATTATGCTTCGGCGAACATGCCCATAACCTTGCAATAAGCTCAACGAAGGGCGCAACTGGCCACATGTTGGGGGCCGCTGGGGCCTTTGAATCGGCTGTATGTGCCAAGGCAATCCAAACGGGAATTGTGCCGCCGACCATCAATTACGAAAACCCCGACCCGCAGTGCGATCTCAACTACACGCCCAACAAGCCCATCAAACGAGACGTGCGCGTTGCCGTGAAGGATAACATGGGATTCGGCGGCCACAATGCGGCACTTGTTTTCAAAAAATTTGAGGCCAAATCCGTGACTATGTGAACAATTTCTTTGGCTCTCGACTAGCATCCTTCATTTGTGTGGAATATTGTTCGGATCAGCGGAACCAAATTTTTCGAACGATGATTGTACCGAAACTCACACTTCTCTAAAGAAAGCAAAAAGTTTTCGTCGGTTGATGGTGCCCTTCTCGCGGAAAAAGCTTGGCAAACGGCAAATATGTTTTTTAAGGTAGCATGGTTGGTGAGGTAACCAAGTGGCTAAAGGGTGCAGACTGTAAATCTGTCGAGATTTCTCTTCGTGGGTTCGAATCCCTCCCTCACCACCAGAGAGATACGCCCAGTTGCAAGGAACTAAAACTCTTAAGGAAAACTTCGGGCAAGGTTACCCAAACCGACGCGATCAGCAGGGATCCTGTAGGCGTCGCTTTTGGGCCATTCTGCCCTGCATGAAATGCGAGCTTCAGTGTTTCTGACTTAGCAACTTATCACCATACCAACGGACAACACATGTGCGCAATCAAAGTAAGAGGCACCGACTATCCATGTCCTTTAGCTCTTTCTCCGCTTTCTTCTTGGAAACCTCCGCAGTGAGGCTCGCCGTCTCAGACTTATATTGTTCCGTCAGTGCGTCGTAATATGCTTTCCGCGCATTTTCTAACGCTTCCTTGATTTTGTATTCCTCGGCCTCAGCCTCTCCCGCTAACATTTCTCCTAACTTGTTGCACAAATCGTTAACAAAATCTTCCACGCGCCGTGGAAGCGACTCGGACATGAGAATAAACCTCAGCTGTAACAACACGTTATTCCGCGGACCACGCCCCAATGTAACGATGACACCTGCGACCGTATTGAGAAAGTCGGTACTGGTAACTTCGCCACGCGTGTAGTTTTTTCCAATTTGGTTGACGATTTCCATCGCCCTATCTGAATCCATATTGGCAACCGCCCCTTCATCTTTTAGCAAAACCAAACCCATGACGGGGAATGCGTCCCGTTGCGGGCGTAAAGTCAGCTCAATGGAATATTTTCACAAAAAAATGGCGCCATTTTAAAAATATCATCGCCGCACGTCGTTCTTCATTGACTTATTGGTTGGTGTACCGTAGACAGTCATCATAATGGAGTACGGATATGCAAGGCGCCGCGATGGCGCGGATACCGCGATGCCTACAGCTTTTTCACAAGGCGAGGATAAGGATGCAGCAATAAAGGTTAGCAGTTGCGCGACTGCGTTGGCAGCGCGAACAGACGGGCGCGGGCATTTGGAGCCCGAAATTGAGGCGGTTCGATGGGAGTTTTTGCGATTTTGTCCGGAGCGTGAGGAGCTCATTTGCGCGTTGGTTGAGAAATATGTGGCAGCTGGGTGGAGCGCCAGTAACATAAGGAGGGCGGTCGGTGAAGAAGTCGATCGAATGATGCCAGGTGTCATTCGTGAGCGGCAAGCGCGCGTGACAGATATTTGGAATCCAGAAACCCGTGCTGGCGTGTCGCTTACTATAGACTTTGAAGAACAGTTGAGGGGGGAGCTCGACGCGGCTGATGCTGTCGCGGAGACGGCGAATCAATCTAAGGAGAGGTCCGAGAAGGCTAAGGTTGAGGCTGACGCCTCGCGGAGGCGGGCGCTCGAGGAAAAGGCGAAGCGTGATAGGGCCAAGGCTGCGGCCGGGCGGGCGGTTGCGCCGCCGGAAGAGTACCAGGCTTCGCAAGCAGTGGAGGGTGAAAAAAAAAAGCCGAGCATGTTTGCTCCTCTAGGGCGCCTAGCTTTTCTCTTTGGATAATTCTTCGGTGGCTGTTTGCGCCCTTTCGCGCTCTCGTTGTGAAGATTCGCAATTGTTTTGGTGCGTGAATTGTCCAGGTGGCCGCACGCGGTTTCAGATGGCCATGCGCGCGTCCTACGGCGGGGGAAAATTTGCGGATTTAATTGGGCGAGTTTCTAAAGCACTTGGTGATTGCAGTGGGTCTCGGTAGAAACTTACCGCAGTCTCCGCGAGTGACCCGGCGGCCCTGCGCCGTGATTTGCCCAAAATTTACCCAAAATGCGCCGAAACCAGCAGGAGAGGTTGACAAACGCCTTCTTCCCAGCAATATAGTCTACGAATCCTCGAGAATTCAAAAATGAAGGTTTAATATGAAAAGCATCACTGATACCGCCGTCGATAAGGCAGATACCCCTAATGGCGACTGGAAACTACCCGCGTTTTCGGTCCCGGAATTGACACCTGGCTCCCAACTGGGATTCCCATTTTTGTGGGAATTTCCTGCGTTTTTAGGGCGGGCCAGCCCGCTGCCTGCCGGAAAGGTCATTGAGGAAATATCTCCTTAAATGGGAAAAGGTAAACTAACTCATCCGATAGGAAAATCCATGGGAACCAAATAAAAAGGGAAAAAAATGACGGCGAATTATTACCTCGGCAAATGGGCCGGGTACAACAGGAGCACTCAACCTTCCAATTACGATGTTGCATCCGTGGGGCCTTCCCCTGGGTCCTTCGGAGTGTTGTTTGTTTTGGCATTAATGTTCACTGTGTTTAATCATAACTTTTTCACAGGTTTAACCATATCACCCGAGGGCACATGAAAAATTTTTGTTTCCATGTCCACTCCAGCGCGCGACACCAATGACCAATGAACTTGCAGATGACATTTGGGCAAAACCCTTTGCCGGTCCCGTAACCCAGTGGCGGGAACCGTTGGAGGAATATGCGCGCCTGTTGATCGAAAAAAATCAAGTGCTCAACCTGGTTTCCAGGCGGCAAGAGGACCAGATACTGGCTGGTCACATTTTCCCCTGCCTGGCCATTGGAATTTTGCTGCCGTTTGCCGATGGTTCGGAAATTCTGGATGTTGGCACGGGTGGCGGGTTGCCGGGAATCCCGCTGGCCATTATGTTCCCAAAGTGCCACTTCACCTTGCTGGATTCCATTGGGAAAAAAATTCGTGCAGTATCCGAGTTTGCCGAAAAACTGAACCTGCGAAACGTCACCACCTGCCAATCGCGCGTGGAAAATCTGCCGTCGCGAAAAAAATTTGACGTTATCACCGGTCGGGCGGTGGCCGCGTTGCCGCAATTTCTCCAATGGACCTGGCCCCGCGTGCGCAAACCGAGCAATTTACTCCCGGCGGATCCCGCCATGCCCCCGTCCCCGCATGGCGTTATCTATTTGGGCGGCGGGACAATAGAGAACGATTGGCACACACTGCGGCTTCCTCAGCCGCAGATTTTTTCGCTTGCCACCCATTGTCATACTCTGTATGTGGAAGGAAAGTGGGTCATGTATTTTCCCAAAACGTAACATGGACGCGAGCAAGGAGTTAAAAAAGACGAAGGGTGGACGCAATCCCGTAGACGCGGGGAAGCTGAGAACCCTTGTCATTGGCGAAAAGCCAAGTGTGGCCCGGGACATTGCCCGCGTACTCGAAGCGGATACGAAGGACGGAGATGTTTACATCGGCACCGACTATGTGGTCACGTCAGCCCTCGGCCACCTGGTATCGCTGCCCATGCCGGAGGACATCGATGCATCCCTTCGCCGCTGGTCGCTACAGACATTACCCATTGTCCCCGCAAAATTTGCCCTTAAACCCGGAGAAGGCTCGGAAAAGCGGCTGCAAATGCTCAAAAAATGGCTTTTTTCGGAGGAAATCGGCGAAGTAATTAATGCCTGTGACGCCGGCCGCGAGGGGGAACTCATTTTTACCTACATCTACGAATTTTGCCGGTGCAAAAAACCCTTCCGCCGCCTTTGGATGGTGTCTATGACCACGGAAGGCATCCGTTCCGCCTTCGCGAGCCTGCGCCCAGCCGAGTCCATGATTTCCTTGCAGGACGCTGCTCGCTGCCGATCAGAAGCGGATTGGTTGGTGGGAATCAACGGAACCCGCGCCGTCACCGCCCGCACTTCAGGCTGGGGGAAAGACGTTTCGACGGTGGGCCGCGTGCAAACTCCCACACTGACCCTCGTTGTGGAGCGGGACCGCGCCATACGCAACTTCGTCTCAGAGCCCTACTGGCGAATCGTCGGCCAGTTCGCCGTTGGGAATGGTACCTACGAGGGTGTATTTTCCGATGGCAAAGGCGGGGATCGCATTTTCGATCGGGCTAGGGCAGAACAAATTTTCGCGGCCACCCGGCAAATTTCCCACGGGACCGTCACTGACAAAAAAAAGCGCACCAAGCAGTCTCCGCCGCGCCTCTACGACCTAACCACCCTGCAGCGGGAGGCAAACACGCGGTTTCATTACTCCGCGGCATCCACACTCCAAATTGCCCAGGCTCTTTACGAGCAACACAAGCTGATTACTTACCCGCGCACGGATTCCAAGGCCCTTCCGGAGGATTACGGTGAAACTTGCCGCAAAACGTTGGAAATCCTTGGCGAACCCTATAATACCCTAGCCCAGAAGATCTTAAACGGAGGCTGGATACGACAATCGGACAAAAAAATTTTTAACAACAAGGACGTGAGTGATCACTTTGCCATCATCCCCACACCGCAAAAATCTCGCCAACTGCGCGAAGACGAATCGCGCGTCTATGATATGATCGTCCGCCGCTTCATTGCGGTTTTTTTCCCTCAGGCGGAGTACGACGTGACCCAGCGGATAACCGAATTGGAAACCCATCCATTCGTTTCCGAGGGAAAAGTCCTCGCCGTCGCAGGATACTTGGAGGTTTACGACCGTAGCGCTGAGGAATCCAAGGGAACGCTTCCAGCCCTATGCGCGGCCGATGGTGTTCCCCCCCAGGCGAAGGTGGACGAAATCAACCTTTCCGAGGAGGAGACGCGGCCACCAGCCCACTACACGGAAGCGACGCTCCTCTCTGCCATGGAAGCGGCGGGGAAATTCGTTGAAGATGAAGAGCTTGCCGCTGCTATGAAGGATCGTGGTCTTGGCACACCGGCCACACGGGCGCAAATTCTGGAAAATCTCATCGGGACTGGCTATCTCATTCGCAGCGAACAGCGGGATCGGAGCCTTCTGGCCACGCCAAAGGCGGAGCGACTTTTAGATTTCCTTTCCGCCGCCAAAATCGAGGTCCTGAAGGACCCGGCCATGACCGGTGAATGGGAATTTAAACTCCGCGAAATCGAGCAAGGGCGTTTCACCCGGGGAAAGTTCATGGACGAAATCATAGGACTCACCCGATCCATGACAGAGTGCATCAAAACATTCGACGAAACGGATGCGTCCTGCTGCACCGCTTCCCACCTTCGCTCGCCTATGGACGGCCAGCCGCTTATCGAAACCTTCCGCTCCTATTGTACCGTGGACCGATCCGTTACCATTGCAAAGGTCATTGGCGGCCGTGAATTAAGTGATGATGAGATATTGGAATTAATGAAAAAAGGTCGCATCGGGCCATTTGAAAATTTCAAGGCACGCTCGGGAAGGCCGTTCAAGGCCTCAGTCATAATTAGCGATGGAAAGGCCAAATTGGAATTCGATCAACCGGACAGGGAACAATCGGATCAATTGAAGCGGACCTTGGAAGATATTTCCTACAACCAGGCGCTTTGCGACTGCCCGCTTGGTTGCGGTGGAAAAGTTTATGATACAGATGTGGGCTATTTGTGTGAAAATTTGAAAGATAAAAAATGCACCTTCCGACTGAGCCGGGCACTGTTGGGCCATAAATTAACCGCTGAAGAAGTTTCAAGCCTTATCCAAACCGGGAAAACGCCGCTCATTGGAGATTTTGTTTCCAATCGCACGCAAAAACAATTTTCCGCCTTCCTCGTGCTTGAAAAGAACGGACGCGTTGGGTTTTCCTTCCCGCCCCGTACCGCACAGACCAAAAAGCGCGGTAACCCAACAACCGCAACGGCAGAGGAAGAAACATCCACAAGTTGATGGTTGGGGCCTGGGATCAGAGTTTGGCGGCGGATCTGCAACAACGCTTGTTGCTACGCCGGTTCCTGGTTGTGGGGGGCCCCAATTCGGGGAAGTGGCTCCATGGGTTTCCGCGAGGCGGGGTCGCTTCAGGCCATTAAAAGATGCTAATCGAGAGCCAAAACAAAATGGCTAAGGCGATCGCCACAATCGATGTGATGCTGCTAAATTTAAGAGTTTGAGTTTGGCAATGCACACATATTACCAGTACGCACTATGTGCCGTTCGAATGCCATCGGGAACGTAATTTGGTGCCCCCGCGGGGAGTATTATTTGCGTGGGAATCCTGCTATCAGGCAGATCGATTCCATTAAGAGATACACATTCTCCGAAATTAAGCATATTCAATTCACTGCAGCCCATAGCTTGAAACAATGTTAGCAATGACCCGCCGGTAAAGGTATTTAATTTGCCGCAAAAACTCACACTAACCTCCTTCGCGACACAGCCGCTAGCATCGATTTTTTGCAGATTGGGGCATTGTGAAACCACAATCTTCTGCGCAAATACGCCAGGAAGCTTGAGTTCAGCTCCTTGGAAACCACTAATGCTAAACTCTTCCAACTGACAATTACGAAGTGCGTCCCAATCAGAGATCTTCACTTCATGGGTGCCGTCAACTAAAAGGGTAAATTGTTGGCCGTCGAATCCCGTACACCAGATTAGATGGGCATTTCTAAGAATTTCCAGATCTGGCTGCCCGATGTCGGGTGTTGCCATCTTTCTAACCACAGGCCTCGGCACCGATCTGGCCACCACATTCTGAAGCGCTGCTTTGTAACATGTCGCCGTCCTCCGAAAATCTCCCCCGGCGAGCAAAGGTCCGATCAAAGGAATATTTGAACAAAACCACTGAATGTATGCCATAGCAATATTGGAACACAACCCAACCGCAACTAATATGTGCAAATGGTCACTAATTCCAATCTCGGAGGAAACTTTTTCTGCGATTGCGAAGAGTTCCGTTTGAACTTTACGGAGAAAATCTCCGTCAGTGTCAACGGCGGCGCCGGCGCCCGTTTTTTTGATGGCGGAGTAAAGAATAGGCGGAAACCCACTAATAGACATAGCATCTGGATTTTACCACATCTTAGATATTTCACAAGCGAATTTTTTGAAAAAAGTTTACATCTCCGCTTCAGTAGAAAAAGTCAAAAAATCCGAGTTTATGAAAACTATTACGGGCGCAATTTTGGTGTCCATCTTTTCTCGGCGTGTTCTATCCCCTCCGCATTTTCCCGCACTCCAACAATAAAGGTCCCGCAAAAGTCAGAAACACTTTTTTGAAGCACGCATGTCATGCGGGACATAATGGCTAAAAAACGACTTCTGCAGGACCTCTAACAACCATAACATCGAGTTAATTCACAACGCACTTACAGGCTGAAACGACGGGAGCGGAGCGGTCTTGCCGGGGCGCCAAAGTATTTTTCGGGATTCTTCGAAGGTGACCCAGGTGATTTAAGTGTGCGAGGATTTTGTTTTTTGCGTCGATTATTTATTCGCCGCAAGGACTTTGGAGATTTTCCCAATTACGTCTGCGAATTCTCCCTCATCATAGGATGCACATATGGTCAGCCGAAGCCGCGCGCTACCCATGGGTACGGATGGGTAGCGAATTCCCTGGAGATAAATCCCTTGGGCATAAAGTTTTTGCGCCAGAAAGGTTGCCCGTCGTTCATCGCCGACGGGAATGGGAAAAATTGCCCCGCCATCCCCCATGATAGGGATCGAATTTTTCAGGAAAATGTCCTTCGCCATAGTAGATAAATGTCCTATTTCTTGCACGGTGGCTGGGAATTTTTGCAAAAGATCAAGGGCTTTTTGCGCGGCGGCAACGGCCGATGGCGGCAGCATGGTGCTGCAAAGAACCTGATGACTGCGTGAACGCAAAAGGCTCACCAACGCTTTGGATGCACAAACGACTCCGCCCAAACTCCCCAACGCCTTACTGCAGGTTCCAACGGAAATGACGCGTGGGCCCATGGGTATGCCAAAATGTTCCAAAGTTCCGTGCCCATGGGCGCCAAGGACGCCAAGTCCATGGGCATCATCGATGATAAGTTGGGCGTCAAACCTTTCCGCCAGAGCCAAAAGTTCCGGCAATGGGGCAATGGTCCCGTCCATGCTAAAAACGCCGTCAGTGACGATGAAGCAATTGGTTGCTACGGCCCGATTGACTCGGAGTAATTTCTCCACGTACTCCGCATCCCGATGCGGATAAACAAGCGTTTTTCCCCGGGAAAGCCGGCACCCATCGATGATACTAGCGTGGTTTTTTTCATCACTCAGGATGAGATCTCCTTCCTCGGCAACGGTGGAAATAAGCCCCACGTTGGCCATGTAGCCGGAGGAAAAGAGCAGTGCTGCCTCCGCTCCCTTGAAAGCGGCGATTTCCCGTTCAAAGGCGCCACAAATTGCATGGGATCCGGTTACCAGCCGCGATCCACCAGATCCAATCCCGACCTGCTCCAATGCATTGCGTGCGGCAGAAATCACATCTCCATGGAAGCGCAGTCCCAGGTAGTCATTGGAACATGCCACAAAAAGCCGGTGGCCCGCTCCATCAACCGCGTGGCAGGCATCACAAAATTCCAAATCATGCAAGTCCCGGATTAGCCCATGGGCTTGAAGTTGCTGGACTTTTTCCTCACATCGATTCGCAAAATTCACGGGTTACTAAAACCGGTTGCCTCTGCCAGTAGTCAATGGTTTCCGCCAATGGTGTTCCGGGCCATAGGAATAAAACCCTGCCCCCCACGGGATTTCCCGGTTCCTTCATGGGCGTGATGCGGCAGTAAACCCTTCCATGGGCCACGTACCCGGTCGGGTAGTAGGGGTCATCCGACCAACACAGTTCCCCCGCGTACCCTTCAGCCGATGCCGCCTTCGACGCCAGGACGACCGCTTCACGTAATTTGGCCATTGCTTTTTGGGGGCCACCATCGGCGGCAGGTTGCCCTAGGGCTAGGGCATTTCGGAGAAACTTTGCAAATTCTTCCTCATTTTCGCAATCCATGTGCGATATGCGTACACCACGCTCGCCCAATGCATCCAGACGTTCACCGGAAAGGGCGTCCACTACCATTGCCCCCCGCATGCTCCTGGGAAGGGAACTAATGGCCTCCAGCGCCCTCCGCACGGCTATTTTTGAAATGCCACCCTTTGCCAGAAGCGCGTAACTCGCATTCCTTGCCGCGGAAACGGTCGTGTAAATTTCCGATTCAATGGTCAGGGGCGGAATGCGCCGGATTGATGCCGGATCCACAGCATCGACGCGAATATTAATCGTGCGTGCACTCCCCCGTTCGTGGGATTTTGCCCGCTGCCACAGCATCGCTAAAATGGAGAAAACGCGTTCCTCTGTCACTAACCGCTCGCATCCGGAAATATGCCTGCCGTTGCCCCCGTGGGCGTCCCCCTCCGCCGCGTACATGCGGACGCTAAACCAGTTTGCCATTCGATATTTTACCCAACAACCGGGAAGGCAGCTTGAGACGCGGACGGCAAGTTCGTTTTGCCGTAGGCTCAATTCCTGTGAAAAAATTCTTGCGCAAAAATAAACGAGGTCTTCACTACCTCACATATGAAGGCGATTGTGGGCGTGCAAGGGGTTCAAGTTTGTGCAACGGAAGGTGCAATTTTTGAGGTAAATCGCTTTAAGGGAAGCAATGGGGGGGAAGTTATCCAGCTGACTGACGTTTTCCTGCTTGGCGAAGGTGAGTCCGCCCGCGTGGGCACACCGACCGTCGAAGGGGCCTCGGTTACCGCTAAGATCCTAACGAACAAAAGGAATGATAAGAAATTAGTCATTAAACGGTTGCGGCGAAAGGGATTTCACAAGAAGCGGGGACATCGTCAGGAAATTTCCGTCATTCAAATTCAGAGCATTCAGGGGTAATTTGTCATGGCACATAAAAAGGGGCAGGGAACGTCGCGAAATGGCCGGGACAGTCGCGGTCAACGGTTGGGTGTGAAGAAATACGACGGGGAGGTCATCCTCGCGGGGAACATCCTCATGCGACAGCATGGGACCAAGGTGCATGCGGGCGATAATGTTGGAATGGGGCGGGATTACACGCTCTTCGCCCTTACTGCTGGTGTGGTCAAGTGGGACGGGAAGCACCGTCGCGTATCGGTCATTGCGGGCTAGCCGATGCTGCCAAGTATTTAGCGGAGCTTTGCTCGCGCTCGTTTATCAGAATTCATAGCCCAGTGATAGATTGGCCGAGTGGCAGCGATATTTTACGCTGCAGGCCCCCGACCATTGGCCGCGGATCTCCCAATGGGAACGCAATCGCTTGCGAAAACTCCCCGAGCAGACAAAGAAATCGCTGGGGCCGTTGCCCATGTCCAAGGAAATGGTGCTTTGAACTTTCTCATAGGTCGTAGCAATGCTCGTCGTCTTCCACATCACTTGCCGCTGCCAGCCCATGTCGCACTGCAGCTTTAGCGGGCGAATGTTGTATCGATCGCCTTCCATTTCTTTTTCCAAATTTAGGCCAAGCACCAGATCGGCCACATGATTGTTGACGGCGGGAACAACTCGGGACTGTGCGTAGGTCGTGTATAGCGTTGCAAGTTCCTGGGGGGAAAATTTGGCCCGCACTTCTTCGCTGAACGTTTGCTCGAGGTAGGCATTGAATTGTTGTTGGTCAGTTTGCGAGGGTGGAAGCATGTAGACATTGGCATGGATGAAGGTATAACGCAGGTCCAGCTTGGGGCTAATGCGCACGCCCATGACGCGAAATACTTCGCGTGTGCAGGCAACTTTACCGTGGAAGGAAATATCATCGAATTTTTCAGGTTTGCCATCGCGACGGAGGACTTTAGTCCTACCCGAATTGACGGCGAGCGTGGCGCACAGGTTCATTTTTTGGCGTCTCTCGTTACAAAATTCGCCGGAAATAAAGACACTCCCGGACGTTTCCTTGCATGTCGTCCCATAAAAGTCCTCAGCCAGCGAGCCGAAGAAATCCGACCAGTCGTGTATTTGGGCCACGCCAAAGCCATAGCGAAGGTAAAAACTTCCAAATACGTGCCGGCTCCAGTCCTCGCCGAGGAAGGCGCCATACGAGTGTGTCGAACTTCCCAAGCCACTATCATCCACATTGCTGCGCTCATAGGCGCCGAAAATCAGCACAAATGGATCATTGTTGCCCCTTATATCGCAAGAACGCTGGTCAATCGCCTGCAACATCCGAGACATGGAGGTCCTCTTGGCACGCATTACGTTCCGGCTCAGGCACACCCTGTCCACTGGCGGCAGTGCCGTTGAGGTGTACGAGTGCACAACAAGCATTTCACCGGGATCTCCCTTATCTCCCTTATCTCCTTTGTCTCCTTTGTCTCCCTTATCTCCTTTGTCTCCCTTATCTCCCTTAACCCAATCTTGGAACTCCGAATCATACTTCAGGATTTCCGCCACTTCGGATGGATCCGCATCTTCGCCGTCTGAACCGGTGTCGCCTTTATCGCCTTTGACCCAACTTTGGAATTCCAAATCGTGCTTCAGGATTTCCGCCACTTCGGATGGATCCGCATCTTCGCCATCGGAGCCAGCTGGACCCGTTTCCCCTTGAATCCCCTGTGGTCCGCGGATGAGCTCGCGGAACTCCGAATCCTCTTTAATTTCTTCGGCCAAGTCGGATATGAACTCTTCATCGGAGGCTAGGATTCTCGCGATTTCGTAGGGATCCGCATCTTCGCCGTCGGAGCCAGCTGGACCCGTTTCCCCTTGAATCCCCTGCGGTCCTCGGATGAGCTCGCGGAATTCCGAATCCTCTTTAATTTCTTCGGCCAGGTCGGATATGAACTCTTCGTCAGAAGCTAGGATTTGCGCGATTTCGTAGGGATCCGCGTCTTCGCCGTCGGAACCAATAGGACCCTGTGGCCCGGTCGCACCGGTGTCGCCTTTTTCACCACGTGGTCCTCGGATGAGCTCGCGGAATTCCGAATCCTCTTTAATTTCTTCGGCCAGGTCGGATATGAACTCCTCGTCGGAGGCCAGGATTTGCGCGACTTCGTAGGGATCTGCGTCTTTGCCGGGGGCGCCGGGGTCACCTTTGGGTCCTTGTAGTCCCGCTGGCCCTGGGGGTCCAGGTGTGCCCGGTTCGCAGTTGCAGTCTGGGGTGGTTTCCTTAACCGGTTCAACGATGTCGCCAATGAAAGCGGGCTCATCACTTATATACTTACTATATTCAATCTGGCCACTATCATTCAAATATATGATCGAAAGTCCAAGTTGACCATCCCGGTCCGTCCATACGACGTAGTGATTTGGGAGTGTATTTTTCATGGAATAATTGTATGGATCATAATCATTATTTGTTGGCCGTTGAATGAGCATATAAGAACACCCTTCAGATCCGCCTGCTCTGTCATCCAAAAAGTAATAGCCACTGTGTAGCACGGAATCTACCTGCCCAGGTGCGTTCGCAAACGGAACTTCACTACCAAATTCCGACATCGTATGGCCATTGAATTTGATTAAATTGAGCATCCGCCTGCGCTTTTCATCGGCGTCCAATTTCGCCTCGCTAAGATTCTTCATATAAACGGCGAGCACATTAACATGCCCATCTCCAGGGCTTTCCGTCGGCGAGTACAGATCATTTGCGAATAACCTTAACGCAAATACGCAATTGCCGCGAATATCCATCTGCCAATTCTCTGGCTTTTCGCCAAGCCCAGTTAGCACGATGCGCCCGAGGCCGCTATATCCCGGATATTGCTCCGCTTCGAAGCCGTGCACACACCCGAAAACCAATCGCGGGCGTAAATCCTGGAAAAAGCCATTACTATTATAATCTGTGCCATTATACCACGAACTCGAATCGCTTGCCAGCGTTTTATTCGTCCCGCAGACAACCAACCGCCCATCTATGGGATGAAGGTTTGCCCAAACGTTAAGATTGGGATTCTTTTCGTGCAGTTGCCCAATGGCTGTGTTATACACGCCGAGGTCGTCCGTACCATTGCCCCGCAGGTATAATTCTCCGTTTAGCACTTCGATGGTTTGAAAATCGCACATGGGCGAGAAGCAATTGACCGTCCATCCACTGCCGATGCGCAGGCAAGCACCGGAAGCCTGCGTTCCAATTGCCGTCCCTTCTAACGTGTGGGCACCCTTAGCAATGCGTCCGAAAATATTCAGAGTTCCAGGCCCGACACGGCCACTATTTGCATCACCCATAGTGTGCCAGATGGACCCACCCATGCCGATGGATTGGTTAGTCTCCCAAGTAGTATCTCCTTCCCAAAGGGACTGATGCGTATTTGCAAAAAGCAAAGGCTCAATGGCCGCCCACCCACCCCCTGAATGTTTCTCAAACGGCTGTTCGTAGTTGAGAACCGGAGGACATTGCTTCCCCATTGTTGGGACATATGGTACACTAGCATCAGGCGCGGTGGAAGTCGGTACCTGAGCCAAGGCGACGCCGCCCTCATCCCAGGCTTCCAGCATTGCGCGCGTGCGGCCCACGTTAATTTGCATGTTTTCGGCCAGCCGTACGGCGAAGATGTTTTCCGCGTTGGGAGAAATTACCTGCTTCCCTCCGTCGTTGACCGTGGCAAAACCGGCGATGGTAACAATGGGGCTGCCACCGCCCACAACATCCCGGTCATTGAAATAGTAGCGCGTATTTTTGCCTCCGCCCAGGGCGGCGACGTAAGCGTTACTGCCCACGCCGTCGGTGCAGGCGGTTGCCAACAAAACAGCATTTCCGCCAAATTCCACGGACCAATTTGGGCTAACGGCATCGGTCACTCCCGTTGGCGTGGTACCGCCAAAAATTGTCGCATGAGCACTGCTGCCCTCCGCACCTGCAGCGGTTGCACTGGCAATCAAAACACTTTGGTCGCCAAATCGCCCAACGGTCCACGCCTTTGCCGACGATGCCGGCGATTCCGTCGTAGAGGGAACGTTGGGCCCGAAAACAGTGGCATAGGCATGAGCAACTGCACTATCGCCAGCGTTCTGATAGGCCGTGGAACGAAACACATTTCCCGCTCCAAATCCCTCGAAAACCCAATTGTCGAGGTTCACGGCGGCACCGCTTCGGGGACTTTCCGTTCCGAAGATCGTGGCACTGGCCGTATACGGCCCAGAATTGGATATGTCGGCGGTGAAGGTATTTCCATCGCCAAAATGGCCAAATATCCAATTCCTGTCGATGAATGTCGCAGTAGGTGTCTCCGCAAACGGGCTGCCAGTCCACGCGCACGGACCATTCCCAAACACGGACACGGATCCATCTGCTGTAGTTTCTGGGTTGCCAAATTCCCCCAAAACCTGGGCCGCGAAGGTCATACCCGAACCGTTTCCCGGATCTATGAAAAAATATTCATAGAGTGGAGTTTGGGTATCCGTTCCCACCGTTCCCTTCGCCCGCCTGGCCGAAATAACCGAGACACGCGTGGTTCCAAGGGCAGAAAAGAACAGATCACCACCGTAATCGTTGTACAATCCGAGTGTCACACCCACGGGCTCGCTGGCCACAGCCTCGCCCGCTAGCACCAACAGCGCCGGGCCACTTTTCGATCCCGTGTATAAGGTAGAAATCGTTGGACCTGTCCCATATTTCCGGTAGGCATAAATTTCGAATTCATCCTCTTCCTCGCTTTCCGCAGCCCTAAATAGAACCGCGGGCATATTGGTAGTCGTAATGGCTCCCGTACCTATGAAATAGATAGGATCACTCGTAACTTGCGCATTCTCGCTGGTTGAAATTATGTTATCGCCAAACAAGCAAATAGGGACTACAATAGAAATTCCTATTGCGCAGGCTCTTATGCGCTTGGCCCAAAGAAACACGGTAAACAGGGATTTTAGACAGAATTTCTACAAAATCAAATTTTTTTTGAATTACCCCCTGAACACGGAAGAAATTTCCGTTCCCGTGCGTCCAGCCAAACCCGTAAAAGATTTATCACCTTCGCCACCAATGGCCCTGCGTTTTTTCCCGTAATCCATCCAGAATTTAACAAAAATTCACCAAAACCACAAAAAAATTGACAAACGCCCATCCCCCGCCAATATAGTCCTTGAATTCGAATTCTAACATGAGAGGTCCAATATGAAAAACACTACCGATACCGCCATATCCACGACAGATATTTTTGATGATGATTGCGAATTGCAGATATTCCAAACCCCAGGACTGACTCCTGGCTTAAGACTGGAACCCTCGTTTTCACGAGAATTTCCTACACCTTTAAGACAAGCCAGCCCGCCGCCAGCGGTGAAAGCTATTCAAAAAATATCACCAACAAACAAAAAAACTGAGCTAGCTCATCAAATCGATGAAATAATGAGAATCAATTATCAAAAAAACGACAAAAGAAAGTGCACACGCATTCCTACCTCAACTTCAGCGAACGAGAAAAGTGCGTGCGTGAGTATTGTAAGCGCAAGCGGATGGCCTTTAGTCCTTGCCAAAAATTGGAGAGGCAATGGATTTGCGCCCGGTGGGCCGTCGATTTTTCATCAGGACTTATGGATGTCAGATGAATGGGCATGATACAGAACTCATGGAATCCGTGCTGGTGGATAGTGGATTCCAACAGATCGACTCCGAGACCGCCGCCGACATCGTCATTCTCAATACCTGCAGTGTCCGTGAGCAGGCGGAGCGCAAGGCCATCGGACGTCTGCACTCCCTCGCACGCCGCAAAAAGATAGAAAAAAATTTTTCTCTCGGCGTCACCGGATGCATGGCCCAGAATTTAGGACGAGAGCTTTTTCGCCTTATTCCAGACCTGGATTTCGCCATTTCCCCCGGATGCATCCATGCCATTGGAAAGGTTTTAAGGCGCTTGGAAAACGGAGAGAAACAAATTTTCCTTTCCAACGGAGATACGGAAACGTCCGACGATTTCTGTCGCCGGAAAATCACCCGGGCTTCTGCGTTCGTTACCATTGCCAACGGGTGCAACATGAACTGTTCCTACTGCATTGTTCCTAAGACACGCGGCCGGGAAACCTGCCGGCCCATGGAAAGCATCGTGCGCGAGGTGCAATTTCTCGCGGAAAGAGGTGTTAAGGAGGTCACACTGGGAGGACAAATTGTTAATTTCTATGGAATTCGTAAGATTCCGTTCGAGAATGGGAAAAGTCCATTCGTCCAACTCCTCGAAAGAGTCCATGCCATCAACGGGTTGGAGCGAATCCGGTTTCTTTCACCACATCCATCCGGATTTCGCGACGATCTCATTGGCTGCTATGCGAACCTTCCCAAGCTTTGCCCGCATGTACACTTCCCCATCCAAAGCGGGTCCGATCGCATACTGCGTTCCATGCGCCGGCCTTATACCAGACAAACAGCGTTGGAGGTCTTGCATAAACTCCGCCAGAATTTGCCCGAAATGGCCATTTCTACTGACCTCATCGTTGGATTCCCCGGCGAAATGGAAGAGGATTTCCGCCAAACGGAGCAGCTTTTCGACAAAATCGATTTCGACATGGCGTTCATTTTCAAATACAGCCCGCGCGCTGGAACACCAGCGGCGGCGATGGGCAACCAAGTTTCCCAAGATGTCTGTGAGGAGCGACATCAGATTCTCCTAAAAAAACTAGCCATTACTTCCATTCGGCGAAATCGGTTATTCCTTAATTCGCATCAACCGGTTCTCGTGGAAGAACCATCGACCAGAGATCACCATATTCTCTGGGGATACACCCCACACCATAAAAAGGTGTTCTTCCTGGGCCCCAAAGAATTAATTGGCAAAATCGTTGATGTAAAAATTTCTCACGCAAGCACTTGCGCTCTAAACGGAATATTGGAAGATGACAAAGGCTAACTTAAGTACTACGATTGGGTTACGGAGCGAAAATTTACCAATTCCACCTGGACGCCACGGCTGCCGTTCCAATAGGACGTATTTAACCGCACCGCCGCGTCAAAGGTATCGGGAATATCTGGCAGGCACGCAGCCTGGTGCCAAGCAACGCCATGAATACTTCTTCGCCCGTCCGTAAGCGTGAAATTAAAGTGCTGCTGGCAATTCCCAAAAATATGCGGAGGTGTCGCAAAAGATACGCCGTGGATTCCGAAGATGGGCTGTTGGTTTTCCTGGCCATACGGTTCCAACTGGCGCAAGTGTCGCATAAGGGCCTCGTGTATGTCGGCCACATTTATCCATGCGGCGATTTCCAAGTCATTGCCAACGTCAATAATTTTCAATGCCTCCGAGACACGTACCTCAAATGCATCCCGGAAGCGATCCACATTTTCCCGAGGCATGCCAATTCCAGCGGCCAACGGATGACCACCCCAGGAGCCTAATAGGTGCGAACATTTAGAAAGAAGATCTACTAGGTTGAGCCCATTGACGCAGCGGCCAGAACCTTTTGCCATGTCGCTCTCCTCGCGGCTTAGGACCACACATGGTTTGCGATAACGCTGCATAAGCTTCCCCGCCACGATACCTATGACGCCCGTGTGCCAGTTATCGTTGAATAGGACGATCGAATTGCAATTGGAATACTGCGTCTCAACCATCTCGCTGGCCTCCCTGGTAATCTCCGATTCAATCCGTTGCCGCTCCTCATTCATTTTGGAGAGCTCTAGAGCCATGCGGTCTGCCGCATTTTCATCCTCGCTCAAAAACATTTCCACAGGGAGGGAGGCATCCGCGATGCGCCCGCTAGCGTTGATGCGTGGGCAGACCTTGAAGGAGATATCGGACGCCATTAGCGGTTGCTCCACCTCGCGGATCGCTTGCCGCATGATGGCTCGGGTACCAATGCGCCTTGGGTGCTGCAACTCCTTAAGGCCGTATTTGACAAAAATGCGATTTTCGCCGACTAATGGTACCACATCGGCTATGGTCGCCAGTGCAACCAGGTCCAATTGGCCTTTCAAACTGTATGACGCCGCACGTGGATCCCGACATTGCCGGCCGTGCTTTAGAAACCCGTAGGAAAACTTAAATACCAATCCGGCCGTGCAAAATATGCCCAGCGAGGACCGACAATCTTCCTGATTGACATTGGGATTTACAAGCAGGAGATTCCGGGCCAATTCGCGATTTGCCCGGTGATGGTCGATAATAATCACGTCCGTCTGCTGTGTGCGCATCCATTCAATTTCCTCCGTCGAATTCGTCCCGCAATCCAGTGCGATGACTAGGTCGGGTTTGCTTTCCGAATATGCTCGCTCCACCACGTTGTGTGAGAGGCCATAACCCTCCTCGAAGCGGCGCGGGACGAAGTACTTGACGTCTATTCCGAAATGGCGCAGCAAATGGACCATTAGAGCCGTGGAGGTGATCCCGTCGGCGTCGTAGTCGCCGAAAATCGACACCCGCTCCCGGCGGATCATCGCCTGCCAAACGCGCGTCACCGCTTCCTGCAAATTTAGAATCTTGAACGGGTCATCCAGCTGCGATAGACGCGATTCGACGAAGAGTCTGGCAGCCTGTGGATCCCGCAACCCCTTGGCAGATAAGATTTTTGCCATAACCAATGGGATTCGCAGGAGCCGATGCAGCCGGTTGGCTGCCTCCTCGTCACACGTGGTCTCTTTCCAGCGCAGTTGCTTTTTCATTTTCCTCAGCCTGTACAGATTCCGCAAAAATCACAAGCACGCTGAAAAACTTTTTGCCGAATTTTGCTAAGCTCCCTCCGGGATTGGCTTTCCAGGGCACGCTTAAATCCTTGCGCATACGCCAGTTACAGGTGCGAATTGCAAAATCTCTGAAGCTGCTGACTAACCCCGATGGAAAAAGTTTAAAAACCACTCTAACATCGAGTCCAGTATGAACGAATTTTTAATTGGCTCGCCATGAAGATCTTGCTGCATCTTCGTGTTTTTTGCAATGTCTCAAGAAGATGCATTGATTGGTTTGTTTATCGCGGTGGATGATGTCTGTAAGAAAAATGACTGGGATTTCTCCCATGATTCAGGTCCAGCATGCGAACTTCATTTATCTGAAAATTCATGGAAACAAGTTGTAAATTTTGCCATTACAAAGGGCTCAATATCGGACATTCCCATGGCTAGACCGCTCCTGCAATCCCTCTCGGACACAGGCCTCGGAGACAGGGGTTATGTCAGCAAGGATGTGAGAAAAGCATTAAAAAATAGCGGATTAAATTTCATCGCGCGCGCACGGAAAAATATGAAAGAAAAAAATACTTCAGAAGAAATAGCGCATCTATCCCGGCGTCATA
>JAITCU010000018.1 GCA_031282835.1 Puniceicoccales bacterium
TCGATGAACGCGGAAAAATCGTCGCATTTCGCCTGACGGACGGCAGCAGGCACGACGTCAAGGAAGCGGAAAATTTGCTCCGAGGTTGCATCGGGACTGCGATTGGGGACAAAGGTTACTGCTCAAGCCAAGTTAGGGAACGCCTCGAACGAGCTGGGTTACGATCTGTTACACCCGCGCGCACGAACATGAAAAACAGGAACACGGAAGAGGAAAAAGGCCTTCTTCGGAAGAGAAATTTAGTGGAATGTGTCATCGGAAAATTAAAGCGATTTGGCGAGCTGTGTTTTGGTTATTTTTGTTCCAAAACCGCTTGGGCAGCGGCGAGCTTGGCGACAGGAACGCGATTTGGCGAACAACTCACGTAGGTCAATTTGAGCTTATTGCAAAATTTCACCGAATTGGGTTCTCCGCCATGTTCTCCACAAATTCCAAGGATGATATCCGGGCGGGTTTTCCGAGCACGTTCCGCGGCAATGGCCATCATTTCGCCGACACCGTCCTCGTCAATGGTGGCAAAGGGGTTGCGGGTGAAAATTTCCAATTCGTTGTAACGGGGGAGGAAACTTCCCATGTCATCCCGGCTCATGCCCAAAGCGGTCTGTGTCAGGTCGTTGGTGCCGAAACTGCAAAATTGGGCAATCTCAGCGATTTCTCCAGCACGCAGGCAGGCACGGGGTAGTTCAAGCATCGTTCCTACCATATAGTCCAAAGTGATCCCCGTGGATTTGGAAATTTCGCTGGCCACCGTGTTGACGGTATCCACCTGGTTCCGGAGCTCTTTGACGAATCCCACTAGCGGAATCATGATCTCCGGGTGAACGGAAACACCTTCTTTTTTGCACTGCACAACGGCTTCAAAAATCGCACGCGCCTGCATGCGACTGATTTCCGGATAGGAAATTCCCAGTCGGCACCCGCGATGGCCCAGCATGGGGTTAAATTCCCTAAGCGCACTCACCCGCTCCCGGACATTTTCAAAACTGATACCCATTTTGGACGCCAATGCCCGCTGGGCCGATTCCTCGTGGGGTACGAATTCGTGAAGAGGCGGGTCGAAGAGGCGGATGGTAACCGGTAGCCCTTTCATGGCTTTGAAAATTCCAGTAAAATCTTCCCGCTGGAAGGGCAACAGTTTCTCCAATGCTGCCTCACGCGCCGCAACAGTTTCCGCTAGAATCATTTCGCGCATGTGGTCAATGCGCGTGCCTTCAAAAAACATATGCTCCGTGCGGATGAGTCCGATGCCCTCACCTCCGTAGAGCAGGCCCGTTTCTGCCTGCTTGGGAGAATCCGCATTGAGGAAAATTTTCAATTTGCGACATTCATCGCACCACTTCATTAGCTTGGCGTACATGCCATAGAGTTTGCTCTGTTCCGGTTTTAGGGTGCCCAGGAGCACTTGGTTAATTTCCGATGGGACTGTGGGTACGGATCCTGCGAAGATTTCCCCCATAGTGCCATCGATGGAAATCTCATCCCCATCTTTTAGTACCACATCCCCCGCTTTCATGGTGAGCGTGCTGTAATCCATCTGTAGACAGGAAGCACCGACGATGCACACCTTTCCCATTTGCCGTGCAACCAATGCCGCATGGGAGCTTACCCCACCACGACTGGTCAAAATGCCCTCGGCGGCAAGCATGCCACGAATATCCTCTGGCGACGTTTCCGCACGGCAGAGCAGGACCTTTTCCCCGCGCGCGTGCAGCTCCTCGGCTTTTTTGGCGGAAAAACAAATTTTCCCCGATGCGGCGCCAGGGCCGGCGGGAAGTCCACGACCGATCAATTTGACATTTTTCTTCGCATTGCCGTCGAAAATGGGTACCAATAGTGAAGAAATTGAGTCTGCCGGGATGCGTTTAATGGCGGTATCCCGTTCAATGAGACCTTCTTCTTCCATCTCCACGGCAATGCGGACGGCGGCGAATCCCGTACGCTTTCCATTGCGCGTTTGCAGCATGTAGAGCTTGCCCTGTTGTACGGTAAACTCAAAATCCTGCATGTCACGGAAGTGCTTTTCCAGGGCCGCCCGTACATTTTCCAGCTGCTTATATACATCGGGCATGTCCCGGGCCAGATCGGCGATGGGATTGGGCGTGCGGATGCCGGCGACAACGTCTTCCCCTTGGGCGTCGATGAGATACTCTCCGTAGAAGATATTTTCCCCGTTGGCCGGGTCTCGGGTAAATGCGACACCCGTGGCACAGTCATTGCCCATGTTGCCGAAAACCATGCTCTGCACATTCACGGCGGTTCCCCATTCGCTGGGAATGCCGTACTTGCGCCGATAGAGGATGGCCCGCTCGTTATTCCAGGACTTAAATACGGCACCAATGGCCCCACGTAGCTGCTCATGCACATTCTGCGGGAAAGATTTCCCTACGAATTTCTGGATAAGCTCCTTGTAGCGCTCAATGATCCCCTGCAACTGCTCCGCGGAAAGTTCATTGTCAAACTTCACATTCGCAGATGTCTTCGCCGCTGAAAGAATTTCTTCAAAGGGGTCGTGGGCATGCTCATCTGCCGCACGTACCTCCATAACAACGTCACCATACATTTGAATAAAGCGCCGGTAGGAGTCATAGGCAAACCGTGCATTGCGGGTGGCCTCCGCCAGACCTTTAACCGTCTCGTCGTTGAGTCCCAGGTTTAGGATGGTATCCATCATTCCCGGCATGGATTCGCGTGCGCCGGATCGCACGGAAAATAGCAGCGGGTTTTTGGCGTCGCCGAATTTCTTTCCCTGTTGTTTCTCCACGTTGGCCAGGGCCTTCTCCATCTCCTTTTCCACGTCCGCGGGCAACCTACACCCGTTGGCCGTATAAGCGGCACAAATAGCGGTGGTTATAGTAAACCCCGGTGGGACGGGGAGTCCAATTTTGGCCATTTCTGCCAGATTGGCGCCCTTTCCCCCCAAGAGTTCTTTCATTTTTGCATCACCATCCGTGTGCACCCCAAACTCGTATACGCTCTTTTTCCGATCCATACCAACCCCCCGATGGGCACTATTTTCACATTAAAAATTTATAAGTCAAGCCGCCGCCAGGGAAAGATGGATGGGCCAACAAATTTTTTGGTAACCCACAAACCGTATCTAAGGCCGCCTGAGCCACCCCAAGGGGAGCTCCGGCGAAAACCTTCCCAAATCCAAGACCCGTAAGACATATCTCGCGGACCTTTCTAAGATTTTTACAAAGCAAGTCAAGCTGGTTTTACAAAAAAATCTCACAACCCATTTAAAAAAGTCTCCCGCAGGTTTATGGCCACAATAACTGTGCCGATTACCACCTTGGCGGCTTGCCAAGATGCAAAATCCGGGAAGATCCTCGCCAGCTGTGACTACTACCAAATGTTTTCCTGGCAAAAATTCTGCGCCTGGCAGGTAATTGGGCGATATTGTCTTCTACGTGGATAATTACGGAGCTCGCGTACTTGAAACTATGCTTTCCAGTTGGGCTTTTGCGCGGCGATGAAGGCGAACGGCGGACAAAGAAGCAAAAGCGTCACGCCACAAAGCAACCAGGCAAAGAGGGGCCGAGATATGGTTTGTCGCATTTCCGTGGGGACAAAAAAGGAAATGACGATACAAAACAGGACATTTATGAGTCCAACGGAACCGAGGATGATCATTCCCCAATTTCCGCATGGAATTTTGTAGGTTCGCGGCGCACGGGGCATTTTGTAGCGCAAAATAATTCCGGCGGCAAACAGGCACGCGTAGTGCATGAGCATCAGCACCGACGCCGATGCGTCGATGATCCAGAAACAAAGGCTTACAGACGGGACGAATAGGAACAGGAGGGCCAAAATGGTAACCATGGCCGCCTGGTAATAGAGGATGGCCACGGGCGTGCCCATGGAGTTTGTCTTTTGTAGGAAGGGCGGCAAAAATCCCGTGTGGCGCACCGCATAAATTCCACGGGCTGGCCCGGCAATCCACGCAAAAACAAACGCAATGCCCCCGAATACCATGAGAAACCCAATGATGGGTGTAAGCCGTCCGCAATGGACTGCCTCCAGCATAATGCCAATGGACTGCATGACACCGGCTTCAATGCGAATCGTCCCCGCCGGAACCACCATGGCGATGGCCATCGACCCCACCAGCGACACTCCGAGTATGAGCAACATGGAACAAAAAATGGCGCGTGGGTAGGTTTTACTCGGATTTTGGACGTCTTTCACGTAGTAGGCCGACATTTCAATGCCCGCAAAGGCGAACATAATTCCTGCAAGAAAGGAAACATTGGAAAAGTTAGAAAAATCTGGCCAAAGCGATCTGGGGGATAGGTCAAAGGAGATGGGCCGTCCGCATACGGCCCAATGAATTCCAAGGACCACCATGAGCCCAATGGGCAAAAGGGTTCCGATGGTTGATGCGAGGGCGATGACCCGACTTGCGAATCGGGTTCCACGGAGGGCCAAAAAAGTGGCCAGCCAAACACCCACCACCACAGCCAGACAGACGCACCATTTGTTGTTTGAAAGTGTGGATCCTAGACTAAGTGCCATGGATGTGGTGAGGCATACAATGGTGGTTGTCAGTGCAGTGACCGTGGTAATAAACCCGATCCATTCGCAGAAGAAGGCAGTTTTCCCCCCGATGGCGCGGTTGACCCAGGTGAACATGCCCCCCTCTTCCACGAAGGCGGATGCCAACTCAGCGGATATGAGGGCCGTTGGCACAAAAAAGCACAAGGCGGCAATGAGATAAAAAACAATCATTGCCATGCCGTAGGTGGATAGCAGCGGCAAATTGCGCAGGTTGAGGATGGCTGCGAAGTTGATCATCGTCAGAGCCCAAACTCCCAGCCGCTTTTTCTCCTTCGCCATGGAAAACCTATGGCGGAAAAATGGGAGGTGCTGTAAAGGTTTTTCGCGTTTCAAAGTTGTTGGTGCGGCCGCACACGGGCGAAAAATGGTAGGGGATGCAGAGATTAAAATGAGATTTCAATAAAAAAACTTGCCAAATTAAATTTATTGTGTACTTTTGTCTAAATAGCGTGTAAATGCAACTTGGTTTTTGGAGCCAGGCGAGAAAGGAATTCATGACATGGGTAAATCCTCCACAAAGAACAAACCAATTCTCACCGAGCGCTGGGTCTGTTCCGAAATTGGCGGCTGATTCCGTCAGCACGTTGAATTACGCGCAACTTGTGAAGAGTGGTGCGGGTAAGTTGAATTTTGGGCGGGCCAAGTTAAAGGATTGGACCCTTGCAGTTGCGTTAACTGTTTTTTTTCCCGCTGGCATGGTTTACGTCGTTGTCCGGTTCTTCTATTGTAAATACACGGGTAAGCCCGTCACTATTTTTTGGATTTGCATGCGCGCGACGCTTGCCACCAGTCGCACCCGTTTAATTTCGCCAGTCACACTCCCCGAGGCGGGAGGTGTGCAAACCGGGTTATCTCCGCAGGAAAAACCTTTGGAGGCGGGCGACTCCGTCCCAGCCAGGCCATCTCAAAAATCCGATATTTCGCCGAAAAAAAATTCAACCGATGAGGATGAAAAATTAGCTTCCCCAGACCCTGAACCCCAGCCTAGTTCAGGCCCTTGCCTGGATCCAGTCATCGAAAGGAATCCGCCCCTTAAGCCTGGCCTACATCCAACACTTGATCCGAGCCCGCAGCCGGAGCGAGATTTACCCACGCTGGAAGAAGTCCAAAAGGCGAGCAAGAAATTGTATGATTCCCTGCCGACGGGTGGACGCCGCGGGATATTTGCGAAACCGGGAAAGCCATTCGACCCTGATGCAGCAAAAGAAGCGTTCCGGGTGCTTTTGCCCCATGGGGTAAAGCTCCCGTCGCATGTGCAAGGAATTCCTGCTCTTATAAATTGGATCCAAGATTACCTTCAGTGCTTCCTGGGATCCAGTGATCCTGAATTGCGAAAATTGGCATACGACCACTTAGCGAAATGCAAACCGGGGACTAAATTTTGGTTCAATGGCGGTGCGGTCGTGAGATTTGCCGAATCCCTGCCAGATGGTCCCGCGAAAGATGACTTACGTGAATTTTTCCTCAGAAACTCGGATCTTGTGAGACAGATGCTTGCCCATGATTTGGCGCATGCGGCGCGTATTTTTGCGGCAGTTAATGGGTTGTCTGCCATTTTGGAAAGTGATGATTCCGAAAATCTTTTGTATGCATTGCAATTCCCAATTCCAAATGACATCATAGGGGACATCTTTGGAGGTGACAGTTTAAGTGAGCTACGCCGATGCCTTGAGAATATTATCCGAAATTCGCTATTGAGGCCGAAGTTTTTGGGAGCCTTAGCCCCAAATCTTCATCCTCAGCATGAGCCGACGGAACATACGCAGAATGTTTTACTTTCCTTGGGAGAGGGCGCATTTCCGGATTTTTGTCATGATGATCCGGATGCATTTGTAAAATTTGTAGTGTTTTCCCCCAATCCATTCGTCCGCAAAGCAGGCATGAAAATTGCCATTCAAAATGGTCTTGATATTGCGAGGTATATTCGCGAAAATACTCCACTGCTCATTGAGCAAGTTTTGGCAATGGGTAAACCGTTTTTAAGCGATGGGTATAGACTTTTAAAGGAATATAATCTCGAAAATCTACTTTTAGGACATGCTAGTGACGCTTTCGTGAAATTGGTTTTGAAATCCCCCAAAGTGGAGATTGCCACCTCAGGGCTTAGTTTCATTATCGGAAACGGACTGTTCCGCGACCTGATTAGAGCGCAAGGCCCAGAGATTATCAAATTTACTCTCGATCCCAGATGTGACCCGCGAGTACGTATCTTACTTGTCCAATTCTTACAGTCCGTCGAAATTCAACATATTTTGCGAGATACATATGCGGACTTGTTTGATGAGCTTTGGAATGAAATGTTATTGGGCAAATTCAGCCGTGTACAACTTCGCATGCTTATGTCCCTTGCTGCCGTGTTTGAAAAAGAGCATGTTGTGGAAAAAGCAAAAGCCGAACTTCAAGGACTTCTGCCGTTATATCTTACTCCAACGAGTGATGTAGCCGTATCACCATCGAAAGTGTTTAGAGCGTCTGGTAATGGGCTTCCCGGTGATTTTCTTGCAGATCAAATGTATGGCCGAATTCTGACTGAGTATGTCGGATTTCCCACATTCCAACTCCTCCAAGATTGTAGGAATTTATCTGATAGTATGGATGGTCCTGACACTTGTGAGCAAATCAAAGACCAACTGCAGCACTTGTTAGCCGAACGCCAAGCAGAATTGGCGACTACTAGGACTGATTTTTCTCCCGAACAAATTGCGCGGAATTTAGGATCGACAGACCCGAAAGTTCGCCAAGATGGATATCGATATTTGGATGGAATCCAAAATAAACAGGATTTGATACGGACATTAGAGCCGATGTTGCCATGGGCTTGCCTTGTTTCGTTGCCTCTATTTAACGCTTCGGTGCGCGCTTCGCCATCACAGTTTTTTCCCTATCCATCCATGGAGGAATGTGTGGCGGTGCTCGCCGACTTTTTGAAGTTTTGCGAGGGCAAGCACATCCTCCCCGACATAATGTCGTTAACGAATGTTGATATACCGCTTTCCATGGCGCTTTTAGCTTCTCCGGATGTAACACAGCGTAAAAAGGGTTATAATTTTATCGCACAACAAAGAGTAAATCTTGCTGATTTTAGAAATTTTCAACTGTTTGTTGCCCTGGTTCTTAATTCCGACGACGAGAAAATTCGCGAAGCTGGAGTAAATTTCCTGAAAACAGAGGGATTTGAGTTTGTGGAGATAAACGGAGAGACCTACACACTGGAGGCATGTTTTTAGGAAAAATTGCTATGGGATCACTTGTGGAGATGTTAAGCCTTTTGAAGGCTTAATCAACTCGGCCGCCGCGGAGTTCCGTGGAAGGTGCCACCGCCTACATCACACATTCACCCTGTATTCATTGCACGCAGGCTCTTCTGTGCTCAGGCATCGCCGCGGTGAAGTACTACGAAGATTACCGCAATGACCCGCTCGTGGAACAGCTGTTTGCCATGTGCCACATTCCATTGATTAAGCTGCAACCACCATGCAAATGATCGCCCGACAGATCGCGATTGTTGGGTGCTTCCGTGTTCCTGGCGGGAGGTGCTAGGCGTAATTTGCGACCAATGCGAAAAAATAGAGGTCCTGCATAAGTCGGAAACACTGTTATGAAGCCCGCATTTCATGCGGGGCAAAATGCCCTAAAAGCGACTTCTGCAAGGCATCTTATGATTCTATGGACAAAAATCAGGCTTCTAAAAAATAAAATATCAATTGGTAAGTCTTCCCGCTTAAATTAGTCTTGCTTTTCCGGATTAACAATTTACGATTTTATCGTGTTGTCAACGATCCATTCCGGTGCGCTTTGGGGAATTACTTCCTATCCCGTTGAGATCGAAGTCAATATGGGCGAGCGGGGGGAATTACGCTTCGTGCTCGTAGGGCTTCCCGATGTGGCCGTGAAGGAATCCCTAGACCGGGTTTGTTCAGCCCTGCAAAGCAGTAAATTCAAGCTGCCTCACACGCGGACAACCATTAATCTATCCCCGGGCAGCATGCGCAAGGAGGGCCCCATTTACGACCTCCCCATCGCCCTGGGCATGCTTTGGGCAAGTGGGCAAATTTCCGTGGAGTGCGGTGATGACTTCCTCATTGCCGGGGAATTGAGCCTGTCGGGCCGTATTTTGCCCATCCGCGGGGCGATCGCCCTAGCTATCCAGGCGCGGCAAATGGGCAGGCGTGCCGTTTTGCTTCCCGCGGCCTCCGCCCGTGAGGCAGCCCTGATCGACGGCGTGGAAATCTACGGCGTGGGAACGTTGGCCGAGGCCATTGAACTTCTGGGCCTTACGCCGCGGGCACAGAGGGAAACCAAGGCGTTCGTGCTGAATACCACATTTGACCCCGATCAGCCCGCCGACCCCGAATTATTAGATTTTTCGGACATCGTCGGCCAGGAACGGGTCAAGCGGGTCGCCGAAATTGCCGTGGCTGGCGAGCATAACTTGCTCATGATTGGCAGCCCTGGCGTTGGCAAATCCATGCTTGCCCGGCGCATTCCAACCATCATGCCACCACCGACGACGGAAGAATTTATCGACATCGTGGGCATTTATTCGGCGGCGGGGCAGATGCACGGGGAGGAAATTCGACATTTCTCCCGGCCCTTCCGCGCGCCACATCATTCCATTAGCCGTGTGGGCCTGGTAGGCGGCGGCAGCAATCCCCATCCGGGGGAAATTTCCCTTGCCCACCACGGCATATTATTTCTCGACGAATTGGCTGAATTTTCCCGCGCAACCCTAGAATCCCTGCGGCAGCCCATGGACAGCGGTAAAATCGTCATTTCCCGCAGCTTTGGGAAGGTAAAATTCCCCTGCGAGTTTACCCTCATCGCCGCCATGAATCCTTGCCCGTGCGGCTATTACGGATCCAAAATCCACAGCTGCCGGTGCTCCCAGCGGCAAATTCAGGAATATTTGGGCAAAATTAGTGGTCCGCTCTTGGATCGCATCGATTTGCACATTGAAGTCCCGCCAGTCCCAACAACTGCGCTCACGGCGACGCAAAGTAGCCCCCGGGAAACATCTGAACAGGTCCGCGAGCGCGTCGAACGGGCGCGACAAATGCAAACCCTTCGCTACAAAAATCATATGTTTTCGTGCAATGCCAGATTGGGCGAAAGCCAATTGCGCCGCTTTTGTCCGCTCGGCGAGCAAGAGCAATCACTCTTGCGGCAGGCCTTGGATACCGGCGCCCTTTCCGCCCGCGCCCATGGAAAAATCCTCCGTGTCGCACGGACCATCGCCGATCTGGAGGGAGGGGAATGCGTTGGTACCCGGCACCTCATCGAGGCCATGCAGTACCGCTTGCTCAACCACGCCATCCGCGGAACGTAGGCCGTCGTTCCGTAAATTTTAACAGCTTTCGCAGGCTTTACTATACCCCGATGGAAAAATGGAACTATTTCCGTTGCAATCCCTGTGAATGCGCGAGACCACCACTCCATCGTGCCTTTCCGTGTCACATCGCTTCTCCATTGGGCGGAAGAAATTTTAAGCCGACGAGGCGTGGAAGACGCCCGTTGCGATGGGGAATGGCTTTTGGCCCGCGTCCTCGGGTGTGGGCGCATGGAACTGTATCTTTTCCACGGGCGGGAGGTCACACCCGCGGAACGTCGCGCGTTTGAGGAATGCGTTTGTCGCCGCGCCCGACGGGAGCCGCTGCAGCATATCCTGGGAACGGTCACATTCGGCAACCTTGAGCTAATGGTTGATTCGCGGGCGCTCATTCCCCGCCCAGAAACGGAAGAATTGGTCGGTGCCATCAAAAATTATTACGCCGCCGCAGCCGAGTTCCCTGGATCCATTCTCGACTTGGGTACGGGTTCCGGGGCGATCATCCTTGCGTTGGGAAAACTTTTTCCCGAGGCAACGCTAACCGCCTCCGATTTAGACGCCAATGCCCTATCTCTCGCTCGTGCAAATGCGAAGCACTGTTCCATGGAAAAACGTATAACCTTCCACCAATCCGATTGGTTTCAAATGCTCCGGGGAACGTGGGACCACATTGTGAGCAATCCCCCCTATTTGAATGAAGGAGAACTGGAAAGTGCGTCGCCGGAGGTGCGCCTTTACGAGCCGCGCCGGGCACTCGTTGCCCCACGGGGCGGAACGGGCCACCTGGAAATCATCATTCGCGGAGCTCCGGCATTTCTTTCGCCCGGGGGATTGCTTGCCGTTGAAACTGGTATTACCCAGCACGATTACCTGATCTTCGTGGCGGGACAGGTTGGATTGCGGGTCCAGGAAAGAATACGTGATCTTTCCGGGCGGCCACGAATGCTCCTCCTTCAAAAACGCAGGTCCCAGGCTTGACAGGCCAACGGGACTGCCGCTGGATGTGACATTAGCCGACGGTTATAAGACGTTTCGATGGGATAGAATTTTTACTATGGCATGGGAGTGTGGCGACGGAAAAAAGCTGCTCGTAGTCGATGGTGACGACCGCGAGGTAGAGGGGCTAAGACGCATGCTGCGAGATACGTGCGAGGTGGTCCGGGCCCATGGCGTTTCCGACGCCATCGAGGAGTTGCGAACGACGCCAAAGCCCTTTACCGCCGTACTCTCCCAATGGTGCCCGCGGGAGGGATCTGGAATGGACATTCTCCGCTTTTGCCAGGCGCTTTCGCCGGCGCCCGCCTGCATATTTGTGGCCGATCACGCGGATGTCCCCGCGGCGGTTTCCGCTATGAAAGCGGGTGCGGCCGATTTTTTGCTAAAGCCATTGGATCCATTGGCGCTTAAAAAGGCGCTGGAGGAGATATTTTGGCGAAAGGCATCCTCCGGCATGGGTCCCGGGACATGGGCGCCAACGGCCATCATCGGAGATTCCCCGGCCCTGCAGAAGGCGCTAAATCTGGTCCGTCGGGTGGCGGTGACAAACGCCTCAGTCTTGCTGATCGGTGAAACGGGCGCGGGGAAAGATCTTTTTGCCCGGGAAATCCATCGGCTGAGTGCCCGCGCGAACAGGCCTTTTTTGGCACTCAATGGTGCCGCACTCCCCGGAGAAATGGTGGAAAGCCAGCTCTTTGGCCACGAACGGGGAGCTTTCACGGACGCGCGCCAGCGACACATCGGATATTTTGAGCGGGCGAACGGGGGAACCCTATTCCTTGACGAAATTGGAGAACTTCCGCCGGCGACGCAGGTTAAGCTGTTGCGCGTGCTGGAATCGAAATCCTTCGAACGACTCGGAGGGGATACCACTATCTCCGTCGATGTGCGAATCGTTGCGGCAACAAACGCGAACCTTGACGTGCTGGTGCGGGAAGGAACTTTCCGCGAGGATTTATTTTACCGAATCAACGTTGTAACCATCCACATCCCATCCCTGCGAGAACGCGTTGAAGATATTCCCGCACTGATAGAGCTTTTTTGGCAGGCACACCATCCGGCCCCGCGCTTGGGAGAGGGCGTGCTCGCCGTCCTCCAAAAATACCCATGGCCGGGGAACGTGCGGGAATTGCGTAACTTTTGCGACGCCACCGCAGCCCTTTATCCCGGCGAAACACTTAATCTGAGGCGTTTGGAAAACTACTTTATTCCCACCATTGTGCCCCGTGCCGATCCCATCCCGCTCCCGGATCGGTGCTCCTCCGCTCCAGCCGGTATCCATGAAATTTTAAACCAATGTGGGGGGAATCATTCGCAGGCGGCAAAATTTCTCGGAATTAGCCGAAGTACCCTCTATCGCCGACTAAAAGGCATGGAAAATTGACGCGGATGCGGGATGTTTCCGCGTCCCATTGGGGGAATAGATTTCAGCAAAATTTCTTCCCAAAAATTATTGACATTTCCATCGAATATTCAAGACTGCCCCCGATGAGTTCTGCAAGACGTGTTACAGTGAATTTTGGGCAGAGCGATCCAGTGGTGGTTGACCCCGGTGCTGGCGTTACTGACATAGCCCCAGCGGATGTCGCCAGGACGCAATTTTGGGAGGCGCTTCGCAGGTATGGGCCGCAGATCATTGCGGGTTTTGCCGCTCTCGCGTCTGTCATAGCCGCTTGTGTTTACTGGATTGTAAACGTGATAAAACGTCAGCAAATGGAGCCCGATTCGGCAGCGGCACCAGGTCGACAAACGCCAGATCCGGCGATCGAAGACGGTGGGAAAGAGGGCCCTCCGCCGAATTCCACGGGGGCAGTCCCTAAGCCGGAGCACATTGAAGCCGATGCGTATTCCCAAAAAGATCCATTCAGCTCTCCCACGCGGCAGGGACAGCGGGGAGAATCGACAGGTTCTTTTCCGGACGGAATCTCGTCGGGGTTTCGTTTTTGGGGTAGTGCTGCTAGCCTTTTTGATAAGAATTACGATCCGCTATTTTCCGGGTCGCTATTTTCCGGGTCGCCATTTTTCGATTCGCCATTTTTCGATTCGCCATTTTTTGGTCGTCCCTCGCGAAAGCCTGGTGGCGTGTCCAATCATTTTCCTAGCTCGCAGTCCAAGGAAGATGTCCCGCCTCATGATGCATCCTCGTTTATTCCGTCTGCCCCCAAACCCAACTATTACGCGGTCCTAGGTGTGAACGAGGATGCATCTCCAGCTGCGATAAAGGCGGCGTACCGTAAACTGGCCATGAAGTGGCACCCCGACAAAAATCATAACAGCCCGGAAGCTACTGCGAAATTTCAAGAGCTAACCGAGGCCTGGAACGCGTTGGGCGATCCTGAAAGACGTCGCCAGTACGATCGGGGGCGTGGATATGCACGCCCGTGATTGTCTCCATCGGTGGGGGTTGGTCATATGCCGGACCTATGAGAGCACAGGTAACGCTGGAGCAAAAGGTTGCTTCCCTACTGAGGGGGAAAGTTTTACGAAAATTTCAGCGTTTATTCCGGAGAGTTTTTGTTGACATTTCCAGTGAATGCCTTAGACATACACGTATGACAACCGGTATATCTGTTTCGGGAGGCGTTCCGCGTACGGTCGGCCCGGATGCCTCTTCGCAGTCCTCCATTTTAAGAGGGCTTTTAGACGTCGTTAGGACGTGTTTTCGGGGTATGGAATGGTTTTGGGGTAGGACTCTGGGTATCCTGTTTGGGGAAACCAGTTTGTTCCGTGGACATGGCAGTGGTGTGCGGGGTTTAGCTTTACTGCCGCCGCTTGAAAGTGTGTCGGATGCAGGTGTGCCAGTTGTGGCGCAGCATGGTGTTCCCCCGTCCCGGCTCTCAGCGGACATGGCTCCTTCTGCCGATGGCGGGGCAGCTGTGACGTCGAGTTCCGCTTTACCGCAGCAGCCTGAAAGTGTGTCGGCTGTGGATACGGCTTCTTCTCCTGGCGGCACACTTCCCCCGTCAAAGGGGCGTGAGCTTTCTATTAAGTTGTGGCGTAAGCAAGGGCAATCTCGTTCCGAATCTAGTTTTACTATCCAAGCTGATAAGGTGCGGGACCGTGACGGGTTGGCCCGTGGAGGTGTAAACATGTCGCTTGTATGGTTTGTCTGGAATGCGGGAACGCCGGGGGGCGTTCCGCGCAATTACGGCTCCGACTCAAATTCCATCGTGATCGAAGTTGATGTCAATGGTGAGCGCCGCAGTTGTTATTATTGGAGTCGTGCTGAGGCAGATGCCAAACTTGGAGCGGACGTTGTCAGTGATATTCTAAGATCTAATCTAAGCCCTCATTTGGATGGGTTCCCAATACCAGGGAGAGAACGAAGATTTACTTCTCCACCCGGCGTGGGCCCGTGTCCAAATATACCAGGGAGGGATTTTGAGACGCAGCGACCGAACCCCTACGCGTGCATTGGATTGCCGGATAGTGCCCCACCGGAGGTGGTGGAGCGTGAGACTGATGGACGTATCGCGGCGCTAAATCAACGACTTGCGGGTGTGAACCAGCGGATCGAGGATGGGAGGCGTCGGGGAGATACCGACCCATTGCTTCTATGGGAAAGGCATGGTTTTGAGTTTGAACTCGAACGTCTGCGGAATATCCGTGTCTGCTGCAGGCGGCGTAGCCACACTTGAACGAATCCAGATGCTGACGGTCTGAGCTAAGCAGGTGGAGGCGGCATCTCTGCCGTGGTTTTTCTCGTCATTTTAGAAAAATTGTTGCAATTTTGGCTTTTGTGGTTGTAATTGACCGTGGTGAAAAACAAACACGTTGAAGAGTTTATCGCGTCGGACGGAGAGAAACTCCTCACGCATCGGTGTGGAACCATTTCGAGGGAATTGCTCCATCTGCCGGGAAAGGATTTCATCGGCCGCGTTTGGGAGCACTCGGATCGGCCTCCCGCCGTACTCAATAGCATGGCGCGGCTTTTCGACGGTGGCCGGCTGGGTGGCTCCGGATATCTTTCCATTCTCCCCGTGGACCAGGGCATCGAGCACACGGCCGGGGCCAGCTTTGCCGTCAACCCCCTCTATTTTGATCCGGAGAACATCATTAAGCTTGCCATTGATGGCGGATGCAATGCCGTTGCCTCCACCCTGGGCGTCCTCGGCTCCCTGGCACGCAAATATTGCCACAGAATTCCCTTTGTGGTGAAGCTCAACCACAATGAGCTGCTCACCTATCCTAATAAACATGACCAAATCTACTTTGGCCAGGTGGAGCAGGCCTACGACATGGGCGCCGCGGCCATCGGTGCGACCATTTATTTCGGCGCGCCCGAATCCATGCGTCAGCTGCAAGAAACCAGCGAGGCCTTCCAAATGGCCCATGAATTGGGCATGGCCACCATCCTCTGGTGCTACCTGCGCAACCCCGGTTACAACCACGGGGGAAAAGATTACCACGTGGCCGCCGACCTCACGGGGCAGGCTAACCACCTGGGTTGCACCATCCAAGCCGATATTATCAAGCAAAAGATGCCCGAAAACAACGGGGGATTTAAGGCCATTAATTTTGCCAAATATGATGATCGCATGTACAAAGAACTAAGTTCGGCGCATCCCATCGACCTGACCCGTTACCAGGTGGCCAATTGCTACATGGGCCGATGCAGCCTGATCAACTCCGGTGGGGCCAGCGGCGCCAATGATTTCCGCGAAGCCGTGCGAACGGCCATTATCAATAAACGAGCCGGTGGGGCGGGACTGATTCTTGGCCGCAAGGCGTTTCAAAGACCCCTCAAAGAGGGCGTGGAACTGCTGCACGCCGTCCAAGACGTTTACCTAAACCCGGAAATCACCATTGCCTGAACAGGATTATTTTTCTTCGACCTCTTCTTGGGCGAGGAGGTCCGTTTTTTCATCGCTATCGACAAAAATTGTCACTTGCCGTTGTTTTTTGATCTGCGCCTGCCGGGCCCGTTCGTACTCCTCCTGTCCTCGGAGCGAGAATCGCGCAAAGGGAAGCACGGCAAGCCGCTTGGCCTCAATTGCTTGTCCCGTTTGCTGGCAGACTCCGTAGGTTCCAGCGGCAATGCGCGCCAGCGCATCGCTCACTTCGTTGAGCAGATCCTGCTCGGTGGCAACGAAGGTCAGGGCCAACTCCAGGTCAACCTGTTTGGCAGCACCATCCGCCGTGTGCTGACCCAGCATGTTCAGGCCTCCGCCATCTCCAGCGGCACCCTGCTCCAAGGTATCCTTAGTGAGAAAGGATACGCGTTCTTCCAGCTGTTCCCGCATGTCGATGAGCTGATCGTAGTATTTTTTCCATTTTTGCGGAACATTTACGTGATCATGGCCAGGCTGCACCGATTGCGGTTCGCAGGGGTTGAATCCGAGGATGTCCAAAACGGACGCCGATTTTTTCTCCCTTGTCCCCGCCGGACTTACGGTCGCCACTGGCTTGAGCGGCGTAGTAGGCTTATGGCTCCAGATCTTTTCCGGCGGCAAAGTCCTTTCCACGGAAGTTTCCGCGCGTTTTGCCCGTTCCTCCAGCAGCTGCCGCACGTCATCGAGGGTAAATGGCTTGCAGTCGGCAATTTTTCCCTCATTCTTCCCTTTCATAAATGTGTCTCCATCATACAATCGACCGCCAAAAAAGTACAGCGCCGAATGAGTTCACGGAGTTTTATCCTTTGCAAGTAAAATGGGTGCGTCCCAGAGGTTAATTTTTCCGTTCTTCCGCATCGATTTCCATGGGCAAATCCGTGGAGGATCTGCCGCAACCGCTTCGAGTGATCCTGCGATTTTCCGCTGTACCCATCGCGATTTTGACAAAAATTTGCCAAAATCACAAAAAATTTGACAACCGCCTATTTCTCAGCAGTATGGTCCCAGAATCCGAATTCTAATATGAGAGGTTTAATATGAAAAATACCACCAATATCGACGATCCTGCGACGGATATTTTCAATGGCGATTGGGGGCCGAAAATGTTCCCAGTCCCAAGACTGACACCTGGTTTCAAACTGGGACTCCCATTTCTATGGGAATTTTCTGCGTTTTTGGAAGGGGCCAATCCGCCGCCAGCTGCGAGAGCCATTTGGGAAATATCTCCTTGAGCAAAAAAAATAAGCTAGTGTATCCGATTGGAGAGTCAACGGGAATTAAACAAAAAACTAAAGGCGGATTGCTACTTCGGTAAATTGATTGAAAACGATAATGATATTAAACCCTCAAATTGTAGTGTTATATCCCAAAGAGCTTTCAGTGGATTTCCGGAGATGTTATTTATTTTAAAACTAATGTCCACTGAGTTTGACCATAATATTTTCGTAGATGTGAATCCGGTTTATGAAATTTGCCGGTTCGGTTTTTGCAGGAGCTTAGGGCAAATAATCGCTTGCTTTTTGCCGAAGAATTCCGAAATTCTGCGACGTCAAACGACGGACAAAGGCGGTAAACAGCCGATGTGGAAAGTAAGATGAAAATTGAAATTGGCAAGACAGAGGGCGTGCGCCGGACGATTACACTTACGGCCGAAGCACCGGAGGTCGCGGCGATAAAAAAGGGCGCAATCGACGCGGCGCGAAAATACGTGAAGGTCCCTGGGTTTCGTCCGGGAAAGGCCCCCGATGTATTGGTTTTGCAACGGGCAAAGGACACGGTGGATCAGGAATTTCGCTCCCATCTGCGTGGGCAGGCCCTACGGCATGTAAAACTTTTCCACGGCAGTGGTGACATTTTGGCTATCGCAAACATGGAAATTCCAGAGGCCGTGGATGGTGAGGCGCTCAGCATTTCAGTGAAAATCGACTTGCGCCCGGAATTTGAACTGCCGGATTACAATCACATTTCCCTTCCCGCATTTTCCGAGCCCGAGATTTCGGAGGAAGAGATCGACGCGGAATTGCTTAGGGTAATGGAGAAAGAGGCGAAGCTTGAGGCGGTGGCAGATGGTCGCCCAATTGCTGAGAATGACGTAGTTGAAATTGCCGTCCGCTGTATGTATCCGGATGGCAGCGATGTTTTCAGCGGTGATGATCCGATTAAAGTAGTAAGGGTCTGTCCTCGGGATGCGGAGGCCAGTGAATTTCCCGCGGTCGCCCGCGGGGTCGTCGGGCTGGCCCCAGGCGCCGATGTGACCATACCATTTACATTTTCCGAACAATATGAATGTCACGAACTGCGTGGCAAATCGGCCATTGCCGCCTGTTACGTGGGTGGTGTTTTCACGCGAAAAATGTCCACCACGGAAGAATATGCCCGGAAGAATGGTTTTGGAGATGTCCAAAAACTGCGAGAGCACACGCGACGGGAAATTCAGTTGCGAAAGACGCTTGAGCAACGGGGAACGTGTCGGGATCGGATAGTCAAATTCCTATGCGATTCCGTTGATTTTCCACTTCCGATGAGCGTTCTGGAGAAAGACGCCGTTGAGCTTCTCACACGGCACATGCAGAAATTCAGCGTGTACGCCCGAACCGAGGAAGAGAAGCTTGAACTTCTCAAGCCGTGCATAGCAATGGCAGGGTTCGCACTCAAAAAAAATTTCATTCTGGAGGCCATTGCCAGAAAGGAGGCAATTGAAGTTTCGTCGGAGGATTTTGGGAGATATCTGTACGCGGTGGGGCAAATGCAGGGTTTTTCCCCAGATGCCATGGTGCGAATTTTGAAAAAGGATGAAAGTCTTCTGCTGAATATGCGTAAAGAATGTTTGCTACAGAAGACCCTCGATATGCTCTTGGAATGGAATTTGCACGGGCGCCCCTCTGCCAATTCCTCCAAGGAGGCGCCCTCCGTGCGGGATGACGACCCACATTCCGCGCTGGTTCCCAAAAAGAACTTGCAGCCTTCCCGTAACGAAGCCTCACAATTGGCCAAGTTGGAAGTTAAGCCGACAAGTTTGCAACTGGCAGCGTGTGCGACGCTGTCAGATGGGAAATCTACCAGTGCGGAACCCCAAACACCTTGCCAAAAGCCGACGGATACGGGGGCAATAGCATGTGCTGGGCCTGGGCCAGTGGGCGATAAGCCCGAGGGGTGCGCAGAATCAGCCGACGGAGAACCAATTGTGTGTACAGGCCCAACAGGTGTTGACCCGACAGCATGTGTGCGCGATTGGGGCGAGAAGGATTGACTTGTCGGATTTGTAAATTTGGAGTGGACTGCAAGTTGAAATTGGTACGCGTTTGAAGAAGAGGCCTCTATGGGACATTATTTACCTTTGCCATATGTTTACGAACGAGACGGCCGCACGGAGCGTTCGTGGGATATTTATAGTCGATTATTGAAGGATCGCATTATTTTTCTGGGGACACCCATCGATGATCAGGTTGCCAATGCGGTTGTAGCGCAACTACTTTTCCTGCAGATGGATGATGCTCGAAAGGACATCCATCTGTACATTAACTGTCCTGGAGGAAGCATCACAGCAGGGATGGCAATTTACGACACGATCAATTTCATGCATTGTGACGTGGTTACCTACTGCGTAGGACAGGCGGCCAGCTTCGGGACTTTACTCCTAGCGGCGGGGACAAAGGGGAAGCGTTATGCCCTCCCCAATAGCCGGGTGATGATTCATCAGCCATCCGGTGGAGCCCGCGGGCAAAGCGCCGACATTTCCATCGCGGCGAAGGAAATCAATCATTGGCGAAAATTGATTAATAAGGTCTTGGCCCAATTGACCGGGCAAACCGTTGAAAAGGTTACCGCCGATTCGGATCGGGATTTTTACATGTCTGCCGAGGAAGCGGTTGCCTATGGGATCGTGGACCAGGTGATCACCCGCCAGACGTAGCGTATCAGAGGAATAAAATGGCACAGAAATTCAACCATTGTTCATTTTGTGGGCGCCGGCAGGATGTGGTGGATCACCTCATCGAGGGTCCTGACGGTATTTTCATCTGCGATGTCTGCGTGGCCATTTGCCATGCGGCCCTATTGGACGGCGATTCCGAAGAGGAGGAAGAACCGGCCAAGCCCACGATTCACTCGAATCGGCGCGGCAAACAAGCAGCAAAAAAATCGAAGGGGCGGGAACTCGAACCAGGAAACGAGAGCGAACCACTTAAAATTAAGGAGATTTCGCCGGCCTTCCTCAAACGGACTTTGGATGCTTACGTCGTTGGCCAGGAACAGGCCAAAAAGGCGCTTACCGTCGCCGTCTACAACCACTACAAACGCCTTGCCTCCGCGGGAAAAATCCGCATCGAAGAAAGCGCCCACATCCCGCTGGAGCGCCCGGATCTTGCCGAAGTAGAGATTGAAAAGAGCAATATTTTGCTCATAGGAACAACCGGATCGGGTAAGACTCTTCTGGCGCGCACTTTGGCGCGCGCTCTGGATGTTCCATTTGCCATTGCCGATGCTACCACGCTCACCGAAGCGGGTTATGTCGGTGAAGATGTGGAAAACATAGTCCTTCGCCTATTGCAGGCCGCGGATTACGACCTTCCCCGGGCGGAATGTGGTATTATCTACGTGGACGAAATCGATAAAATCGCGCGCCGGACGGAAAATGTGTCCATCAGCCGGGATGTCTCTGGTGAAGGGGTGCAGCAAGCGCTTTTGAAAATCTTTGAGGGAACGATTTGCAACGTTCCCCCAAAAGGCGGGCGCAAACACCCGGAGCAGGAGTACGTCCGCGTGAATACGGAGAATATTCTGTTCATTTGCGGTGGTGCATTTGTAGACTTGGAAAAAATCATTAATGCGCGCACGGGGGTTAAGGTCCTCGGCTTTGATGCCACTGGGGAAAATGCCAAACGAGCGCGAAATGATGATGCGGGTACCGTGCTAAAGCTTGTTCAGCCGGAGGACCTTGTCAAATATGGGCTCATCCCAGAGTTCGTGGGGCGACTTCCAGTCGTTTCCCACCTCGAGGCGCTAACTGAGGAGGATCTCATTCATATCCTAACCCGTCCCAAGAATGCGATTCTCAAGCAGTATGAGCGGCTCCTCGCCATGGATGGCGTAGAGTTTATCGTAGCGGACGAGGCCATTCAGGCAATCGCCGCCAAGGCGCACAAAATGGAAACGGGCGCCCGTGCATTGCGGTCTATTTTGGAAAAAGCCATGCTCGACGTTTCCTTCGAAATCCCCCAGCGCGCAGATGTCAGGAAAGTCGTTATAACTAAGGACACCATTGAGCGCAATGCCCCCCCGACCTACTACGGTCCCGGTGAAAATGCCATCTCCCTTGCCATTGGATAAGGCTTTCATGGCTAGTCCGTGCGATACCTTGCACATAACTAGCCACTGCCAGGCTTTTTCCAAGCAAGAGCTTTACAATTCGCATGTTAATATGTCTGTCAAAGATCAGATGCTACTTTTCACCACCTGATCAGGTGATAGGAAGCAGCAAAAGGCTCTTGCTGTGGAACCGTTAAACACATGCCCGAACTAAGAAACACGGCGTACGTCCTTACCATCTCCGTCACGCCGCCCCTTCCTCGAGAATAACACCGCTACGCCCGAGGTATCCGCAATATATATCTAAGGCTGCCAAGCCCCCAAAAGGAGCTTCAGCAAAAACCTTCCCCAATTTGGGGTTTGTAAGACGCATCTCGTGGACCTTTCTAAAATTTTTACAAAGAAAGTCAAGCCGGTTTTACGGAAAAGTTTCACAATCCGCTGAAAAAGTCAAATCCCTTACCCCGATGGGAAAAGTCTAAAAACCCAGGTTTATGGCCGCCATAGCTACCCCGATTACCGCTTTGGCAGCGGCCCAGGTGCGAAATCTGGAAAAATCCTTACCGACTAAACTTTTTAATTTTTGATTAAGATTTTCGATTCGGAACCGATTTTTCAGCAGTTGTTTTTCGTTTTTTGTGTTCTGTCTTTTCATATTTTTTCGCGCTTTCGCGATGAATTTAAGGTGATGTTTTCTCATACGCTCGGCTTTCTCGCTGGAAACATAGCCACTGTCTCCAATGACGCGTCTGGAGCAGCTTTTAAATAGTTCTGCGAGGTAATTTGCATCATGCGCCGCTGCCGGAATAGGCGCATTTGCGAAAATTTCTTAACAATTCACGTTTTTCGTGCGACAGGTTCGGCAGGGCGTCGCAAGTGCTTTCCTGGGCAGGCAAATTTATGTCGCAGATGCGGGGCCTTCCCAACCGATTGCGGTTTTAAGGAGTAATTTTCGGGCGCACGAAAATCTTTCATTGTGGCCACTGCGTTGTGATCCGAGGCGTCAAGGGCACCTCTGCCGGTAGCCACTGTTATTTTACACTTGCACGGATATGCCTGCGGCGCGATTTCCCCAGTGAGCATGGCAATTTTCAAACGAGATGGATGTGTGGCATTGTGGCATGTGCTAATGATTTTGGGTTGTGCCATCCTCTACGGTGGATGGAAGTTGGACGCGACTGAAAATATTAATGGCATAGTTGCGGTTAAGGATGATTGCTCGGATGTTTTGGTGAAATACGGTGCTCCAGGCATTGACCTGGACACGCCATTTCTCATTGGTTCTCTTACAAAACAATTCACAGGCATCTTGGCGTTTCAGCACCTGGGCGAGGTGATCGATCGGGACGTGGGTGAACTTTTGGATGAAGAGGAATTCCAGTCGCTGTTGTCCGATCGGGCGGAATGGGAAAAGAATTCCCTTTGGCCGGAATTGACGCTAAGCCATCTCTCCGGGGTTACGGTAAAACAGCTGTTGCACCATCGCTCCAAAATCGATTACTTCACTGGTGAAAGTCTTGACGAATATCGCTACCAAAATCTCAATTTCGACCTGGTCGGGCGAGTTTTGGAAAAACGTACGGGAAAGACCTACGAAGAGTTGGCTCGGGAGCTATTTCAGGCGGCGGAGATGACCGGCACTTTTTTGGGCACCGATTTTCCAGAGAGAGAGTTTTTAGATAAATTGAAGAACTCTTTGATCATGGTTAATCGGAGCCCGATGCTCATGAAAAACCCACTCACACGAGGGATGAATGCGTCTGGTGGTATCATTTCCACAGCTCATGACCTTTTGAAGTGGAACGAATTTCTCGCTGTAAACGGATATTTTGGTAAGCTTTCCGAGTTTATTGCCAACTGCTATGGCAATGAATATTACGGCTACGGCGTTGTAACAGACGCGAAAAAAAATTGTTTTTTTCACACTGGCGGCCTCTTTTTGGACGACGTCCCCTGCCCCCGCGCGGAGTCGTCGCTGGATGTGGCTGTCCTGGAAACAGGGGATGGTCACAGTGGTGGGGTTTTATGCGTAAGCTTTTTGCTGTATGACTTGGAAACGAGGTTTTCCGCAGTAGGGTTTGATATCATTGGTAATGTTCCCGCGCCCAGATACCAGCTGATGTTCCCCGTAGGCCAGCTAATCATGCGTGAAATTGACGAGAAAATAGGTCAGCTCCTACTGCGAAGTGTTCTGCCTTGATGTTGGCAACGAATTTGGGCCGTTTTCCGCGAAAATTGTGAAACACTGTCCTTTTTCGGTGGAAACTTCGACGATTAGGCGGGGCCCGGCGAAATAAAAATTCTTTGCGGGCACGAAACGGTGCAAGTTGATCCCTGGGCGCTACTTTGCTGCAACCGTGTACAGCCAAGCGAGTTAGGCCGAATAAGGCAACGCTCCAGATAAGGCCGGCGTGCAGACGGTCTCCCTGGTTACTCATCGCAATTCCTTCGTCTGCATCCTCGCTGCGTGCAAACTTAAATGCCCATTGGCACGCCGCTGCAAATTTTCATGCCACCCTGATAAAAAACCAGAAAAATTGCGCCTTTTCTGTCGCCTTGGGACACACAACTTCTAATTTGAAAAAACTCGCCATGGGAGCGATTATTTGGTCACATGAACGCGTGTGGCAGGAGCTGGCAATAACGTACTAGGCGGCCGTCGATGGCGGATGATTTTTGTACTGGCTGCCGTCGCCCTTGTATTTGGCGCCATTACCTGTCGGCTTACCTATCTAATGCGCCCCTGGAAAGACTTGTGGAGTATCACTGGCGGGCGAAGCCGCGCATTTTTTGATGTTATTCCGGCCTGGCGTGGGAATATTTACGACCGTAATGGCATGCCGCTGGCGGTCAGCGTGCCTGTTTGGGAAATTGGTGTGGATCCAAAACTTGTTCCCATTGGAGGACGGGCTCAATTTTTCCGTGTCCTCGGCGAATACCTTCAAATGGATGTCGGAGAATTGGAGAAAAAAATTGGCGAACGTCTGCGCCAAAATCCCCGCCTGCGATGGATCTCACTGGCGGAGAATGTCTCGGAAAATGTCCATGCGGCCATCAGTAAGCACAAATTGCCTGGGGTTCATGGCCGGCGTACTTTCCGGCGCATTTATCCGCAGGGTATGAGCGCTTGTCACGTGGTCGGGTTTTTCAATGCTGAAAATGCGGGTGGATGTGGCGTGGAAAAATTTGCCGATTTTTTCCTCCGCGGCCAGGATGGATGGGTTATTTCGGAAAAAGACGGTCGGCGCCAGGAACTGGTCCAGTATCGGTTGCGCAATGTTCCTCCTGTGGATGGGTTTGATGTACGATTGACCATTGATGGGGCTATTCAAAAAATGGCGGAGCGGGAACTGGCAGCCATCGAGGAGAACTTTCACCCCCAATTCGCCACTATCATCATTTCCGAGGCACCGACGGGTAAACTACTGGCGCTTGCCTGTATCCCCAATTATGACCCGAATCATTTCAATAAAGCGCCACTGGAGGCCATGCGTAATCGCGCCGTTGCCGACATTTACGAGCCTGGGTCCGTTTTCAAAATCGTCCCCGTGAGCGGTGGCCTGGAAGATGGCATCGTCACGCCAAAGACCCGTATCGATTGCTCTATGCCGACGTGCGAATTTAACGGGAAAAAATATTCCCTACCCAAAGATCATTCGGAATTGGGGGAGTTGTCCTTGGTTGACGTTTTGCGCAAGTCAAGCAACCGTGGAGTGGCGCAAATTGCTGTCCATTCAGGGGCCGACCGATTTCATGCGCATGCACTGGCGTTCGGCTTTGGAGAAAAATCTGGATATGGTTTTGATGGGGATTCGCCAGGACTCCTCAAACCTCCCGCGCAATGGGATGGACTAACGATCACGCGCATGCCCATGGGGCATGCCATCGGCGTCACACCTATCCAGATGCACTTGGCCATGGGCGTTTTGGCGTCCGAGGGCTACTTGTTTTCACCGCAAATCATTGGAGAAATTCTTCCCCGTGGGACAGACGGTGTGGGCATGCGCGGGATCCGCGGTCAACTCGTTATCCGTCGCCAAGTCCTGAATCGGCGAACGGTGCGGCAGATGCGAACCATGCTGGTCCGGGCAAATGACGCTCGGGATCCGCCATTTCTTACTGCCTACAAAACAGGAACGTCACAAAAACTTGCCAATGGGCGCTACGTTCATGATCGGCACATTGCGTCCTGCTCAGGATTCTTTCCGGCTAATAATCCAAGGTATCTTATAACTATCGTTATTGACAGCCCGCTCTGCCCTGGCATCGCCTGGGGGGAGCGTTATGCCAAACCTTCCTTGTTCCGCGTCGCCAGAGAATTGACTGGATATACGCAGCGGATGTTTTATGAAAATCTCTCTGGGGAACCTAGTTCAACGAAGACTTCCTTCTGACGGGAAAACACTTGCTGAAAAACAAAAAATGCATTCCCCTCGAGTCTTGCCTGGGTGGCGGAATGGTAGACGCAGAGGACTTAAAATCCTCTGACTGTAGGGTCGTAGGGGTTCGAGTCCCCTCCTAGGCACCAGGATTTAGAGGCTGTCGTCAAATGCCCTCCACTATCAGTGTGAAGCAGCGGATGTGTACCGCTGCGGGAAAGGACGATATGTTTTTACAGTAGCGTGTTGCGATACACGCGCCATTTCTGGAAGTGGAGAAAGAAATTTTCAATTCGGTGCCGCTTTTTGTGGAGCCCTTTGTCGTACGCCCGCTGTATTTTACGATTTTTTTTTAGGCGGAATCACGGGAATAATGTCACTTCCTCCAAGTATTTCGTTGGTTTCACAATTCAGAGTTTTGCAACTCGCATCATTATCTGATTGTCGCCGCGGACACTCGTAGCATTGGGATCGACTTTGATGCATGCGGAATCGATCATAAACTACTCCAAATCAGCCATTTCCGTAAATTTCAGATGAATTTTTTCCCAGACGCCTGCATCCTGCCATCGGCAAAAACGCCTGTGCGTGTTTTTCCCATCCCCATAGCAAGGTGGTAGATCCCGCCATGGTGCGCCAGTTCGATGAATCCACCGGACGGCTATTAATGAATCGCCGATTATCTTCGGCTGGGCAGCGGCAAATCCCGCGTCGACCTAGAAGTAGCGGTTCTAATTTTTCCCAAGCCGCATCTGAAATATCATGCCGATGTGAGCCTTTGTCTGCCACGGTCCACCGTTAACGCTGCAAAGGTTGGGGTGTCAAGGACTTATTTGACGACGCCATCTAGCAAAAACGCGTTGACTCTGCCGGGTGTGTATACCAAGTTGACCTTCGGCGGCGAGATAGCTCAGTCGGTAGAGCAGAGGACTGAAAATCCTTGTGTCGGCGGTTCGATTCCGCCTCTCGCCACCATTATTGGCGCGGCTTTCGAGCCGACGGCGAAAAATTGTAATTTTCAAGACCCCTCCCAGACCCAGAAACGTCTCATCAAAATCCTTTCTGATCGGAACCCCATTTTTATCTATGCCGACATGCAATTTGGTAATGAGCCCCCTTTTGTGCGGCTCATTATATCTGATTGTCGCCGCGAACATCCGTAGCATTGGATGGACTTTGATGCATGCGGAATCGATCATAAACTACTCCAAATCAGCCACTTCCGCGAATTTCAGATGAATTTTTTTCCAGACGCCTGCATCCCGCCATCGGCAAAAACGCCTGTGCGTATTTTTCTAATCCCCATAGCAAAATGGTAAATCTCGCCATGGTGCGCCAGTTCGATGAATCCACCGGACGGCTATTAATGAATCGCCGATTATCTTCGGCTGGGCAGCGGCAAATCCCGCGTCGGCCTAGCAGTAGCGGTTCTAATTTTTCCCAAGCCGCATCTGAAATATCATGCCGATGTAAGCCTTTGTTTGCCATGTTCCACCGCTAACGCTGCAAAGTTTGGGGCGTCAAGGACTTATTTGACGACACCCTCTAGCCAATAGCCATTGCGATTATTTGGGAAGACGGGGTTGTCGTTCTCTCCTCACCGGGATCCTTCCTCTGCAGGTAGGCAGGCCAGAAGCCGCGAAAGAGGCCCCCTAGCGGTAGGTCAGGACGAGGCCTTCGATGAGTTTGGACCAACCGTCGACAAGAACGAAGAGCATGAGCTTGAATGGCAGGGAAATGGTCATGGGGGACATCATCATCATGCCCAGCGCCATGAGGATGTTAGACACCACGATATCCACGGTGATAAATGGCAAAAAGAGGAGCACGCCGATTTGAAATGCGGAGGTCAACTCGCTGACGGTAAATGCGGGGACGAGGATTAGGAAATCGTTTGCACTCATTTTGACGGCATCTTCCGGTGGCCAGATGCGCCGGGCCATTTGAAGGAAAAATGTGCGGTCATTGACAGTGGTGTGACGGTAGAGGAATTGTTTTAGTGGCTCGCCCACGCTTCCAATAAACTGCGGCAGTTCCTGCATGTTTTGCAGGGAAAAGTTAGACTCCAGGGCAATGGTGGCCGTCTTCTTGGCAACCGGGGCCATGATGTACAGGGTGACGATAAGCGCCAACCCGTTCAGCACCAAATTGGGCGGGATCTGCTGGGTTCCCAGTGCGTTACGCACGAGGCCTAAAACGATCACCAGTTTAACAAACGAAGTAACCATTAGGAGGAAAAACGGTGCCACCCCGAGGAGTGTCAGAACCAGGATGACCGTGATGGGGTCATAGGTGAAGAAGGACGTACCCACAGTCGTTCCCCCAAAATTACTGCGCCACCGCGTTCACAGAGCTTCCGCGTAACTCTTCGATCTGCACACCCAAGCGGCCTTCCACTTTCACCAGGCGGCCACGGCCGATCAGATGTCCGTTTGCGCGGATGTTCACCACTTCGTCCACGGGCCGGTCGGTTGTGAGTGTGTAACCCTCTTTCATCCCCTCCAATTCCTTCAGAGTCAATATCACGTCCCCCACGTCGAAGGTCAGTTGTACCTCAATCTCTCCCACATTTATCTTCTCCGTCGCCATACGCTGCGAAGCCACAAATTGCGCTTCTTTTCGCAATTGTCCCGCTTTTTCTATGATGGGCCGCCCGCCCGCGGCTATCTTTTCTGCGGCCGCTTCCAGCTCGGCCGCTTCCGCTGGATTCGTTGTTTCCGTATCCTCTGGGAATTCCTCGGCAATTTCTTCTTCCTCCGCGTCCGAGTCACCGGACCCTTCGTTCGCCGCATTTTCCGCAGCCGGTTCGGCATTTCCCTCGGCATCTTCGGCGGTGGTAGAATCCTCAATCACGCCATCTTCCGCCAGCCCGTCGGACTCCGCTGTTTCCTCCGAAGATTTATCTGCGCCTTTGGCAGCGGGTTCTGGCAATTTAGACGCTCCCGGCGTGAAGGATTCCTGCTCTTCGCCGCCATCCGTTTCCGTCGCCTTCTCCTCTGGAACAGCATTTTTGGACTTTGAATTCATGTTCGATGCCTTTGTTTATTACCATTAAAAATTCTATGCCGACGTTCCACCAATGCCGGTGATGCTGAGCTTATTACCGTTTCCAGTACACGTAAATCCGTAGGGACCTGGGCCAATGAGTCGCGTTTGCTTCGCCTCAACGGCGGCCGAATTATCCAGGAGAATTACATCGCCCAATCGCAGGGAGGCAAGGTCCTCACGGGAGATACCCGTTTCGGCGATCCGATTTTCATAGCGGAAGGGAATGGGAAACGTCCGTAGAATGGCCGTTGGTACCTGTTGGATAAATTTGCCAATTTCTTCGGCTAGTGACAGATCCATTGTTATCCTGGCGAAAAGCAGCAACCCTACTTCTTTTCCCTCATAGGGGTTGCCATCATATACTCGTACGGAGAGGGGAAATTGGGTCCCTGGAGAACTTTGGGGCCCTTCTGCCAATTGCGCGCTCACCTTGGCGGATAGCATGGTCGATAGGCGGTCCAATAGCGGCGAAAGCAGGGAATTGAGCAGCATCTGCTGCACCGGAGCCGGATATGAATCGATGGAAAATTTGGAAAGCTCCGGCGCAAAAGCGGATAGCCCATCCAAACTTTCGAGAAAGACCTGCGCATTTCCCTTACCACAGGAAAGAACAACGGAGATGCGCCCGCCGTTATTTCCCGATAAATCTTGAGCCAGGTTGACGAAAAATTTTTTATCCTCAAGTTGAAATTTAAAAACGCGGGCAGTGTGAAAAAATAAATTTTCCAGCATGACCATTTGCTGGCTGGCAACCTTCCCTATGAGCACATCCAACGCGATCGGTGTGCCGAGACGGCCGTACTTACGGTCCAGATCCAACCGATCCACATCGGATAGCAACCGCGGGCAACATGGCGGCTCATCCGTGGAGCCTGGTTGCGAAGTTTCCGCTCCCAGCCCCTCCATGGCCACCGCCATATTGTCAGAGGCGATGTGATCCAACTCACCCTCCTCTGAGGGCGATCGCTCCGTTGGCGAGTCCACGGCAACCACATCGTCCGATGCCGCAGCTGATTTAGCACTTCTTCGCGCCGGCGGCTTTTTGGCCAAAAGTGAGCCCTGGTCGTCTTCCACTCTATTTCGGGCGGTCTTCTTCTGCAAGGTGGCGACCACTCCGCCCGGCACCTCCTCCGGTGTTACCTCACCCTCCTGCTGATTCTTCCTAGCCAAAACAAATCCCCCAACTGCATTAAGAAGCGAAAGTTACGACCAATCAACGATAAAATTTTCCTCAGGCATGCCCAGCGGTACTTTTTCGCGCAACTCGCCCGTGGCGCCGTACCCGACGCTTCAAAGGATCCGTTTCCTCATCCTCATCATTGCTGGCCAAAAATCCCGCATAGCCCCGGGAGCGGCCATGGTTAGCGTCGCCCTCCTCCCGCAGGGATGTGCTAATTTTGACCTCCTTGATATCCACCTTCTCCAGGAGCGCCTCACGCAACGTGGCCTGATTGAGTTTAACCAGCGTCGCCATATCTGAGGTCAACGAAGAAAAGGCAATCCGCAACGTCCCGCCATCGCGGGAAATAGACACATCAGCGCCATCCAACGGGCAATCTTTGAGGCAAATGGTAATTTCCTGTTTTTTGTTGAGCGCCGCCTCATGGATGAGCAATGCGTCGACGATTTTCTGTGCCATCTGGCGCACTTCATGGACGGGCAAAGGAAGCGGAATGGGGTTCATTTGTATAACATTCGCTTCAACCCCAATAGGATTCACGGCTAATTCCACCAGCCCCTGCTCTTTTATGTCTCGCTCATCCCCCACGGCCAAATCGCTGGCCGCCTTTTTGCCTCCCACGATTCTATCTGGCTGGATGAGGTCCTCCAAACCATTGTCGGCACAAAACGCCGCCGCCAACTTGCGTAGTGCCGATCGTTCACCATTCCGGTTAAAGGCATCTTGAAAACGCTTCAGATCCTGCCCCGACACGGACCCTTGCGCAAACGAGCCACCCGTCTCCAACCGCTGCTCAACCCCCATGTCTCGATTTGTTTGTGGTTTCTCCACCTGATTGACATATTCCTGCATCTTTTTCTCTCCTAAAATGCCACCAACTCTTCCACCGGTTCCTCCGATGGATCCCGCTGGCCGCTGGTTCGCACTGATTCTTCCAATTCCTTATCGCTGTTAAATTCTTCCAAAATCCGCTGCTCCGCAATCCAATCTACCTTGTGGGCTTCCAATTTTTCCAAATTGCGATAGGCTTGCTGTACCTCGGCCTGCTTTTGCCGCACCAAATCCTCTGCCTTTCGCACGTCCTCCTTGGCGTCTTCCACACGCTTAATGTAGTCAGCGGTCCTGGCACGCAGGATTTTAACATTTGCCGCCAACTCATCAACTGCTACCTTGCGTACCTCCTTTTGTAAAATCGCCGCATATTGTCGGTCGATTTCCTCCTCAACCCACTTTTCGTACTCCTCCAACTCTTTCTGCCGCTGTTCCACGACCTTTTTCGCCTCTATCACCTGTTCCTTGGCCTTGAGAAGCTCCCTTTCCGCGCGATCCTTGCGCAGTTCACGCACACGCATCAGATCTGCCAGAATATATTTCATGGGAATGGATTAGGCAATCAAAATTTTTCATAAACCAACACATTGGCGTAATTTTTGCAATGTTTCCTCGAACGTGTCCTTTTCCTGCAGCCCCTGGCGCAAGAATCCATTAATTTCGTTGATGCGGTCGATGGCCTCGTCCGTTTCCTTATCATTTCCTCGCTTATACTCGCCGATACGCAGGAGCAGCTCCACTTCTTGGTACTTGGATAAAAGCGTGCGCAGCTTACCAGCTGCTTGCCGATGTTCCTTGGAAATGATAGCGTTCATTACGCGGCTCACACTGGCGAGTACGTCAATGGCTGGGTAATGATTGGCGGCACCTAGCTTCCGCGAAAGAATGATGTGTCCATCGAGAATGGATCGGGTTTCATCGGCAACGGGCTCCGTCATATCATCACCTTCCACGAGAACGGTGTAGAGCGCGGTGATGGAACCTCTCTCCGATTGCCCCGCCCGCTCCATGAGCTTGGGCAGTGTGGCGAAAACGGACGGCGGAAATCCGCGCCGAGTGGGTGGTTCGCCAGCGGCAAGTCCGATTTCGCGAAGGGCGCGGGCAAAACGGGTTACCGAATCCATGAGCAGGAGAACCTTTTTTCCCTGGTCGCGAAAATATTCGGCGATTGCCGTGGCCACGTAGCTGGCCTTTAAGCGCTCCATGGGCGTACGGTCGGAGGTTGAAATGACCAAGACCGACCGGCGCATGCCTTCCTCGCCCAAGTCCTTTTCGATGAATTCTCGTACCTCCCGGCCACGTTCTCCGACCAGTGCGAGCACGTTGATATCCGCCGTCGTCCCGCGGATGATTTGCCCCAAAATGGTACTTTTACCCCCGCCAGCGGCGGCAAAAATTCCCATGCGCTGGCCCTCTCCGCAGGTGAGTAACCCATCCAGAGCACGCACGCCAAGGGAGAGGGGCTTATCGATGGGTGCCCGCGTCAACGGGTTGGGGGGAAGCGCATAAACGGGGTAGTATTTTTTGACCTTTAGCGGTCCCTTGGTTGCGACGTCTATGGGATTTCCAAGGCCGTCCAACGTACGCCCAATCAATTCTTCCCCCACGGGGGCCATGTGCACTTGTCCCGTCGGGACAACCTCCGTGGCCGGGGAAATACCCGTGAGTTCACCCAGTGGCGTTAGCAGCGCCGCCTGCTTGGCGAAGCCTACCACCTCCGCCATGAGTTCCCCTTCTTCCCAAGGCGTTGCCAGCCGGCACAACTCCCCTATTTTGACTCCCGGGACCGAGGCCTTAATGATAGTTCCCACCACCTGCAGCACGCGGCCCTTGACTTCGACGAGGCTCGCGTCGCGGATTTCTTCCCCTATCGCCTCCTCAATAAGACTAAACGGCTGCTGACCCATGGGGGTATACTAGAAACGTGGAATCTTCTTGGCAAGTTACTTTTTGACTCATAACAACGGGTATCCATTGCGGCGGAGCACGATCAGCGGCCTTTGCTAACGGGGAGTTGCCGCTCGCGGACTTTCATCGCCTCCTTGCCTACGCGGCTGCGGAGGAAGTACAATTTTGCCCGCATGGTTACGCTAACGCGCTCGATCTCAATTTTTTCAATGTACGGAGAATGAATGGGGAAAACCTTTTCGACGCCGACGCCAAAGGATATGCGCCGTACGGTGAACATCTCCGTGGCGCCGGTTCCCTTCCGGGCGATGACGATCCCTGAAAAAATTTGAATGCGTTCCTTCTCGCCCTCTTTAATGCGCACGTGCACCTTCACGCTATCACCGACTTTAAACCCGTAGGTTCGCTCCTCGCGGATGGTCTCCTGCGAAATCTTTCTAATCTTTTCGTTCACCGTTCTGCCTCCCCGCTTGCTAGACTCAGCTGTCTAGGATAGACACCGCAGCCGCGTCAAACCATTTTCTAGGACAAACGAACTAGTGCGGCTCCCAGGATCAATAACGAATCACCCAGCTATGGGCAATGAGGTCGTGCAAACAGCGCCGATCTCGGCGGAAAAGCCCTACAAGAAAATTAACGAACAGGAATGGGAAAAAGAGCGTTAGGCACGTCGTCGAAACAGCCGTCCGAGTACATGTCCGAAAAATGCCAATTGGTTCCGCGGACTGAACGGTCACAATGCGCAGGCGAAAAATTCGCTTCCCCAGGGAGGCCCCACCGGCAAGGATTTCGGATAAAAAAAAGTAGAGGAAAATCGTCGACATGACAACCCATTGGAAGGTTCCAATCAATCGAAATAACGCAACACGTTGGTCTTCGGATAGATTGGCTAATACCTCTGCCGATAACCGCAGCCCAGGTTCCCGAGCCGATTGCAATACCTGCAACCCAGCCGCGTGATGGCGTGGAAGGACCCAAACCTTCAGCAACACCATGGCGCACATGAGGGCCAATGTCACATCCATCAAATAGGCGACAACACGGGCAAAAGTCCTCCTTCGACGCTCAGCTTCCATCCTCGGGTGAAAAATATACGGCCACGAAGGGCTGTAAAGCGCGATTTCCGCCCAATGCGCGAATTTTCAAAAAAAATTATCATTTATAACGAATTTTCGATATAAGCCTTGCTCCGTTTAGATAAGTACTATAACCTGTCAATTGTTATGCAGGCAGTACCTAACCACACCACAAGTCCCAGACTCGCCCCGGAATCGGCTAAAATCCCACAACGCACAACTCGGGCAACAGCATTGGCGACGCTAACGGGCCTTTTGATTGGTGTCGGTACTTTAGCCGTGGTATCCGCCGTCGTCTTTTTCTCCCCTGGTGCATTTGTCATATTTCTGTCGTTCGCTGGTATGTTTGGCGGAGGGACCCTGGGCGTCATAATGGCTAGCTGTGCTGGTGGCGGCGTGATCATCGGGATTAGCGGGTTGGGTGGGGGGTATTGTGCCAGCAGACTGTTCGAAGCACTAAACGGCAGCACAAAAACCTTGACGACTGCCAATGAACAAGGCCCAGCGGATGCCGCCCCTGAACCATCACCGGAAACCCATGAAGGGTCACCAGGAGCTCGTGAAGAACCACAGGAAGCGGTGAATTCACAAAAACCGAAAAAGCACGCCACGACGACCCGGCCGACTAAAAATCTCCCGTTTGCAACCGACGGTACGCCAGGAACCCCTGGAGATGTGCGTTCAAATATGCTAGCTGGAATCAAGCGGGGGGTATCGCTTAAATTGGTTACCAGATCCGAGAATCAACAAGGCGCGACTATCGAGCAAAAAATTGCAGATACCCATTTTGGCGGTAAAGTTCCGGATGCGGAAACTGATCCACTGGGATATGCTGAATATCGTGCACGTGCCTCATTGTTTGAGGCCAACGTCAAATTACGGCAAGCAGAGGCGGACGCAACACTCGGTCCGACTCAAGTCGCAGCCGCAGGGGCTGCGCGACAGAAGCGTGATGAGATTCAGAAACAAATAGACGATCTTGGAGTCCAAAAAGTCCTTGCGGCGGCGGTAGCGGATATGGCCACGGACGGCAAGACACTGCTCGAGGAACTAGAACAACTGGGACGATTGGAGCAGCTGGAAGCACAAGTTCAAGACTTGCAAAAAGCCGTAGAGGAAAGAAAAGAAATAGCTGCCGACTCGCAGCGACTTGGCGTAGCGGATGTTGCGGGGCTCACGGGAGCGTACAAGGCAATGTTGGGTGCTTGCATGCCGCAAGGCGGTCGAGCATCGCACATGGAAGACAAGTTTTATGCCGACGTTGACGCGGTCAAAAAAAAGATCGCCATATTGTGCGATATGGCACGGAAAATATCGCGTGAAAGAAAATTGCCCGGTTGCCCAAAAACTAATGAATTACTTACGGTATTGGCTGGGAAACCAACACTTGCTGAGCTAGTTAAAATTGGGTCCAACGTCGTGCGGACCTGTAGGTCTGAGAGCCACAAACTTCCAACAGAAACAAAAGACAAACTGGGAGAGCTACTTTCGAAACTCGAAGAATTATACACCATAATTGCAAATTTAAAAATACCAACCAACGAAGCCAATAAAAATTTATTTGCCCTGATGTTGACGGCGGAAGATCCCAGGCAATTCGGCGCTAAGTTAGTATCGTTGAATAATCGAATAAGTAGTCTGCCTAAAAACCCACAAGAGCCAATAGATCAATTGACCGAATTAAATACGCAAATCGAAATGCTCCGCGAAAAAATTGGCGGCGAAGGAGTAATTGCCGATTTGAGGAATTTATTAGCGGACGTTGGGTGTCGAAGTGACTTGTCTGATAGGCAGAAAATCGAGGAACATCTGGCTGCAATTGAAAAACGTCAAAAAGCTAGCACGGAGCCAACGGTTGCTCTTAGAGCTGAGCCGCAAACTGATAAGGGGACGTGGCTTGTGTCGGCAAAAACAGTTGATTTTAACGCTATTCGGATAGACGGGCGCGATGATGATTTGAGTGAAGAAGAAACTCGTGCATTCACAGAGATCGTTGACCTTCTGGTACCCTTGGTCGAAAGGGGGCCATTGCCCATAGCGCGGTTGCCTGCCAGACTCTTAGCATTACTGAAAGAATACAAAGCAGAAGACGTGGATATAAGGTCGGTGCTCGCGAGAATTAACGCGGCAATTGAAGCGCGCCGCGATCCGGCGACATTGGTTAAAGCAGTTTTTGATAATGAGCAATGGTAACGCGTCTGCTAAGCAAAAAACACGCCTACCCCCGACGGGGCTAATTTCGCGCCCGTTCGTGGAAGTATTGGCCACACTGATAAAAAAACAAAGAACACAGAAGGACCAACGCCAGCGGAGAATCAACAAGATGGTTGCTGCCCAGGAATTTGTTGAGTGGATCGGCGGTAAAGCAGATGATTTTGCGATACAGGAGCAAGATAAATACCAACCCGCAGTGAAAACCCATGCTGGCCATGAGATTGGAAAAACGGTAGACCAACATTAGCAAGAACCCGCCAAGGACGAAGAGGGAAAAATAGGGAACATAACGGAAGGTTGTGCCGATACCCGTCAGATATGCCCATCCCACATTGGCACTTTGGGCAATATCAATGGATGCACCGTAAAAATTTCCCATTTCCGGTGGAATTTTAAAATGCGCATATGCGAAGAAGGCCGAGCCTAATATAAACGCTAAAACCGCTCCGGCGGCATTGCGGATTAAACAAGGAATAAGCGCGCGAAAGACAATTTCTTCCAACATACTCACCAGGAGAGCGCTTCCAAATGCCCTGGCCAAAGTAGCCACCAAAGAACCCCCGCCAAAGGTCCACGGGGTGGTAACCAGCTGGGCTCCGCAGAGCGCCACGGAAAGCAATACGCCAAGAATAAAGAATCGCAACCATTGGCCACAGTGCTTTCCGCCCACACCCAGCCGTTTGAAGGAAAGTAACCCAGTCGTTTTTAATAAATAAAGAACCCCGAAGGACAGCGGAATCCAGCGCGTGCGGTCAAAAATTTTCCCAAATGGTTTCCCGACTAAATAACTTGTCAGGGAGGTCGGATTGCTGGAGTGGCGGATCCACAGCAGTTTTTGAACCAACGGCGCCAGAAAAATAGTTATGCCAATGGAGCCCAAGTAGATAACAACAAAGAGAAACAAATGGCGCCAGGGATGCCGCCGTGCGGGTCCACTTGAAATGCTCAATATGGCGTCCTTCATCGGCGAACAAGTGGCGAAAAGACACATCCCCATCAATGTTATAATCAAATCTGTGAAAAATTTACCACACCCGTCCCGATTGGCCCTGCGGTTTTTCGCTGGGCCCTGCCGCAAATCGGCCCAAAAATCCGCCGAAATTACAAAAAAATTGACAAATGCATATTTCCCAGCAATATGGTCCCAGAATCAGGATTCTAACACAAAAGGTTCGATATGAAAAATAGCACCGTTGCCGCCACATGCACGACAGATATTTTGGCAAATATTTTTGATGATGCTTGGGAATTACAAAAATTCCCAATCCCCAAACTGACACCTGGCTTCAAACTGGAACCCCCGTTTTCACGGGAATTTCCTGCGTTTTTAGGACGGGCCAGCCCGCTGCCAGAGGAAAGCTTTTCATGTGTATTCTATATTTGCCATAGCGCTAATGTCCCTGGGGTTCAACCATGTCCTTCCGCGCCAATTCTTCCAAGGTTCCGCGAATGATTATTTTACGTAATAGAAACAAACCAATGAGGTTGGGAATAGCCATGAGCCCATTGCAAATATCCGCAATGGCAAATATGGTACCCAATTTTAGAAGAGGTCCAACGGCGATCATGACGATAAACAGTAACCGATAGAGATTAATCCGCTTTTCGAGGGCAAGATATTGAAAACACTTTTCACCATAGTAATTCCATCCGAGGATGGTGGTAAACGCGAAGAAAATGATTCCCAGATTTACCACATGCCAGCCCATTGGCCCCAAATTAGCGCAAAATGCCTGGGAAACAAGGACGATACCCTCCGCCGACGTGTGGAAGAGGTCCGTTTGATCCCTAGTCGTAAGCATAACCAGCCCAGTCATGGTGCAGACAACGATGGAAAAAAATACACCCGTCATACATACCAATCCCTGGCGGACGGGCGAACGGGTTTTGGCGGTTGCGGCGGCAATGGCGGCGCTTCCCAGGCCGGCTTCGTTGGAGTATATGCCCCTGCCGACACCCATTTGCATGACCGTCAGCAGGCCAACGCCCAATGCTCCACCCGTGGCCGCCGCGGGACAAAAGGCTCCGCCGATGACCGTTCCCAAAGCCCCTGGGAGATCGCGAAAGTGGATGCTCAGCACGATGAGCGACGCACCTACGTAGAAAATGCACATGATGGGCACGATCCATTCGGACAGCATCGCGATTCGGCGGATGCCTCCACAGGTTACCAGGAGGACCAGGAGTGTGAGCAAAAAGGTGGACGCGGCGGTCGGAATTCCATAGCCGCCCATTGCGGAGGTTATGGAATTAACCTGGGCAAATGTCCCAATGCTGAAAAGGGCCACACTGACGCCACAGACGGCAAAAATTTTCGCCAACCACCGATGGCCGGTTCCCATTTCGATATAATGCATAGGCCCGCCGGCAATTTTTCCATCCCCGCCCACACGCCTGAATTTGATGGCCAAAAAGCCCTCCGCATATTTGGTGGCCATTCCGAAAAATGCCGCCACCCACATCCAAAAGAGTGCACCAGGTCCGCCCACACCAATGGCCGTGACCACACCCACGATGTTTCCCGTGCCAATGGTTGCCGAAAGCGCCGTACAAAGAGCGGCGAAATGAGATACATCCCCCTGGCCCGTATCCTTTCGGAAAACGTATCCCATTGCTCGCGAAAATTGCGTTATGGGCAACATTCGCAATTTCAAGGTGAAATACACGCCCATGCCGATGAGGAGCAAAACGAGTGGTGGCCCCCAAAGTGCCCGATCAATGGCCCTAACAATTCCATCTAACGCGATCATGAAAGCTTCCTTCCATTCGTCGCCACGCGGGCCCAATAATTCCTATGCCTTCTCATTTTTGTCCTCCGTGTTTTTACCTGAGAGCTTCGGGTTTGCGCCCTTTCTCCTCCGGTGCCCATCCAAGAGACTCTTCGAAGTGTCCGTCCAAAACCGGTTCCCTTTGCCTGAGATCTTTCATCCTTCGGCGGGCATTTTGCCTCTCTCCCGGGTTCTTCATCCGAACTGTGCCATGTGTCCACAAAAGGCCCGCGGGTGCAAGATTTTTGTTCGGACGGACCCTCAAAAAGTTACATGTGAGCGCATTAATAAAATAAATTTTACAAAAAATAAAATTTGCTTTGAGGCGTATATCCACTATTCACGGGTCATGCCTGAAATTAGCAGTCTAACTAGGGTTTTTTATATTGGAGTCTATGGAGATGGCAGAGGCTCCGCTTCAGCGGGTGTAACGGGTCTACGTTGCGTGGTGTATTTCGTCGGATTCAGTATTCGGGTAGTTTCCTGGAGCGTCGGTCTGTTTCCGTTGTTGGGCGTAATCATTTACGACAAGTTTATTATGCGCAATGCTGAGGGATATGACGTGGCGGTTTCGGCTCTTAAGCTGCAAATCCCGTTTTGGCTTGCATTTCTGGCTGTGGCGAAGAAGCCTGGCGATACGCCGGGTAATGTGGAGGTGCTGCTAGATAATTCCCAACAGGCCGAAGGCGCGCCGCCAGCTGAAGAACCCGAGGCAGCATGTTCCGTTGAAGGAGTACAAAAAGCGGAAGAAACCTGCACGGACGAAGAGGCACGCTTGGCCGAGGAGGAACGTTTAGCCGAGGAGGCACGTTTAGCCGAAGAGGCACGTTTAGCCGAAGAGGCACGCAAAGCAGAGGAAGCGCGTAAGGCCGAGGAAGCCTTGAACACCGCCAAAGCGGCGAATACCGCCGCACGCACGGCGTTGAATGATCTCATTGCGAAAGCAAAGGCGTTTAGTGACATAAACGTTACAGCCGCTCAAGGGTTACTGGATGTTCAGCTCGCCCCCGATGCCACCACTGCGAATGTTCAAGAAAACACCAAGCAGATCAAAGCCGAAACTGAGAAGTTGCAGGGGGCAATAACTGCCGCCGCAAACAAAGCTGAGGAAGCCCGCTTAGCCGAGGAGGCACGTTTAGCCGAAGAGGCACGTTTAGCCGAAGAGGCACGCAAAGCAGAGGAAGCGCGTAAGGCTTTGGATGCCGCCAAAGCGGAAAATACCGCCGCACGCGAGACGTTGAAGAATTTCATTACGAAAGCAAATGGGCTTGATGGCGTAGACGTTACAGCCGCTCAATGGTTACTGGATGTTCAGCTTGCCGCCGGTGCCACCATTGAGGAAGTTCAAGAAAACACCAAGCAGATCACAGCCGAAGCGACGGAGTTACAGAAGGCAATAACTGCCGCACAAGCTGAGAAAGCCCGCTTAGCTGAAGAAGCCCGTTTGGCCGAGGAAGCCCGCTTAGCCGAAGAGGCACGTTTAGCCGAAGAGGCACGCGAAGCCGAAGAAGCACGTTCCCCTGAAGAAGTACAAAAAGTGGAAGAAACCTGTACGGACGAAGAGGCACGTTTGCCCGAGGAAACTTACACGGCCGAGGCCGAGGCGCAGGCTTTGGATGCCGCCAAAGCGGAAAATACCGCCGCACGCGAGAAATTGAGCGGTCTCATTACGGAAGCGAAGGAGCTTAGCGTAGACATTACAACCGCTACGGATGCACTGAG
>JAITCU010000027.1 GCA_031282835.1 Puniceicoccales bacterium
GCTGCGCAAAAGACAATATCGATGGGCGCCCACTCGTGGGAGGAAATTCCAATGAATTTTTCTCGCAAAATCCGCAAACACCTTTGAATATTTCCACCAGCGTTGGGCGAGCTTCCATAAGTGTCTTCCAACGCCAGACCTACCTCATAGTCAAGCCTATGAGGGACTTTTTCCATCGGGGTAGGTTTCTGATATTCTGAGGATTTTTACAAAGCAAGCCAAGTTGATTTTACAAAAAAATCTCGCATTCCATTAAAAAAGTCTGAAAATCAAATTCACGGGCCCAATAAGTGCCGCAATTACCGCTTTAACGGTGGCGCGTGCGCGAAGTTTGGAAAAATTTACACCGGCTAGACTTTCTAGCCTGACCATTGCCAAGCGTTTGCCAGGCTAAAGTCTTGCAACTCGCATAATGGGTTGACTTTTCTCCATGTGTGGCATGCACTTTAGCCAAGGTTAGCTTGGCATGGTACGTTTGGATCGGGTAGAAGAAAGTAAATGTTGTCGCGTCTGCCGCATCGAGGCCGATGGTGCTTTCATTTGTAAATTGTTGCCAATGGGTATCTCAATAGGAAACCGCGTTGAGATGGTATACAATCGTCGATTTGTTCCCATTTTGCTCGGCGTTGGCGATAGCCTTATCGCCATAGATCGGCGAAAGGCGCGGACAATCTTCGTGGAGGAAGAGGGAAATGTCCGCTAGCGGTTGCTTCCAGCATCCGCTAGCGCAGGAAGCCCCGCGCATTGCCCTCATGGGCCAGCCAAACACAGGAAAATCCACGATTTTCAATCTGCTCACCCGCAGCCGGCAGCATACCGCAAATTGGTCCGGAAAAACCACCGAGCCCCAGGCGGGTATCTGCTGCTCCCACTCGGGAAAAACCTATACGATCGTCGACCTCCCGGGAACACAAAGCCTTAGCCCGCATTCGGGCGGGGAAAAAATAGCCTGCGAGTATCTTTGGGACGAAAACCTGCAGGGAATTATTTTGGTCCTGGATGGGTCCCAGCTCAGTCGGAGCATGTACTTGCTCACAGATTTCGCGGGGCTGAGCGTACCCGTGGTGGTCGTCGTTACCATGGTAGATGTGCTCAAGGACCAGGGACGGGAAATTGATTTCCAAAAATTGGAAATCATTCTAGGCGTGCCCGTAATTCCCATCGCTGCCACGTGCCACCATGCCCGGGAAAAAATCATTGGAGGCTTGGAGCGGCTTGTCCGGGAACGCCCCCTGCTGCAATGCAAAGAATTTATAACCGCCTGTAGAAAAATCGCCGGAGAAGACCGTTGGAAACAAATTCAACGAGATTTGGAAAATTTCCGATCATCCCATTGCGATGGGTGCGATAACTGGCTTGCGCTTAAGCTATTGGAAGGGAATGGTTATGTGCGTGAAAAGTTTCTTCCACGTATCGGAGCAAATCCGGCGGCTGGAGAGGACGGCAATGTACTCCGGATGGCCGGATTCCGGCACAGATGGATTCGCGACCGTTTGCTGGAAATATGTGCACAACCACCGAAGCACCGCTTGCTGAACAGGTTTGACCGCGTGGCACTGCATCCCATTTGGGGAACCATTTTGGCTTTTCTTCTCCTATTTTTGGGATTTGCCCTGAGCGCCCTTGCGGCCGGAGGATTTCAGCATTTTCTCCGATGGATAGCGAATCTGTGGGCGAAAAGCGCGTACGTTCTGGAGATTCCGGCGTTGCCAGCGGAGATACTCAATGGTGCGGTTTTCCCGGGGCTGATGATTTCCGCCTACCTGCTTATCTTCGTGGGCATGTTGACTTTGACCATTGGAGTCATGGAGGATGTGGGCTACATAGGACGTATCGCCTACCTTTTTAATGGGCTCATGAGCCGCATTGGTCTCCCGGGAAAATGCATCATTCCTTTCGTCTCTGGATTTAGTTGTACCGTTGCTGGTGTCTGCGGTGCCCGAGTCATTGATTGTCCGTGCCAGCGCCGGCTTACCATCGCCGCCTGCTGGGTTGTTCCATGCTCAGGCACCTGGGGGACGGTTGGTTTCGTGTCCGTGCTTTTCTTCGGGCCCCGAGCAATTTGGGCCATCCTTGGCTTATTCCTGTTGATGGTATTGCACATAATTCTCACCGTCCATGTTTTTCGAGACAATCACAGATCTTCGCCACCGGAAATGCTCATGGATTTGCCGCCCTACCATCGGCCCAATTGGAAAAATATTTTAAGTACGGTTTTCCGCCAAATGGGTCAGCTGCTCCTTAAGTCCATCCCGGTCATCCTCTTGGCCGCGTTTTTATTGTGGTTGTTTTTGCGCCAATTTCACCCGTCTCAGATGGACGCTTTCACGAATCCCCTGGCAAAATTTGCCGCCATTTTCGGACTTCACTGGAAACTTTTCGTGGCACTTGCCCTTGCGCTGATTAACCGCGAATCCGCATTGGGGGGAATCGCGATTCTGTTTGGGGGCACGGATTATGGTTTGTCGTCCACTGGGGATGTGTTAGCACGGAACCTACATTGGACGACAATCGAGGCGTCACTAATTGGATCCGTTTCCACGCCCGGAGCGTTGGCCTTTTTGTGTGCATTTTTCCTGAGCCCTCCTTGCTGTGCAGCCATTGCTGCCACCGCCCATGAGGTCCGCTCCTATGCGTGGACCCTACGGCTCCTCGCCTACTATTTCCTCAGCGCGCTTCTCGTGGCGGCCATTGTATTTCGGCTAGCTTCGCCGTTTTCATAGGGCAAGAGAATAAGAAGTCGGAAACACTGTCTTGAAGCCCGTATTTCATGCCGGGTAAAATGGCCAGCGACTTCTGCAAGAACCCTAACATCGAGTCCGGTATGAACAAATTTTTAATTGGCTTGCCGTGAAGATCTTGCTGCATCCTCGCGTTTTTTACAATGTCACAAAAATATGCATTGATTGATGCGAGTTGCAAAACTCTGAATTGTAAAACCAACGGCCGTGGCTAGTTGTCCAGAATGGTATTGAGCAAACTAGCCATAAAGTCTCTGTACATAGCAATTCCCAGCTACTGCAAGGAAAATTCGCTTAATGCGAGTTGCAAAACTCAAACTCCTAGATTTAACATCAGTATGCCAATCGCAATAGTCGCCCGAACCGCTTCCCAGACGCGAAAGCGTGAAAAATTGTCTCCGACAAGTCGCTTTAATTTTCCGATGACGCGTTCCACTAAATTTCTCTTCCGAAAGGGGCCTTTTTCCTCTTCCGGGTTCCTGTTTTTCATGCCCGTGCGCGCGGGAGTGATGAATCGTAATCCAGCGTATTCGAGGCGTTCCCTAACTTGGCTTGAGCGGTAACCTTTGTCCCCAATTGCAGTCCCAATGCAGCCTCGGAGCAAATTTTCCGCTTCCTTGATGTCGTGCCTGCTGCCGTCCGTCAGGCAAAATGCGATGACTTTTCCGCGTTCATCGATCGCCAAGTGAAGCTTGAAGCCGAAGACGCAGCGGGTGGATGAATAGGCCCATTTGGCAAATTCGGGAAAAAGGCGGCAATTGTAAAAGCGAACGTTTTCGCAGAGCTTAAATGAAGTTGAGTCGACAATATAGAACCCTCTTCCCGCAGTTGTTTGAAGAAATTTCGTCAAAATTTCCCCGATGGGTGCCAATCGACGCACGAGTACCGAATAACTGGTCATTTTGAGAAAAATTTCCCGCAGGAGTTCGCCATCGCAACCGCAATAAAAGGCCTTGAAATCCTTTCTGCGAACCCTAACATAGAGTCCAGTATGAACAAATTTTTAATTGGCTTGCCGTGAAGATCTTGCTGCATCTTCGTGTTTTTTACAATGCTACAAGAAGATGCATTGATTGGTTTATTTATCGCGGTGGATGATGTCTGCAAGAAGAATGGCTGGGATTTTTCCCATGATTCAGGACCCGCATGCGGACTTCATTTATCTGAAGTGTGGACAATCTATTCATTTTTTCAATTGTCTGGTTTTAAGCACTTTATCGCGCGCGCACGGAAAAATATGAAAAAAAATACTTCAGAAGAAATAGCGCATCTATCCCGGCGTCATATGGTCGAGACATTTTTGGGGAAGTTAAAAAGTCGAATCGGGGAAAGTTTTGCCAACTTTCGTTCCTGGCAAGGGGCGAAAGCAGCTATAGTTATAGCAATGGCAACAATAAACCTGGGGTTTCAGCCTGTAAATGCGTTATAAATTAACTCGATGTTAGGGTTTCTGGAGAGTACTTGAAGAAAATATGTCGATTGGTCATTTGTTTTTATGCACGGGGAGCATTCTTCGAAAATTCTTTCGGAAGTTTCGCTAGTAAGTTCTGAAGCAATGCGATTGATAAGTTCTATTGCCGCAGCGATAATATCGCGGTTGCCGCATAAGAATAAATAATGAAGCACCTCAGCCATTGCGGAGGAATTCGGATTGAATGCTGAATATTTTTCCGTTCCTGGGGTTTGACTAACTTCTTTGAGTTTTCCGTATGCCCGGTTAAAATTAGCTAAATCAACTGATGTCAAATTTCCTTCTTTAACAAGCCGTTGGACCAAGCCACCTTGGCCGTGCAAGATTTGTTCTACTGTTTTATTGCCATTAACCCTTAGTGATAAACCGCCGAGTTTGCTCCCATTTGATACTATTCCCCATATTCCTATCCCGGGAGAGACGAATGCAGTGAACTCAAGTATCACTCCTAGTATTACCATTGCACCACTTAGGCTGCTCGCCGATAACGCTAGAGCCAAAAACCCAACTCAAGATCCTACTGGAACGGCTATGCAAGCGACAATTCCCAGAAGCGCTAGGCTCGCAACTCCCACATCATGCCAATTGATATACTGGTTGTTTTCCGGAGTTTCTATTAACCATTGGTCTGGTTTTGTCGCGCCTACCGCAGATGAGGTCATACATATAACTTTATCAGGCAATAATTGTTTTGTAAATATAAAAATTCATTGCCGCAGGTCCTTGGCACAAAAATGTGGAATTATCCCTTCGCGGCCATATTTTAATCAACTATGCGAGTTGCAAAACTCAAACTCCTAGATTTAACATCAGTATGCCGATCGCAATAGTCGCCCGAACCGCTCCCCAGGCGCGAAAGCGTGAAAAATTGTCTCCGACAAATCGCTTTAATTTTCCGATGACACGTTCCACTAAATTTCTCTTCCGAAGAAGGCCTTTTTCCTC
>JAITCU010000029.1 GCA_031282835.1 Puniceicoccales bacterium
AAAAAGTTTAGTCGGTGAAGATTTTTCCAGATTTCGCACCTGGGCCGCTGCCAAAGCGGTAATCGGGGTAGCTATGGTGGCCATAAACCTGGGTTTTTAGACTTTTTCCATCGGGGTAGCGTGTGAAATTTTTCTTCAGGTTGGGGCGTCAAGGACTTATTTGCCGACAGGCCTTAGCTATGGCGGACAGGTTATCCGCATGCGTGGATTTTTGCGTGCAACAGACATACGCCAACGACAACAAGGTAGCGATGGCGAAGAAGGAAATCACGCAACCAATCGTTATTTTGGCCAAAATACTTCCAGCATCGCCGCCAAATGCGGATTCTAAAGCACTACCATCGAACGAGGTACCAAAGCCGCCGTTTTCCCCGGGTCGCTGCATGAGTACGAGCACAATAATGAAAAGGCAAACGGACACCAAAAGGACGGAAAGCAATACAACAAAAAACGAAACCATCGTCGCCAATGGCAGCGGAATCTGGCCGTCAAGGCAATAACAAAGAACATCATTCCAGGGTGAAAAGTAAAATAAGAATGCCAATGCAAATGGCTGCATCGGAAAAATTGAACGTGGGCCAGCGATAGAACGGCAGGCGGACGTCGATGAAATCAATGACGGCCCCAAAACGCAATCGATCCAAAAGATTTCCGCAAACTCCTCCCAGTAAGATCCCAAACGCTATTCCGCGGCATTGGAGGTTAAGTCGTAATTTTTTACGAAAAAAAATGACACTGGCGGCAGTGCACGAACTAACTGCTACCAAAAGCAATCGTTGACCTGGGAAAATCCCCCAAGCGGCCCCGTTGTTCACCGTCCGATTTAGGTAAAGAAATGGCGCCACAAGTGCCAGCGGTTCCCGCAAATGCGCACAAACCACGAACTTCGTCCATTGGTCGAACCCTAAAACAACTGCCGCCAATGCCCAAAACCAAACCACTGATCTAATTCCTTACTGGGACAACCAGACTCAAACCAGCAACTTTCTATCCACAAAGCACTCATTTCACCCCTTGCCAGAGCCAAACCCCAAGCGATGGAAATTTTATATGCAGCGTTTGCAAGGATATTCGGTACCGAAATCATTTTCGGGCTCTGATTGACCTTTTTTTATTACAAGATGCTAGTAACTAGCCAATGCAAAGACATTTAACCAATTCAGCGTATTTCCGATGGGGTCCGTTCATTGCAGGGGAAGGTTAGGCTTGACCTTACCCCCCAATTGATCCAGCGATTTTGACGATCGAAGCAAACTCTTGCACATTAAGCGAGGCGCCGCCGATGAGACCCCCGTCGATGTCCGGCTGCCGCAGCAGCGCATCGGCGTTGGCCGCCTTCATAGAGCCGCCGTAGAGGATGCGGATTTCCTTGGCCGTTGATGCTCCAAGGATTTGGGAGACAACTCGGCGAATGTGCCCGTGCATCTCTTGGGCCATTTCCGGAGTGGCCGTTTGGCCCGTGCCAATGGCCCAAACGGGTTCGTAGGCAATGATGACAGAACTTTCAACATCCTTCAGGGCTGCTTCCAGCTGAGTTTGAACGACCGCGAAGTGCCTTCCATTTTCCCGTTCGTTTAGATTCTCTCCAACGCAAAGGATGGGCGTCAACCCTCCACCTGTCGCGGCTGAAACTTTTTTATGAATTTCTCCATCCGATTCGTGGAAGATTGTTCGTCGCTCGCTGTGCCCAATTATCACATGGGTCACGAAAAGATCCCGCAGCATTGGCGATGAGATTTCTCCAGTAAACGCCCCATCCTTCTCCCAATGCACATTCTGGGCACCCAAGAGCAGGCGTGTATTTTCCAGACGATCGGACACGGCAGCAAGGGCGGTGAAGGGCGGGCACACAAGTACCGTCGCGGTCTCAATGGGCTGGATTTCAATCAGTAATTGCCTCACAAATTCGACCGCTTCTCCAGGAGTTTTGTTCATCTTCCAATTGCCAGCGATAAACGGCCGGTGCAAATTCGAACCCACAGCGACATTGAATTCGAAAAAAAAAACGCTGCAACAGATTTTTAAATCGCCCCAGAGGAATGCCCTTTGGTAAACACCCGAACATTTTCAAGTCCGAGGATCTTTTCGCTAAATTCCTGCTTCGGTGAGGTGTTGTCGATGGCTCTTTCCACCATTCCCATACGTGCATCCAGGTTGTCGATGAGGGCGACGAAGATTCCCTCCGGGGACGAAGGCAACACGGCAGCCCCGTATTCGAGCATGCCCTGGTGGCACAGGATAATGTGCTCCAATTGGAGCGTCAATTCGTCGCCCAAATCGACGGAAAGTGCGGCTTTGCGGACGATGCGATACCCCAGGACAACGTGTCCCTGCAAATTGCCGGCACACGTGCGTTTGTATACGCCATCGCCTTCGTACTCAAAGGACTTCCCAATATCATGGAGGATCATGCCAGCGATGGCCAAATCGGGATTGATTTGGGGATAGTGGGGCAAAAGGGCGATCCCAGCGCGGGTTACATGGACCGTGTGCTCCAAAAGCCCACATTGATAGGCGTGGTGCATGGAAACGGCGGCGGTATTTTTCCAAAAAATCTCCCCTACATCCGCTAGGGCCCGTTGGACCGTCTGCCGAAGTTTATCATGCTTTATGCGCACAATCTGAGATTCCAATTCCTTCCCTAGCGCCTCCAGTGGTTCCTTCGGGCCGTCATAAAGCTGCTTTTCCAGCTGTTGCCCTTTGATTTCCATTGGGGTCATGCGCCGGATGCCTGTGATACGCGGGGAGAAGCGGTCGTTAAAGCTTTCCGTGGTCCCGCTAATTTCTAGGAACGCTCCAAGTCCCGAATTTTGTAGCATATTGAAGGATGCATTTTCTTCAAAAACGTTAAACGTAAAACTTCCGAAGCGATCACCAACCTCAACAACAAGAAAGGATTTGCCCGTTTTGGCTGTGCGTCGAGAAACATTACGTAACAAGAAGACGCCCACAAAGGGACATCCGCTTTCCTCAATGCCCTTCAAATCTCGCGAATTTACTAGTTCCACGGCCCCACCCTGAATCGCGCGCCGATCGAGTCAATAGAGGTCTTGCATAAGCCCGCCCGCTGAAAATTCAGTATAAAATCCCGATGGAAAAAACCCCGATGGAAAAAGTCCCTCATAGGCTTGACTATGAGGTAGGTCTGGCGTTGGAAGACACTTATGGAAGCTCGCCCAACGCTGGTGGAAATATTCAAAGGTGTTTGCGGATTTTGC
>JAITCU010000031.1 GCA_031282835.1 Puniceicoccales bacterium
GGCAAAACTCTTACATTCACGGGGCGAACTTGCAAATATGAACGACTTTGTCAAGGTAAAAATTTCATAAATTTGCGCCAATAAAATAGCGCCGTTGGAGCGCATTTATACACTTGCCCTCAATGTGCCACCCCGCGTGCAAATGAGCCCTCAAATGGACGTGCATACCAGCTGGCATTGACAATCGACGGCCCACCGTCCCCCATGCCGTGGTTATGGGAGAAAAAAAGCAAAAGCCAATCGTTCTAACCGGGATGCAACCAACATCGGCTATCCATCTGGGCAATTACCTGGGAGCCTTGAAGAATTGGGTGGCGATCCAGGGTGAGGCAGATTGCTTGTTCTTCGTCAGCGACATGCACGCAATTACCGTTCCGCAGGACCCCAACCAATTGCGCAAAAACAGCATCGATTGCACTGCCGCCTATTTGGCCTGTGGACTAGATCCGGGCAACTCGCACATCTTCATCCAGTCACAGATAATTGGCCATGCGGAACTGGCCTGGATTTTAGGCTGTCTCGCGCCCCTCGGTCAGCTGGAGCGCATGACGCAGTTTAAAGACAAGGCAAGCAGGCAAACGGGTGAATTCGTGGGCGCTGGACTTCTTTACTACCCCGCGCTGATGGCGGCGGACATTCTGCTGTATAACGCCCATTTGGTCCCGGTCGGCGAGGACCAGCGGCAGCATCTGGAATTAACCCGCGACCTGGCGGAAAAATTCAATGGAATTTATGGCCCATTGTTCAACGTCCCGGAGCCGCTTATTCGAGGCGGCTGCGCGCGGGTTATGTCCCTGCAAAATCCAACGGCCAAAATGTCTAAGTCAGACCCAAATTCGTTGGCCACGGTGTTTCTTTCGGATACCGACGACCAGATAATGAAAAAATTTCGCTCCGCGGTAACTGATTCCGGAGCGGAAATCCGTGCGAGCGACGAAAAACCGGGCATTCAAAACTTACTTAATATCCTCAGCGGCGTCTGCGGCAAATCCATCCCGGAATTAGAGGCGAATTACGCGGGCGTGGGCTATGGTAAGTTCAAAACCACCGTGGCCGAAGCAGTTATTGGATGCGTGCGACCTATTCGGGAACGCATGGAAACGTTGAAAAAAGATTCCCAGTACCTGTGGGATGTGTTGGAGAATGGTCGCATGGAAGCGCAGGCCCGGGCCAACGCCCTCATGGCAAAGGTTTACGGACGTATTGGCTTTGTGCGCCGAGCGGACTTGTAATCGTTTTTTGCGGAAAAGCGCGAGAAATTGCGGAGTCTTGAAAAAAATATTTTTTTTCTGCTGGAATTGAATACAATTAACATTAACAATGTCGCGGTTTGTCCGAGCGGAGTTTATGGCGATGAAAGCGAAGGTTTTTTTGGCGGCATTGATGGTTTCCTTGCTGGGAATCTTAGAGGGGGCTGTGATGGACGAGCAAAAAGGGACGGCGGAAAAACAGACCGCGTGGGGAGCCCTTGGGGTTTCCCAAAAGTCATACGATGAATTTGCAATCTTCTGGGAAGGTCTAAATAAAAGTACCACCAAGCCTGGTAGTTTTGCCATTCCCCGTGTGATTGTCTGGCTGAACGGCGCGCCTGGTGCTGGGAAGGGAACGAATTCCACCTACGTTTGCGATGCTTTTAAAATCACCCAACCGCCAGTTGTGACGAGTTCGCTATTAAATTCGCCGGCTTTTAAAAAAGTAAAGGACGCGGGAAAGCTCGTTGACGATAACGAGGTAACCATGCTTGTTTTCAAACATATTCTGGATAAGAAGTATGCGGACGGTGTGCTCGTGGACGGGTACCCGCGTACAACCACGCAGGCGGAGTGGATCAAACTGCTGCACAACGCAATTGTGCGGGCGCAACAAAAAAGCGATTTCCAAGTCGTCATTTTGGATGTGCCGGAAAAAGTTAGCATCGAGCGGCAATTATGGCGTGGTCAACAGGCAACCATAAACAACGAAAAAGTTAAGGCAACTGGGCGCGGGGAAATCATCGCCATTCGGCAAACGGACATCGATCCCGCCGCCGCCAAAGAGCGTTACCAGGTGTTCACGAGGCAGACAAAGGATGCGCTCAAGGTTCTAAAGAATGCCTTCCCGTGCTATCACATCCAAGCTGATGGCTCTTTTAGCGATGTAAAAGCGGAAATCTATGACTCTCTGCGCAAAAAGTAGTTTCACTTGAGAAAGGGCCGCGGGTACCAAAAGCCCAGAAAGCTCATCGACGGTCCAGCGCCCAAGGAGGTTAACCCATAGTGCATTTTAATGAAAATCGGTTCTCTTTCCCGGCGGCTCTGGTTCCGGTAAAGAATTGCGGGGTCGCCGCGATAGATTTTTCGTGGGACCAACTATGATGCGCATACGGGCCAGGGCGCCCATTTGTGAATAAATTCCGCGAACCGCGTCGCAATTAGGTGCTGTCGGAATTTTCTTCGGAATCGGAGGAATCCGTGGATCCGCGGACTTCCCCACGTTCATTTACTGAGGCCTTCTCGTCTTTTTTTTCGGATGATGAGGTCCTGATTTCTCCGGGCACTTTTTGTTTCGACGTCCACGTGGATTGGCCGTCCTTTGGCTGGTCCGTTTGTTTTTCTTGGTCTTCCATGCGCGCCTCCCGCTGTTTCATGATCTCTTTGTAGCGCTGGGCCATGTTAAGGATGCGCGTCGCCTTTTTTTTCGCATATGCAGGTGTGGCTGGATCAAGGACCGCGTGGGCCAATCCCCCCTGCCATGTGGGACCACGTAATTCGGGGGTATCGCGCAAATCCAATAGCGCAAAAATACTCATCATCACTCCGAGAATGGCCTTGGAAGCCCCATCCGGGGTGAAATTTTTCAGGGCTTCGGCAAATTCTCGTATTTCGCCGTCAATATCCAGCTCACGGGCGTCGATGGCAGTTTCTCCGGCCGCCATTGCCGCATCACGGGCTTTTTCCATGGCGTCAATGGCTCGCTCATTGGCGCCAAAATCCTGGCCAGCTTCTCCCTGTAGGGCCTCCATGGCCCGCTCGAATCCGTCGCGCATGAGCTCGAGCGCCGAACGCATATCCTCTGTAATATCCTCTCGGGCCAAGTGCCGATCGATTGTATCGATCACTTCCCGGGACGTAAGCGCCAAGCCTTCGGGCGGCTCGTCAAAAAAGCTTTCGGCATCGATTACAAGTCCACCGTCTGTTCCGCCAGAACTAGGTCGGATTTCTGCACCAGCGGACGCACCTTGGGGGGCAACGGCGGCACTTTCGCCAAAATTGCCCTCCACGGGAGCTGCCGGAGTATGCTCTTTGGGCGCTTCCACCGTTTTGTCATCTTCGTCGTCGAAGGAGACCAGATCAATCGGTGGAAAAATAGGGACATAGGCCGAATTCAGGATCAGAGAATTTGCAATTCCGGTCGCATCCTCATTCGGCTCGTAGGGATTGCATGTGGCGGCCTCCCGCATTGCGTCCTGGACGGTCGGCATGGGAGATTTTTCAACGGTCCCCTTCCCCCCGCCGGCTTCGACGGCTGCAAGCGTGTCAAATTTTACCGACGTGAAATCGCCAACCCCAACGCCATTCATCGTAAACAGAGTTTAACGAATCTGCCAGGAGAGGCAAGGTGTTTTTACGTATATTTTACGCCTGTTCCAGATGCGCATTTCCTCGCAAAATGCACCCCGCAATAATGGCGTGTATCTTCATGTTGTTATCCACGGCAACACTTTTGGCCGATGCGGAGCTCATCACAGGCCAATAAGAGCGTTGTTGGGATTATAACTGCCGCTCCAAGAAGCGTCGATACGCTCGGCGTTTCGCCGAAAAGGAAATATCCGCTGGCCACGCTTAGCCCAAATTCCAGATATCTCCAAGGCGCGGTTGTGGAGGCCTCGATAAGCCGAAAAGAACAGATGATGCAAAAAAATAATAGATCCGCGCTGGCGCCAATGGCTGCAACGGCAATCCAAAGCTTAAAAGTCATGGGCCGCCACAAGAGGGCTGCGGGAATGCATGTAACTAGGGTAATTCCAAGTGCGGTGTAAAAAAGCGTGGCAAGCATGGGTTCTTCGGTGGCAAATTTTTTATTAATAATATCCGCTCCCACGAATAGTACGACGGAAAAAAATAGTGGAATAATGGCGGTATTGAAACTGCCCATGGTTGGTTCGGCGACAATTACGATCCCCAAAAATCCTACCAGCGTGACTATCAGTTTGCTCTTCGTGATGCGCTCTCCCAGGAAGAAACTCGCTAAAAATAATAAAATGAGTGGATTAGAAAACTCGATGATGGAAGCCATTGGCAGTGCGGCCCGTTGAAGGCCTAGGCACCATAACAACATTGCCATGCACAGGATACAGCTGCGAGAAAAGTGTACTCCTGGGCGTGACGTGCGCAACTCTCGTTTCTTTCTACGGACAACGGGTAACAGCCAAACCGTTGCAAAGAAAAATCGTAGAAAAATGATTTGGACGGGATTTAGTTGATTTCCCAAGTATTTCATCCCGCAATCACCAAATTGGCAGAAAATGAGATGCAAAAAAAACCAAAAAATTCCCCAAAGACTAGCGCGCCGCAACATGCCACGGAAATGGGCGATTTCACCGAATAGTCAACGCCATTTGTGTTGGGGCTTATAGTGCAGAATCCGGAGCACGCCTTTTTCATAGACTATAGCCGTACCCCGGGCCGCAAAACATGGGAATATGAATATGACCCTTCCAGATTTGGCTTTGGTCGGGGCGCCCAGACCAGCGTTCGTTCATCGGCGAGAATGGCGGTGATGGTTAAATCCAGACGCGCACGGAATAGGATTTCTACCAGATTTGGCGTCAAATTCGTCGAAAATCGACCCAAATCAAGGCGTTTTAAGGATGGAACATGCCGCAGGGAGAATAGTTCGTCGGCTGTAAGTTGGTTGGCAAACGAACTAAATGTGATGGTCTCCAGCTGCTGGCATTGCGCCAAATCGGCAATGTTTTCCACGCGGACTTCGGCTCCATCAATCCTTGCAATCCAGCCGGTATCACCTCGCCCGGTAAGCTCAATCTTCGTGGCATTTAATATTTTGGCATCCAAGGTAGTGCTAGCCGACTGTACGACATTCGGCGATACGCCAATTAGTCTATCCATGTACTGTTCAAACGCTTCTTTTGCGTCAGCCTCTGCCAACTCTATGCGTCCGCTGACACCAACGCTGGATTTGGCCAAGAGGCCATCTAATATTTCTTGACAAGCGGTGACATCTTTTCCCCGGTCTTTCCCGTCGGCAATCACTTCCTTATAGATGGAAATTAATTCCAATATTTGTCCTTGATCAACTTCGGCTTTTTCTCGTTTTTGCCGCATAACCTCTTCAAAGGCAGCGGCGCGCCGTTCAAACCAATCCCCAGGATTGGTTTGGGGCGTGAATTGCCGTGCTATTTGGCTCCATTCGGCTCGGGTTGGATTTGCGGTGGCGGCACTACCGATGGACGCTAGTACACTAGCTGGGAGACGGTTGGCATCGATTAATGCTCCTACGGTTGCCCTAAAAGCTGCTTTCTTGAAGACCAACATCTCCCGGAGCCCAACCCGTGAAAACGGGACTCTTCGTTGTCTGTGATAATCGGCCAGCTTCATGACCGTGGAATCCCTGCGGTTTAGCACCGCAAACTGCAATGGCGTGCAACCATTGGTTGCCTGTGTTGACAGGACAGTGTTCACGTCTTTTGCGTCCATTCCATCTAAGAAAGCGAAAAGTTCTTCCGAATGTCTGCGCAGCGCTTCTTGGGCAAAATTTGCATGATATGAATTTTCGTATGACCGCAATAGCTCTGGTATTTGAGTTGCCCCGCCGTACTGCGTGTATGATCCCCCATAGGTGGTTTCAGATGACATTCTTCCGAGTAAAAGCATGCGTTTCGCAGGGGAACTTAGGGCCGTCCCCATTTCGGCAAATATTTCTGGAAGACCACTTGATTCCGGATAGCAATGCCCGGGCTCGTGTCCAATGGCTAAACGCCTAAATGTTTCGCTTTGTGTTAGCCTGGAAAAGAATACCTGCGCCTGCGGGCCATATTGTTGGGCCAATTCGTTGCAAACGCCCCACAGGATGGTCCGTGTTTTTGGAGTTTCTAAAATTTTTCCCCAAACGGCCTCATCTATTGGGCCCGGGCTGGACAGCGCATCAAAACACATTGGCCGGAGCAGGCGCTCATCGACGGGTAGGAGCTTGAACTCATTCAAGGCCGCAATGAGTTTGCCCCCAATCCATGAAATCTTTGAAAGTTCCCGAACAACTTCTTTGTTTTGGAGAAGACTCGTGAATAGATTGCGCGCTATTACTTTGGATGTCTTGTTGTTGCCTGTTGGCGTGTGTATGTTTTCGAAAATTTGTGCGCCCTGTGGCGTTTGTATCAACGCAATGAATGTTTCTGCATTAAGGATATTTTCTATCTTTGTTCCAGTACGTCTTGCCAATGACTGCACAAATGGGAACCATAAATTTTGACGTTGCATTGCCGCGTGGAGTACTCCTGGTTCTTGGGCCACTTTGCTGAAGAACTGCGGATCAGCTACACCGCTTACCCATTCGGTTCTCGTGATTGGATTGCCGTCCCTATCTACATCTCCAACTTCATATGTTCCACGAAATGATGTGAAGAAAGAAAGTTCATTTTGCCCGAACCATGGTTTCTCTATTAATTTGATAAATGCATTGTGGTCTTCAAATCGGCGCTCGAGGAGCGCGCAGCCCGCTTCATCACGGCGAAGAAATTCAAAGATTTTCGGGGATCCATCGAGAGCTTTTAGGAACTGTTCACTGTCCAATGCTTCGAGCTTGCCCCGCAACGCAGCGGCCATGGCATCGTTGGTCGCCAGAAGGTCAGACAAAGGCCGGCCAAGCTTGCGGTGACTAAGAAGGGTAGCAAATTTGTCATTCTCAGCAGCCAGCAATATTTCCGTAAGTTTGGCCTTGTGTTCTGCCGTGCCAAATTTCGATACAGCGTCCAAGAGCGTCACGCCGCTGCCATTGCCTTGAAGGAGGTTTGTGTCGATGTTTGAAGAAGTCGTTGCGTCTAATGCCGCGTTGATTTTTGTTTCAGTCCACGCAAGGCGTTTGGCGATACATTCCCGGTTCTTGCTGAATATGTCTGTATCCCGGGAAGCTGGTTTCGGCATGCGGGACGACACCTCCATCAGCGACTGCCCCTGGTCGGGTTTCCAGGTTAAAAGATCATTCAGGCGTTCCACTTCCGCGTCGGGAAGGTGCTGTAGATCGTCGCCATTCAACCGTAACTCCAAAAATGCTTTGTAGGCCTTCTCCGGGTCATACCAGCGCAATAACCCCTCCACATAGTCCCCCAATTGGCGCATGTATGTGACGAATTGCGCAGATCCCATGCGCGATAATATTGTCGGGGGAATGGGGGCCAGTGGAATTGGGACCCGCCGGGAAAGCTCTCTGATTTTCGTCCCCATTTCATTTAGTGAATTATTATATTTCTCCCAGGCAGGATGGTGCGTAAATGGCTTGATCTTTTCGAATGCTGATGGAATTTCGTCGAAAATTTTTTCAAGCATTTTATTGCCATCATAGGATTTACGGGCGTAATCTAGCACCAATTCGCGATAGTCGCCCAAGAGACTTATTGCCTTGTAAATACTTTCCGGAGTATTAAGATTTAGCAGTTTATCGATCTCTTCACAGAGACGCTTGCTTGCAGCGGCATCCGACTCTCCCGGGTAACGAGTAAAAGTATACGGCTCATTACAAGGAATGCCAAATTCTCTGCAAAGCGGTTCGGCAAATTGATTTCTTATCGGAGAACCAAGTGGTAATAGATCCGGTAGTGATCTACCATTCACCCCTCTTAATATATTGGGCAATGAGGCGCGTACTGCGACATCCGTCGACGAAACTTCGCGCGCAAAATCGAGAAGAAGCCTCAATTCAGGAATATCGCCGAGAGATTCCCTGATTTTCGCTTCTATTTCATGGCATGGATGCTCAGTCTTTAGAAAGTCCGCTAATTGAGCCAAATCTTGAGAAAAGTTCCGAATACGGGCACACATTACCGGATTGGAAGTGAGGTCGTTTTCCGTCAAAAATTTCTCTGCCATTTGCGAAAAAGTTAATTTCACGCCCGGACGGGTTGGATTGGGTCTGAGTGGTTGAGCCTTTCGGCCGTCGTATGTTTGCTCCAAGTGTGTATAATCTCCCGCGGGAATTACTGGATCGAGGGTCCCACCATCGGCAACCGCCCGTGCGCCCGCGTCCGTTTGTTCCACGGTAAGTTGAATATTATTCGCAGAACAATACCTATTAAACTGCTCTAGCTGGGGATCAGCCACTGCTTCCCTATTAGACGTGGCACCGCGCGTTTCATTGTATATCAATTGGGCAAGCGTCATCTCCTGCTGCCCGCCATCGCACGGGACAAACAATGCCTGCTTTAAGAGATCGCCGCGCGCCCCATCTTGGAAAAATTGCAAAACGTTGGCCCGGGCATCGGGGTTTCCCGCGCGGATCACACGTGCAATGGCAGGCATACCCGCTAGAGGCGTGTCAATGAGCTGGTTTAATTGCTGGCTATCCATCATTTGGAGATTTGCTGCAAGAAAATTGGCCGCTTGAGCTACCGGTACACTAATCCGCTGCTCCGGATTCCACTCCGTGAGACAATCAACTGCATAGCTAAATGCTCCGCGAAACCCGCGTAAACGCCAGGCATCACCTAGACTCCTTAGCGTAACATCTACCTGACCGCCCGAACCCGGCATTAAAGAAACGTGGCTCTTTCCAACACCTATCATCATAGCATGGAAAGTTTGCCATAGAAAAAAGGAAAAGAAAACATTTTTCATAAAAATGGGAACTTTTTAATCATTAATTGCATTCAGGCCACAAGCCATCTATGGCAATCCATATTTATCTACAATTAACCCGGCAAACATTGGCGCCGAAAAAACACCCTCAATATATCCATGGGGAAATTTCATCGCCGCAGCACTATTACTGGGTAGATCGGCACTACTATTGCCAATGGTTTGTTCGCGGAGGTAACGGTCAGCTTTTTGAGGTCGATTCGTTTTCATGGATTTCCCTATCACGTGAATGATCGCAATTTTGCGAATATTTGTTAACTGGCTTGTGCAGCTGGCCGCGGACTGGTCCGTTCCACAAATGTAAAAACGAAAAAGTCCCAGCCCGAAGCTTGGCATCAGTCTGGCGCGCGAACATTGTCAAACCGCTCTCAAAAATATCTATCGCTCGATTGGCGATAATAGTAACATTTTTCATATTAATCCTTTTTTCTTTAAAACTCAAGTTCCGGGAGTTATAGTGAGGATTAAGGGTCATCTGTCAACCTTTTTCCCGTTCGGGCAGGATTTTAGCAAATTCGCGGTGCCCACGGCGAAAAATCGCCAAAAGGCCGCGGCGTGTCGGTCGCACACTTGACCATATATTTGCGGTAAAGCGTGCTCAAAGCAGACCGCGTCCATAATATAGCGGCTGCCATGCCAAGATGCGGGGATGGCCTCCCGTGAGCGGCTGCACTAATTGCGCGGTAGAACGATGCGCCCAAGCGGCTGAATGGTGATTTCCTCTGTAAGTTCCTGGTGGGAAAGCACGGGGAGGTCGTAGAGGTCCAACTCGATGAGCTTGCGCACGTAGCGGCGGATATCCATGGAGGTGAGCAACACCGGCTTGCGTTCCAATTTGGACAGATCGCCCACCTCTCGCTTGATACCCCGCAGGATGCGCTTGGCCATATCCGGTTCCAGCGCCAGGTAGCTACCCGCGGAAGTTTGCCGAATGGCCTTACGAACCACGTCTTCAATGGTTGGGTCAAGCAGATAGGCGGCAAGAATATTTTGTCCACCGCTGAACTTGTAGCTGATGTAGCGCTTGAGGTTGGTGCGCACGTAGTCCGCCAGGAGCACCGGTTCCTTTTCCTTCTGGCCCCAATCGATGAGGGATTGGAGGATGGCCTTGAGGTTGCGGATGGAAATTTCTTCCTGCACCAGGCGCTGCAAGACTTCCGTAATTTTCTGTGCCGGGAGAATGCGCATGACCTCGCGGACGATTTCCGGAGAGTTCTTTTCGAATTGCTCGGTGAGGAAGCGGGTTTCCTGCAGGCCGAGGAAGTCCCCCGCGTAACGCTTCAAAACGAAGGACAGATGATAGGTAAAAATTTCCGGCGTGCGGAGGAATTTGATTCCCGCCTTCTCCAGGCGCGGGATGTGTTTTTCGTCCACCCACAGGGCCAATAGATTGGGTAAGAAGGGTTTTTCCTCCTGGTAGGGAACATTGAGGATGTCCAGGTTTTCCTTGGTTTCGCGTACGATAACCGAGTGGGGTACGATCTTGCCCTGAGAAATGGGTACCTCTTGGAGTAGAATTTGATAGCTCCCTTGTGCCAGGTGATCGTTGAAGCGCAGGTGGATTCCCGGAAAAGGTACGCCCAGATCGTGGTAGAGCGCCCGGCGCACCTGCATCAGTTGCTCGTTCAACGTTTCCGCCTCGATGGAGGACTCGATGGAAGTGGCCACGTCCAACATGAGCGGGACGGTAACGGAGAATGGTTCCTCCTTTTCTTCGGTGATCTCTAGCCCCGCTGGCTCCGCGTCGCCCTTCACGCCCGGCTTTGCCTGGCCCTTCTTCTTGCCCTTGGTTGTCTTTCCCTGGCTCACGCGGAAGAACGTGCGTCCAGCCACGAGGATGCACCCACCGAGAAGGAGGAAGGGGACCTTGGGAAATCCAGGAATGGCCATGAACAACGCGGCCATGCCACCGGCAATCATCATGGCTTTGGGCTGGCCGATAACCTGTTTGAAGATTTCAGATCCGAGGGGCGTTTTATCCTCGGAGGCTACACGGGTGACGATGATTCCGGAGGTAATGGAAATGATTAGCGCCGGGATCTGGGAAACCAATCCATCCCCAATGGTCAGAATGGAATAGACCTTGACCGCCTTATCCATGGTCATGCCCTTTTGGCTTACACCGATGATGAGCCCGGCGATGATGTTGATGGCCGTAATGATCAAGCTGGCGATGGCGTCACCTTTGACAAACTTCATGGCGCCGTCCATGGCGCCGTAGAGCTGGTTTTCCTTTTCCAGATTACTCCGCCGCTTTTTGCCCTCATCGGCGTCGATGGTCCCCGCGCGCATGTCCGCGTCGATGCTCATCTGCTTACCGGGCATGGCATCCAGAGTGAACCGGGCGGCGACCTCGGCCACACGCTCGGAACCCTTGGTAATCACGATGAATTGCACGATAAGAATGATAAGGAAGATCACCGCGCCCACGACGAAGTTACCCGCAACGACGAAGTTGCCGAAGGTGTCGATGATTTTCCCCGCGTTAGCATGGATGAGAATCATCCGCGTGGTACTAATACTCAACGCCAATCGAAACAGCGTGGTAAACAGCAATAGACTGGGGAAGGTGGAAAAGGCCAGGATGCCCGGGATGTAAAGGGCCATCATCATCATAACCACGGAAATGGTTAGATTGATGGCGATGAGCACATCCACCACCCCCTCCGTGATGGGCATGATCATCAGCGAGATGATCAGGATCACGAATCCCGCCAGAAAAATGTCACTAAAGCGGCTAATGCGCAAAACGCCGCCCTCAATTCTATCGGCTAAGCTCACGGTTTAATTCCTTTCTCGCTATAAATCTCAAAAATTTTTTCCAAAGTCCTTCATCCGGCGGGCGTACCCGAAGGCTGACAACCCGCTCCACGCCATCCACCACCAGAGGTTTGATGTTCTGGCCGATGACCGCCGGCCGTGGTTGGCCGTGGGTCCTTAGCTGCTCCAACTTCAAAAAGTGCTGCAACTCCGCTCGTGCCTCCCGATCCCGATGCATGTGCCAAAAAATATTCCCCCGCAATAAATGGAATCCACTGCGTTCTTGGAGGCTGAGTTCTTCCATGGAAATTTTATCCATCTCGTGGAGCGCCATGGCATAACTGCCATCCGCGGCCAAGCAATAGGCATAGGTGAGCAGCATGATGGCCGTAGGATTCGACAGCTCACAGAGCGTATGATAGATCACGCGCGCCGGGTCGTGCTTGCCATATTGCAAGTAAAGGTAGCCAAGCAGCTCCAAAAAGTCTTTATCCTCGTCTTTCACGCTTCCCCTACCCCATTAAAATCATCAGCCGGTATTGTTCAAGTAATTCATTCCGTCCAGTTTCCTCCGCCAGGTGGGCCTCCAGGAGCTCAAAAATGGGCTCCATTTCACCGGACAGCAGCCGTCCTTTCGCGTCCCGGGCCCGGCTAAAGTAGTCCCGCAGTTCCCGTAGACGCCGGCGGAAGTGCATGGGAATCAGCAACTGCCGATTTTTAACCCTGGGGCGCAGGGCGTCCAGGAGGATGGATTCGAATGTGTTCAAATTGATGATGTCTTGCAGTCGCTCCTCAATGCGTCCTTCGCTGGGGCCGATTTCGACGGATGCTGGCAACCGGGGAATTTTTTTCTGGTTTTTATTCGTGGTAATCCGCGTCAGGCCCACGTCAAAGGCATAAGTCTTTGGATCAACGGGCTTTAGCGGAGGCGTCCGCTTGGCCTGCTGCGACTTCGCGCCGGATTGCTGTGAGGATACGTCCACGATTTCCTTACAACTGTATCAGCCGAAGTAGCAGCTGCAAGACTTGATTGAATGCGTTAGTAACGGCCGCCGCATAGCAATCACTGGCTGGTAAAATGACTAAAAAACCAACGCGCCCCTTTTCATCGGCGACGAAATGCACGGGCGTGCGCCCTATCTGCCGGGACGGATCGCAAGATTGCAATGTGCGTAGCACTTCTTTAGGGGTCAACCGTGGCCGGTCGGAAAACAGGTACATGTAAACGCTATCCTTCTCGGAAACGTCGATGAAGAGCTCGCCGACACTCTCAAATTCCACGACAGCCACGCTGTTTTCGCCCAAAACGGGCTCGGGGACGCCCACGCTCGCGCAAAATTTTTGAATTTCTTCCCAGACAATCACGGCAAATGTCCCCTATTCTTGCACCTCTTCGACCATCGCATCCTCCTGCTCGATGTACCGGTCTAGTAATCCCTGGATGGAATTGATCACGTACTCTCGCACCTCCTCCGAGCGATAGGTTTTGAGGGAAACCTCCCGCGCCAATTCCGCCAGCCGGGAAAGGATAAAAATTCGTAATTCCAAATCGTCCTGCGGAACCTCAAAGAGATTGAGTAGCCCTTCAATCTGGGCAATACTCACCACCGAGCTCTGAAGAATTTTTAAAAACTCCCGCATGATGCTCAGTCGCTGCTCCATCGTGAGTGCCATGGTTGCCAACTTTAGGAACGAAATCGTTGCTTGTCCACGATTAAGTGAAGATTCCAATGACACGTCATTAAGGCTCGCATGCGGTGACCCCTGGGGCGTACTTGGAACTTTCCCCATTGTTGCAGGGAATATGCAAATTTATCGCAGCTATCATTGACATCCTCATCTCATGTGTTCCAGTCTCTTACATGCGCAATCAGGATCGTGGTCAATGGGGCGAGGGAGTCGCGACACGTTTTTTACAAGAAAAGTGCTATGATGTGCTTGCGCGCAACTGGCGATGCGGACACGACGAAGTCGACATCATTGCCAATGACGCTGGTGTGTTGGTCTTTGTTGAAGTTAAGACCCGTTCCTCCGCCGACATGATCGGTGGCTACGGGGCCGCACGGACATCTCGCAAAAAGCAGGCACTTTGCCGTGCCCGCGATGCATTTTTGCAGACGCACGCGGTGGACGCCCAAACCTACCGTCTGGATGTCATCGAGGTTTTAACCCCCAAATATATCAATCGCGCCGATAGGATTGTACACTTTGAAAATATTGGATTTTCCTGATGGCTATTTCCAGATGTGCCTCCGGTGTCCCCAAGAACTGACAATCGCCGTAAATGTTTCGGCTCAGGGATTTAGGACAGCAATTGTGTTGACATTTATGTGTTTGGTTTTAGATATGGACCATGAGATTTGTCCGTGACATACGCATCTTCCCCTGCATAACTTTGCCTTTCGCAAGGGTCGCACCGGCAGAAGATTGCGCCATTAAAACCTGCGTCGTTTTCTTGGGGGGCGACGGAAAACAACGCACGAAACGCCAGCTTGAGCATGTACGTTGCAAAGTTATTTGTCGCCGACTGCTTGGCGATGGTCAGCTCGGAAAGTTTGGCCGGCGGGGATTTTTTCAGACTTCGCGTCCGATCCGCTGCCACGGCGATGATTGTGGCCATAAATCTTGGTTTTTAGACCTTTTCAATGGGCTGTGAACCCCGATGGAAAAAGTCCCTCATAGGCTTGACTATGAGGTAGGTCTGGCGTTGGAAGACACTTATGGAAGCTCGCCCAACGCTGGTGGAAATATTCAAAGGTGTTTGCGGATTTTGC
>JAITCU010000032.1 GCA_031282835.1 Puniceicoccales bacterium
GTATGAACAAATTTTTAATTGGCTTGCCGTGAAGATCTTGCTGCATCTTCGTGTTTTTTACAATGTTACAAGAAGATGCATTGATTGGTTTATTTATCGCGGTGGATGATGTCTGCAAGGAAAATGGCTGGGATTTTTTCCATGATTCAGGGCCTGCATGCGGACTTCATTTATTTGAAGTGTGGACAATCTATTCATTTTTTCAATTGTCTGGGTTTAAGCACTTTAAAAGCTTTTACAATGGCGCCATGGGAATTTGGTTGCGGCCATATTTCCCAAAAATGCCCTCTTACTCTCAGTTTTTAAAGCTTTATCACGTGTTGGGGAAGGTCGTTGATAAAAACTTACCCCGATGGAAAAAGTCCCTCACAGGCTTGACTATGAGGTAGGTCTGGCGTTGGAAGACACTTATGGAAGCTCGCCCAACGCTGGTGGAAATACTTGAAGGTGTTTGCGGATTTTGCGAGAAAAATTCATTCTCCCGATGGGAAAAGTCTAAAAACCCAGGTTTATGGCCACCATAGCTACCCCGATTACCGCTTTGGCAGCAGCCAAGGTGCGAAATCTGGGCTGCTGCCAAAGCGGTAATCGGGGTAGCTATGGTGGCCCTAAACCTGGGTTTTTAGACTTTTCCCATCGGGGTTATACTTGTTTTATTCTAATAGCCGCGCGTATAAATTCCCTGAACAAGGGATGCGCCATGTGGGGTTTGGATTTAAACTCCGGATGGGCTTGAATGCCGACGAACCAAGGGTGCTGGAGCAGCTCAATGGCTTCCACCAACCCGCTTTCGTGGGTTCCGGAAATGCACAGGCCATTGGCCATGAGAATATCCCGATATGCGCCGTTAAATTCGTACCGATGCCGGTGCCGCTCATGAATAAATTCCTGACTATAAGCTTGATGGAGGTGTGTATGGGGCAACACGCGACATTCGTAGCTTCCCAGGCGCATGGTCCCGCCCTTATCCACGACCCGGCGTTGCTCGTCCAAAAGCGATATAACCGGGTGCGGTGTCGTTTCGTCGAATTCCGTAGAATTCGCAGCCCTCAGGGTCGCCACATTGCGGGCAAATTCGATGACAGCCAACTGCATGCCGAGACAAATGCCTAGAAACGGCAACCTTTGCTCCCTGACATAGCGGATGGCACGCAACATTCCCTCGATGCCACGATTTCCAAAGCCGCCGGGGACGATAACCCCCGAGCATTCCTGCAATAGGCCGCGGATGTCCTCCTGTTCCGCCATTTCTCCGTCAATGCGTACTACCTCGAGGGCGAACCCGTTGGCGATGGCTCCATGAGCAAGTGCTTCGTGTACCGACTTATAGGCATCTTTGTGTTCCACGTATTTACCTACTAGGGCAATGTGCACGCACTTTTTCGGGGCACGAATTTTCTGCAGTACGTTTGTCCATGGACTCAAATCACAATTTTTCGACGCCATTCCGAAATGTTCCAGGACAATATGGTGTACCCCTTCATCGTGAAGCATGGTTGGAACTTCGTAGATAGATTCCACATCCAACTCTTCCACGACGCCGCGGATGGGTACGTTGCAAAACAAACTTAATTTTGCCCGGATTTCATTGGTCATTTTCCGCTCCGTGCGGCACATGAGGATATCCGGATATATGCCAAGGCCCAGGAGAAGCGCTACACTTTGCTGGGCTGGCTTCGTCTTAATTTCATCCGCCGTACGGACATAGGGAAGCAGCACCACGTGGACGAAGAGGGTGTTATTTTTCCCTATTTCTAAGGCAAACTGGCGCATGGCCTCCAGGAACGGCATGCCTTCCATATCGCCCACGGTCCCACCGAGTTCGATGATGGTTACGTCGGCATCCGTGTCGGATGTGGCAAAACGGCATCTAATTTCGTCGGTCACATGCGGAATGACCTGGACCGTCTGCCCCAAATAGTCCCCAGCCCGCTCCCGGCGCAAAATTGTTTCGTATATTTGTCCAGATGAGCCGCTGCTCAATTTTGTTAGTTTCGCGTGAGTAAATCGTTCATAGTGACCAAGATCCAGATCCGTCTCTGCGCCATCGTCCAGCACATAGACCTCCCCATGCTGAAATGGACTCATGGTACCCGGGTCCACGTTGAGGTAAGGGTCAAATTTTTTGAACGCTACGCGCAAGCCGCTGCACTCCAAGAGTGTGCCGATGCTTGCCGCCGTCAGCCCTTTGCCTAGGGAGGACACAACACCCCCTGTCACAAAGATGTATTTCATCGGGCCACTAACGCTCGATTTTTCGCGATGTCAACCCTTCCGCGGGCGTGGGAAATGCCCCACGGCGCCGCCCAGAAATGGGACTTTTACCCCGATGGAAAAAGTCTAAAAACCCAGATTTATGGCCACATGCGAGTTGCAAAACTCTGAATTGTAAAATCAACGGCCGTGGCTAGTTGTCCAGAATGGTATTCAGCAAACTAGCCATAAAATCTCTGTACATAACCCCGATGGAAAAAGTCCCTCATAGGCTTGACTATGAGGTAGGTCTGGCGTTGGAAGACACTTATGGAAGCTCGCCCAACGCTGGTGGAAATATTCAAAGGTGTTTGCGGATTTTGC
>JAITCU010000012.1 GCA_031282835.1 Puniceicoccales bacterium
CTTCCTCGGGAATAACACCGCTACGCCCGAGGTGTTCGCAATATATATCTAAGGTCGCCTAAGGCCCACAAAGGGGGCTCCAGCAAAAACCTTCCCGAATTCGAGACTTGCAAGATACACCTCACTGGTATGCCTAAGAATTCTACCAAACAAGTCAAGCCGGCTTTACAAAAAAATCTCACGGCCCATTGAAAAAGTCTAAATTCACGAGTTTGCCGCGCCGCTGCTGTGTAGGCCGCATAGAATTATGCCTTCTTGGGCCTGGATTGTTTCCGCGATTCATTTTACAGAACGGCCAACGGGCCAAGCCTCCGCATTAATTCACAAAATCCTATGCCTATGGGTGCGATGGAGAAATCTCATTGACATTTGGACGCGGTTAGGAGTAAGAAGTTTACGTGAGGCGGTTGAATGGTGGGCAATATATGGGTTCGCGTAAATTTATGATGTATGTTTTTTTCCTGTTCATTTTGCCGTTGGTTGGCTGTTCCAGCGGAGATGAGCCCCAGCAGCGGGCACAAATCAGCGATCCAATTTTTAGAAAAGGGCGAATCCAGCTTCAACGGGGCAATGACGAAGCGGCATTGCGTTGCTTTGAAAAAATTATCCAGTTGAACCCGAAGCAATGTGCGGAGGCGCACTTGGAAAGCGGCGAAATTTTTCTTAACCATCGTAAGGATCCCATTTCTGCCATTTATCACTATCGAGAATATCTGGCACAGATGCCTAATAGCCGGCAATCGCCGCTTGTCCGCCAGCGGATCAACACCGCGGAAAAGGCTTATCTTTCACAAATTCCTCCTCTGCGCCACATGATAGGTGGAGATCCCAGCGACCTGCTGCATTCGCTTAAGCTTCTGCAAGATGAAAATTCACGTCTCCGCCGACAATTAGTTGCCCTTCAAACTGGGGGAAATAGGGCGGCACATGATGAGAAGTTGCCTCCTGGGGATCCGCTCAGCGGGAGCGGGGTCCGAAAGGAATCGCCTAAAACGCGCCATTACACCGTTGTGCGAGGTGATACCCTGTCGTCTATTAGCCAGAAAGTTTACGGAACCCCCACGCGCTGGAAAGATATTTTCACCGCCAACCGCCAATCCTTGCCGTCGCCGTCTCAACTCACCATTGGCCAGGTACTCGACGTTCCCGAATGACCATCAACGCGGAACTTCGCTTTCGAGCCACAGAGAAAGGTCCTGAAGGACCGCACCTGTACCGTTGGCAACGGCCATGAGCGGGTCTGGGGCAACAAAGACGGGAAGCCCCGTACGTTCGCGTAACAACTTGTCTAAATTTCGTACCAGCGAGCCCCCGCCGGCGAGAACGATGCCCCGGTCAACTAGATCCGAGGATAACTCTGGGGGGCACCGTTCAAGGGTGTTCCGTATGGTGTCGGCAATGGAAGTTAGGGCGTCTGACAAGGAGTCCCGTACCTCATTCGAAGTTAACTCAATGGTTCTCGGCAACCCTGCGATAGTATCTCGGCCTTTCACTGCCAATGCCATCTCTGTGTTGAGAGGCGTTGCGGACCCGATCCGGATCTTAATTTCTTCCGCCGTGCGTTCGCCGATGAGGAGGTTATGCACGCGTTTGAGATGGTTGACAATGGAATTATCCATTTCATCCCCACCGACTCGCAGGCTCCGCGCATAGACGACCCCACTAAGAGAAATAATGGCTACCTCCGTGGTCCCACCGCCAATGTCAACGATCATATTAGCCGCCGGTTCCTCGATGGGAAGTCCAACCCCGATTGCGGCGGCGACGGGCTCCTGAAGTAGCAAAACCTCACGGGCTCCAGCGTTTACGGCAGATTCCTTTACCGCCCGCCGCTCCACTTCGGTGATTCCCGATGGCACGGCAACGACCACGCGTGGCGCTACAAAGCGTGTATGCCGGCACGCCTTGGAAATAAAATATCGAAGCATGGCCTCAGTAACGTCAAAATCGGCAATGACTCCATCTTTCATGGGCCGTAGGGCGACGATATTTCCAGGTGTTCGGCCCAACATGCGCTTGGCCTCTATGCCAACCGCCCGCACTTTCCGATTTTCGCTGTAGAGTGCCACCACACTGGGTTCATTGAGGACAATACCCCGGTCTTTTGCGTAAACAAGTGTATTCGCCGTGCCCAAGTCGATGCCTATGTCATGGGAAAGAAACCCCAGCGTGCGCCCCACTCGCCCACGCACGGACTGTAAAATCTTCCCCCTCATGCCCATGACCAACTTTACAACACTAATGCGTATTTTTCTCTTGTCAAACCCGCGTACGAAAATTCGCAACTAAAAATCTTTTTAGGCAAAAAAAGCATAAAAACGTCCGTATAACAAACGAAGCTAATCCGTGAAAAAACTTATGCTTTGCCAAGATAGGTCGCATTTTCTGTGCTCACGCGGATCCGATCGCCGGGTTTTATGAAAAGTGGAACCTGCACAACCAGGCCCGTTTCGAGCTTGGCCGGTTTTTGCACGTTGGACGCCGTATCCCCCCGAATACCCTCCGCGGATTCGGATACCGTCATCTCAATGGCCGCTGGAAGATCTAAGTCAATTGGCTTCTCGTCGACGAACATAATGTCATAGGCTGTATTTTCCACAAGAAATTTTTCTTTTTCTTCCAATATATTCATGGATAACAGCGTGTCCTCGAAGGTCTCCGGATGAATAAAATGGTATCCGTCGCCGTCCCGATAGGAATATTCCAACTTTTTCCGTTCCATGAAACAAAATTCCACCGAATCTGTGGTGCGTATTTTGGTGTTCGTCGATGCACCCGTGTTTAAGTTTCGCATGGTGACTTGGACAAAACCCGCCTGGCGGCCTTGGGTGCGGTGCTGCACATCAGTGACCAGGTGTGGAACGCCTTGATAGACCATCACCCGCCCCTTGCGGATATCCGTTGGAGATGCCATGGCGCATTTCTCTGTTGCCCTCTCAACCGCTGGCAAGTTAAATTTAGCCGCGTGGTCATACCATTTGGCGTCCCTTGACAGGGAAATATTTTTCGCATTCCGTCATGACATGAGTGGGCGGGTGTGTTTGATATTTTTATTCCTCCTCAGTGCATGTGGGCGCAATCCTGACGACAAACATGGGACGACCCTGCACGTCGGGAACGGCGCCGAGCCACCGACCTTGGACCCCCACCTTACCTGTGAGTTTGCTGGAATTTTCGTCCTTCGCGGGCTATTTGAGGGACTGGTCACTTTAGACGATCAAACCTTGGAGGTTCGTGGAGGCATGGCGACTTCCTGGGATACCTCACCGGATGGGACAATTTACTGCTTTGAGTTACGGCCCGATGCCCGCTGGAGCGATGGGACCCCTGTAATCGCAGAACATTTTGTCGCCGGCGTGCGGCGCATTCTCAACCCAGCGCTGGCTTCTCCGTGTGCGGATCTCATCTTTCCCGTCAAAAACGCTCGCGCCTTTTACCGGGGGAAAGTCCCATGGGAGGAAGTTGGTATCCGCTCCATCGACAATCAGCATTTAGAAATCGTTCTCGAGCGGCCGACACCTTATTTTCTCTCCCTACTCGTACACCCGGCCTGGGCTCCCGTTTTGCCAGAGAATTTGCAAAAATTTAACGCCATGGACCACCGAGATACGCCTTGGGCGCGTCCGGGAAATCTTTGCGGAAATGGTGCTTATGTATTAAGGCAGTGGCGCGTGGGTGACTGCATCGTCATCGAAAAAAACCCATACTACTACCGGGCAAATTCGGCCTCCGTCGATCGGGTTATTTTTTATCCCTTGGAAAAGGATACGGAGTTGACCGCATTCCAATCGGGACAGATTGATGTTAGCTCTTCGGTTCCCATGGATTTTATTGAAACCTGCCGCGCCAAACATCCGGAGTGGTTACAGGAAATTACCGGGCTGAGAAGCTTCTATTATATCCTTAACTGCAAACACCAACCGCTGGATGATGTGCGTGTGCGCCGGGCGCTGGCTCTGGCTATCGATCGTGGAATTTTGTGCCAATTAATTCACTGCGCCCCGCATTCCGCCGCGGGAAATCTCGTCCCTCCAGGAACAGGAGGGTATTCATTTATGGGAGATTCCGTCACGTACGACCCAGAAAAGGCGCGGGAGTTGTTAGCGGAAGCGGGGTACGAGAACGGTAAGAATTTTCCGCCGGTGACGCTCACATTTAACACATCGCCCGTCGGGCGGCTCATTGCTCAGGCGGCCCAGGAAATGTGGCGCAGGGAGCTGGGCATTGAAATCGCGTTACGCAATGAGGAATGGAAGGCTTTTCTGCTCACCCGCCGTGCTGGATCCTATGACATCGGCCGGGGCGGTTGGGTCGGGGATTTTAATGACCCAGCGACCTTCTTGGAACTCTTTCAAAGCGGCGCCACCAATAATTTTACCCGATGGGAGAATGCTGCCTATGACAGTTTATTGGCCCAGGCGACGGTGCCCATGGACCAGCGGGAACGGCTCTCCATTCTACACGAAGCAGAAGAAATTTTGCTGAAAAATATGCCCATTTTGCCACTCTATTTTGAGCCCTACCGTCGGCTTGTTGCCTCCCGCGTTAGCGGGTGGACCCCAAATTTGCTTGATTATCACTTATATCAGAATATTCATCTTACCCAGTAACCTTTGTGGCTTACGTAATATCATTATTTGCCAAACCAACAGGCGGGAAACATTCTTTGAAGCAGGGTTTCATGTGGATAGGATTCGAAAGTATTAATTTTGTAAATTCGTACCGTTTCATCGGATCATCGTTGTGATTCGGAATTTCTCCAGGTTGCATTTGACGATCCGCGTAGAAATAACTGTCCCCTTGTTTAAGAACATAGATGATAGGATAACCGTCCCAATTTGTCAGCATGAAAGAAATGTGTTGGCCATCTTGAAATTCATCAAGGGAATTGATTTCCGGCACAATTAAATTTGCCACATGATTCCCGGTATCAACGGGCACAAGCTTATTTGGCCGCAAATTCCACTCGATCTTAGCCTTAAGTAACGTAGCAAGCGCGCCCGCTATATCACTAGTATGAATTTCGAGATTCTTTGCGCCAATCATTGCGGGAAACGTAACACAGGAAATGGGCATGTTACCTCGCACGACAAGATCGTTTTCGTCACCATTTGATGATCCCAAATTACACTGGAGGTACGTCATAATAATCTTGCGCAGGGATTTGGGGAACTTGCATTCCTTTAGGAGATCTTCGAACGGGACATCCAAACAAAAACCGTCACGGACGCTATCCCAGTGCCAACAATGGCGGCCAGCTAAGAATCGGTACATAACAAAATCCACAAGCCCGTAGGCGGATCCAATTTTTTCCCAAAGGTCGAGATCATTCATTCTATTAGGATCAACGTTTACCTGGACCCACTGGTAAAGTGACTTACCAAAACGATACCGGATTCCCGTTTCGCCGTTTAACGTTATGCGAACTTTTTCGCTTTCAAATGGTGGAAATTTGCCAGCGACAAGATAAGAACTATGTTTCGCAAAAAACTCCATATAATCAGTGCGTATTTTCTGATCTTTGTTATGTCGCATGTAGTCGTCAATTTTTAGGAGCTCTTTAAAAAGTTCCCCAAGCACTCCACCGATACCAGTGGAACCTGATGCGGCATTTAACCTGCGTTCATAGGAGTCTGCAAAAGAAGCAATAAGCAATTGGCTCGGGCTAGAATCAATAGTATTGAAATTTGGATATATGAAAATAATATCGCGCATGCCATAAATTTTACATCGCCCCTTTAGCAATATCTTCGAAAGCATTTTGAAAATTATCTCAGGATCATCGCGCTGCCAACGGATGAGATGGCTTACAGCAAAGCAGCTCTCAGTCTCCCTTTGGTAAATTGGGATCTGCAGCGCGAAGCGCATGTACTTTCGGAGAGATTCATCATTGTGAATCTCGCAGTAATTCAAAATTCGTCGGATGTTGCTGGGAATCTTATCTTCAGGGGGTAGGTGTAAATTGCGTATTTTTTCATCCATTTCCGATGAAAGTGGCAACAATTCCCCGGTCACACGGGCCCGTTCAAATTCTGCATCGATGTCCCAGGCATGGTCTTTGTCGGCTGTCGGCACTTGTGTATCCGTTTGGGTCGAAAAATTTTTCTTAACTGTTGCGCTCGTTTGAGGTAGGTGTTCCGCGGTGGATTTATTATTTGCATTGGTGCTTCCAATTTTACTAATATTGCCTGGTTGCGGGAGAATTGAAAGTACCACAATGGCCACGCTACAAATCCCAGCAACCGCCCATAGTATGTAGACCCAAGCGAACGTGACGGGGCACAAAAACGACACGGGTAGCACAATAATAACCCCCAGTAACAATAGGGGGATGGCGAACGTCTTGGCCCCGTGGGAAAAGGCATGGCCCACAGGCCAGCTCTTGCGTTCCAGCGCGTCTATCGCCGGCGGGGAACCAGGTGTTTGATCTATAAACATTGCCGCCTAATTCCGAAAGAATAACCACAATTTTTGCAAATCTATTTGGCGCGCGGCAACGAGTTTGTAATTCAGCAGATATGCGAGTTGCAAAACTCTGAATTGTGAAATCAACGGCCGTGGCTAGTTGTCCAGAATGGTCTTCAGCAAACTAGCCATAAAATCTCTGTACATAGCAATTTCCAGCTATTGCAAGGAAAATTCGCTTATTTTTTTGCAAAAAACTGGGCGGCCGCCGCAGTTACCACTTGCGGCTGTTCTGACCGTATTCATCCAATTCACTTTGAGTCGCAGAAAGGATTTCAAGGCCTTTTACTGTGGTTGCGATGGCGAACTCCTGCGGGAAATTTTTCCCAAAATGACCAGTTGTTCGGGTGGTCTCAGCAGGAAAATATCCGCAAGCAGTTTCGGATAGAGCGTTCCCATCGCTGATCTCCAATGGTCACGCAAACCCCGCCAAGTAAGGTTAGATTTTGTACGCTTTGTAGGGCGACGGGTCGCCCTAGAAAGCTTGAAAAGCTATTGATTATTTTCGTTAGTTCTTTGGATTCTAAGCTATCAGGCGTTTCCACCCGATCTTTGGTGTATGGCTGCAGCCGAACTAACTCCTGGTGGAGCGATTTTAGGAAATCAACTCCATTTTGACGTGGTAGTTGTCGCGCCTGCAAAAGCACAGCCTCAAACCCGCGCTGTAGATCAGGCAGAGAGAGAAGATGGCGGACAATTTTCCGTACGGTCCGCGTCCGTGTTTCAATCCGAATCATGGACGAATTTCCTCGCACGCCCGGCGGGTAAAGGCTTTCCGGCCACTGGCACAAGCGGGTGTGCTAAGAATTTTCTTAGCCAGTTCTGCGGCCACCTGGGCACCCTGCTTTTGCAACGCGGCAAGTGTCATAGCGCGCTCTTCGCGGATCCGTGCCTGCCCCCGTGCCCATGCCTCCTCTATCTCGCGCACCAACTTTTCTTTTTCATGTTCGGCGAGGGTTTCCGCAGTTTTCCGCGCAGCGTCAATAATATCTCGCGCCTCGCCAGCTGCCTCTTTCAAGGCCTTGTTGCGGCTTACCTCCACAAGTCCCAGCTGCCGGCGCATTTCATCCGCATACTGCAATCCATCCGTTATTTTTTTTTGGCGCTCGTCAATTACGACCAATAAGGGCTTAAAGGCAAATTGGTAAAGCAAATAAGCCACCACACAAAAGTTCAATGTCTGTGCGGCAAGCAGCGGCCATTCCACATGAAAATCGCGCAAAACTCGCTGCAAAACACTCTCACTCCCATTGACAACCTCGCCAATGGGAAACCTTTCACAAACGGCATTGAACAACGCGGCCAACACGGCTGTGCCTCCAATTAGGCGAGGAAAAGCGAATAAAACGCAACCGCCTCCGCCAGTGCCATCCCCAAAATCGATTGCACCAAAATTTTTGAAGCAGCACCGGGGTTCCTTCCAACCGCGTCCGTGGCCTTTGTCCCGATAAGCGCGACGCTGAACGCCGCAGCAAAACAACCCATTGTTCCCGTAATATTTCCAGTAATCTCAGCTAACACTCCCATGTAAACCTTTCTCGCCGCATTTTCTAAATGTTTCAAATGGATTTGCAAGACTAATCCACCGATATTGCAAAAATAGGACGCGTTTTTGGGAATATGCTTCGGCCTATTTCGGAGCAAGTGCTTGGATACGACTCTGATAGTCCGCGGCGTGGAGGGCGGCGATCACCTCCGACAGGTCTCCCTCCATAACCGCAGGCAGGTTATAGAGGGTCAGGCAGATGCGGTGGTCGGTCAGGCGATTTTGCGGGAAATTGTAGGTGCGTATGCGCTCAGAGCGGTCTCCGGACCCGACCTGATTCCGTCGGGTGGATGCGTACTTCTCCTCCTCCTCCCGTTGCTTTTGCTCCAACAGACGGGCGCGTAAAACCTTCATCGCCTTGGCGCGATTCTTCTGCTGGGAACGTTCATCGGCGCAATAGACAATAATCCCCGTCGGCTTGTGAAGGAACTGAACCGCCGAATCCGTTTTATTGACGTGCTGTCCTCCCGCGCCGCTGGCTCGGCAAATGCTTATTTCCAGGTCTTCCGGGTTTATTTGCACGTCGTCCACTTCCTCTGCCTCGGGAAGCACCGCCACTGTTACCGTTGAAGTGTGTACACGCCCATTGGCCTCCGTTTCAGGGATGCGCTGCACGCGATGGACGCCACTCTCGAACTTGAGTGCCTTGTATACGTCCTCGCCGCTGATGAGGAGAATGACCTCCTTGAATCCACCCAGTTCTGCACCATGGGAACTCATGGGTTCCACCGTCCATCCTCTTAACTCGCTGAAGCGCACATACATACGACATAAATCCCCGGCAAATATGGCCGCCTCATCTCCGCCGGCACCGGCACGGATTTCCAAAACCGTGTTTCGCGAATCGCTCGGATCCTCCGGAAGCATGAGGCTTAGTACCCGGAACTTTGCCACATCCACCTGTCGTTGCGCCTTATCTCTTTCCTCCTGGGCCCAGAGGAGCATTTCGCCGTCGGCGTTGGGATCGTTCAAAATCTCTTCCGCATCGGTAAGCGTCTTGATCAGGAATTCGTAGTGTTGGCGGCTCTCCAAGAGCTCACGGATGTGCCGATACTCCCTCCCAACGGCCGCGGCCAAGCGTCGATCTGTGTAAAAATCTTCCGCAGACATGCGGGCCTCTAGCGCCCTAAAGCGCTCCACGAAAGGTTGCACGTCGGGAATCGCATCCATTTGAAAAAGGAAAAAATGGTGCGGGTGGAGGGAATCGAACCCTCCGCTCAAGCTTGGGAAGCTCGCGTATTACCACTATACTACACCCGCACGGCCTGCGTTTCTTCTCCCAAAGTCCCACGCATCTCAAGAAAATTTTCATTCAGGAAACGGGAGCACTTTCGTTAAGTACTTGCCTTAAGCGCGGTCTGCCAAATATTTCATGATGTTTTCAAAAGTGTACTTTTCCTGACCAAATTGTACGAGTTCAGCTATTAATTCTTCCACATCATCTGGATCGTCTGCTTCCGCATCTGCAGCATTGCGTGTCCCCAGCTTGTCGCGCAAATCTTCCCAAGTAAAACTTCCTGTTGATAAAAGTTGCAAACGTTCTTTTTTTTCAGAGGCACGTTGTTCTTTATCCTTGTAGAGGCTTATGGGGCCTATGAGGACTGCATTAAAAAAATAACACACTAAGTCGGAACGTTGGCAAGCAGAGACGAATCTAGACAACGCACCTCTTCTTTCGTCTTCGTTGGGGAAACTCCTTTCTAATTCTTGAATCACCCACTCCCGAACAGCACGAACTGGAGAAAACAAATTTTTAATAAGCTCAAACACACTATCCTGCGAACAATCTTTCGCGTGCTGTAAAAGTTCATTTACAAGCGCTTTAATCGATTCCATGAGGCCCGGAAGGCATGCAAAAATATCTGAGTTTAGCACGTAACTGGTTTTGCTCCAAAGCGCAAGAAGCTTTAGAAAAATTGGGGATGTGAACTCATTGAGCTGGGCTTTACTAATTTCTTTGAATACTTTCAAAGGATCGTATAGTGTGCCATCAGGTCCTAGGAGTAGTACTATATCCATAGCAAAATCGATTTGAAATTGATACGGCCCATATCCCGCGCGTTCTGTTTGGACTTGCAGCCTAATGTCCTCGGCGTGGAACATCTCAGCAAGCCATTCGATTGCGCAAAGTCCCCAGCACCCTAGTTTACCAGTTAAAGCTTCTCGGGCAAGCTCGTCAAAAATACCGCGATACGACGAAACTGTTTCCACTGCGAGTGTGCCCAGAGCCCGCTCTAAAACTGCGCATAATAATTGTTTCGGTACAGCTGTGTTTTTCGACAAAAGAATTAGTCCAATAAAATCCGCCAAGTGCTCCCTAAGCACCGTGGAAATTAGATCTTTTCGTACTAAAAAATGAAGCCCGAAAATAGCGATTTCCTTTCGACTGGATTCCAAGACGTACTTTAAAAAACATGGCCAATTGCGAGGTCCGACAAGTACATGTGTAAGATTGTATCCTTCTACGAGTTCGTACCCATCGTCCGGAAGAAGGATGCTCATCCCCAAGATTTGCCTAATGAGTGGTTCGACAAATTGTGAAAACGCACGGCAAATTTCACACTTTCTTTGCTCCTGATCCCGTTTTTTCATCGCTTCTAAGGCGGCTTTGCGAACAAATGGGTTGGGAGAAAACAGTATATGCACAATAAACTTATCAAGGCTTTGTCCATCTTGGTAAAAGCTCAAAAATCCATTGACATCCAAGCGTAAGACAATGCTGCTTACTACGCTAACCACAATTGCAATCTGACGCGTACTGTGTGGCTTGTTGAGGAACCATGCCAAGATCTCAAAAAATGTCTCACGGATGGTGCGATCTTGGAACACGGCATCAAATTTTGACTCTGGCGCGGAAACGACGGCCGACATGACGGCCGATATGTCTCTTCCTGTTCCAGGAGTTATGGCGGTTAAAAGGCAGCGAAAATTATCCCTATGTAACAAAATTTCTGACAGAGCACCGATTACAGAAAATAGCGATACGGCACTCTCGACATTACGAACCAACATACATTGTACAACTGTTGGTTGTTGGCCAAAAAAAATGGAAAACGACCTCCCAACGGTTGGCCTACCTTTAAAAAAATTTATGCATCCGCTCCCCCAAATCATCGCCGCATCAAACGCCATATGTTCCTTGAGGCATATAAAAAACAGCTCTTTCAATTCCGGATCGTCTTGAGCAAAAATCCACCCAATTAGCACTGGCATACAACTGTTAAGCCCCGGATATTCACCTACACTCGAAGGCATTCCGCATAAACACGAAAGCGCTTGCGCGGTCCTTCGTGGGTCAAATTTCTTCGGCGAAAGCATAGATGGGATTCCGTTATATGTGGGTAGAGAATTAATCACGGCATCGTATTCCCGGACTCTTTCGGCTAATGGACAAGGTTGACTTGGGTACCGATAAGACACTTGTGAACTCATAACATGCTCGAGAATCTGTACGCGGAAGCTTTGAGTTGGAAGCTTTTTGTGAAATATTTTTTCGCATTGGTCGCAAATTACGCCTAGCGACCTCCGTCGCCAGGGACGCGGAAGCACCCAACAATCGCGATCTGTCGGGCGATCATTTGCATGGTGGTTGCAGCTTAATCAATGGAATGCGGCACATGGCAAACAGCTGTTCCACGAGCGGGTCATTGCGGTAATCTTCGTAGTACTTCACCGCGGCGATGCCTGAACACAGGAGCGCCTTTGCGCAGTGGATGCAGGGATGGTGTGTGATATAGGCTATGGCACCTTCCACGGAAACCCCGCGGCGAGCGGCGTCTCCAATGGCGTTTTGTTCCGCGTGGACGGAGGCAATTTCATGGTCATCGCGCATGCAGGGCGTATGGGGAATCCCGGGTAGAAAGCCATTGTAGCCCAACGCGATGATGCGGTTGCCCGATCGTTCTGGGCTTACAATGGCGCAACCAACATGTAGGCGCTCACAGGGGGAACGCGTGGCAGCCAGCTGCGCGAAGGCCATGAAATACTCATCCCACGACGGCCGGGTTGACTGAGCCTTCAAAAGGCTTAACATCTCCACAAGTGAGTCCATAGCAATTTTTCCTTAAAATATACCTCCAGTTTGTAGGTCTCTCCGTTTATCTCCACAAACTCAAATTCCTTTATTTTCAGGAAACTTACTCCAGCCTCACGAATTTTCTCGTCGCCTGGATTAAGAACTAGAGGGTGCCGCCAAATAAGTCCTTGATGCCCAAGCCGTTGCAACGCTAGCGGTGGAGCATGGCAAACAAAGCCTTACATCGGCATGATATTTCAGATGCGGCTTGGAAAAAATTAGAACCGCTACTGCTAGGTCGACGCGAGATTTACCGCCGCCCAGCCGAAGATAATCGGCGATTCATTAATGCCGTCCAGTGGATTCACCGAACTGGGGCACCATGGCGGGATTTACCACCTTGCTATGGGGATTGGAAAAACACGCACAGGCGTTTTTGTCGATGGCGGGATGCAGGCGCCTGGGAAAAAATTCATCTGAGATTCACGGAAGGGGCTGATTTGGAGTGGTTTATGATCGATTCCGCATGCATCAAAGTCCATCCCAATGCTACGGGTATCCGCGGCGACAACCAGGTAATGAGCCGTACAAAAGGGAGCTCATTACCAAATTGCATATTGGTGTAGATAAAAATGGGGTTCCGGGTGGGATCATTCCCATAAAAGGAACGGAGGCAGATTGCACCGTAGCACCCGCTTTGTCGTCCGAAGTAGCCACGAAACATATGTTGGCAAATTGCGCCTACGATACGAATAAAATTATCGAAATTCGTCCTTTCTCGCAGCGGTGCGCATTTGCTGTTTCCCACTGATAGTGGAGGGCGTTTAGCGACAGCCTCTAGTCAGTAGCCAATGCTAAATTGGCTGAGTGGTATCCATACCTTGCATGCCCGCGGGAATATTTTCGGCCGATTCCTCCGGCCCGGCCTCATCCACAAGAATTTGCGTTTCCCTTGGACTGCGTACCATTCGTTCTTCTTTTTTCCTCGGATCGGACGCATTGGGCCTCCTATTTTGTTCCTGGTCAGACACCTGGGAATGGGTGATGAGTGTACCATTTTCGAACTCGGTCACATACCCTTCGCGAATCAACCAGGTGAGCAAATTCGCAACCTCATCCCCACCGAATGTCTCGCCGACAACTTTTTGTGTTATGACGTTGGCGGTGGAGAGGGGAAACTTTTCAATGGTATCCAGCAGTAACTCCAACTTGTCCGTCAAGTCGGCCTCCCGGCTGCGAAATTTCCGTGGCACCGTACAGACATAAGAAATTCCATTTTTGCCGGTTTTGTAGGAATGTAAATTATTCTGCTTAAATTTCATCCGCATGCCGTTGGCGGTTTCCAGGGGAAAGCGTTGCTGCCGGCCGAGGTGATAGCGAACAAAATTGCGCAAATCCTTATCCTGGATCAATTCCAAAGACGTCCCAGGAACACGGATGCACTCAGTCGCGTTCACGTAATCATCGATGTGCTTCTCCAAATACTCCCGCACTTCTAAGAGAGATTGGAGCACCTCTTCGACCACTTCACCAACATTTGATTGGGATTTTTCCAGCATGAATTCCGTTTGGACGGGTTCGCCCTTTGAAGATTCCGCCGGGACGGGGTCCGTAACCTCAGGGTTTGCAGAGCCTTCATCCGGGACCTCCCCGTTGCATTCCGGCCGAAACGACTTACCATCCACGGGTCGCCGCCGAACCTTAAACCTGCGATTTTTCCGCATCGCCTCCTTCCAGGCGCTAATATCCTCGGGTGCCGAGGATGTCTCCAGTTTCTGGCAAAAGCGGTCAAAGGGTACGCCATGGATATAAACCATGTAGTGCTCGTTGAGCAATTTCTTGTAGCTGTGATGGTTGGGTGCAGCAATGGGTTTTTTCGTGTAGGGGCAGAGGACGATCGTGGGAAAGGTTCCCGTTGGCGCCTCTCCCTCGGAAATTTCCACATCAAACAGCTCCTCCAGCCGATTGCGCAGCAGGTGGCCGATGGCTTCGTCTTTCGACGAAAATGGAATGCCGTCCAGAGGCGAATAGTAGAACTTACTCGTTGCCTCTGGATTTTTTCGGAGAACGAACACGTAGTGCTCAGGATTTGCTAAAAACTCTCGCGCAAGAGCAAAGGTCTCGTAGGTTTTCCCCGATTGGTGCAGCCGCTTGGCAACGGGCTTAAACGCCTCTTCGGTTGCGTAGAATGATATGGTGTAATCCGTTTCCGGAGGGGGGATGAATTCCCGCCGCTGTGACTGAAATCCTTCGCCCCTCCGTGGGAACCGGCGGGCTCCGCCATCAAATTCTCGCCTTGGAAATCTATTGGCGCCACCACCGAAACTTCTTCCTGAAAATCGGTTGGATCCCGCATCCGAATTTCTCCCAGGGAAGCCACGGTTTGCCCCATCCGAATCACGCCGTGGGCCGTCGCCACTGGGACGTCTGTAATGGGGCGTTTGCCCGGGCCTTGGCGCGTTAAAGTCCCGCCTGGATCGATCAAATCCCCCGCGGCGTTCGCCCTGGGAACCCGTTGGCCTCCTTTGGAAACCATCCCGCGCGCCACCTCCGGGACGGTCGAAATTTCCCCGGGCACGGGAATTGCCAGCGTACGGGCCAGCAAAATCACGACCATCCCGTGGCGACCGGCCATCCCTATTCGCACCCGAATCCCGGGTCGTGAGGTCGTTATCATCGCTCCAGGCGGTCTTAAAGGAAAATCCTCCAGAGGTGATGCCTCCGCTGTCCACATTTTCCTCCGATGCCGTCTGGTCTTCCTGGGAACACATCATAGATGGTGCGACACTGCTATTTTATTCCAAATTGGCGAGCCCAAATTAAGCAACCGTGGCAAAATCGTTAATTTGGCATTGCGTGGCCGATGAAAAAATATTCCGTTTTTTCCGTGCTCAGGTGGTGGAATTGGTAGACATGCACGCTTGAGGGGCGTGTGCCGTGAGGCGTATGGGTTCGAGTCCCATCTTGAGCACCAGGGGGTAATTTTTCAGTGGCTAGCAGAATTTGGCTTCTACGGTCCCGAGCCCTTCACGCGGGGGCTGTGAAGGGACGAGATAGGAGCCTTAAGCTGGAGGCGTGCGCGAAATAGCCGCGGGGTCCAATAGAACCCTAACATCGAGTTCGTTCATGCTGGACTCGATGTCAGAGTTTTGCAACTCGCATTTAAAGTCCTTTCCGGATGAAATACGGGCTTCAAGACAGTGTTGCTGACTTTTGCAGGACCCCTAAGGAAAAAAGCCCCATGCTTGGGTGCTCGATGGTGCCTCATGACACAAAGATCCGCTGGGGACCTCTCGTAAACTCCTGGTGGCCCGAGGCTTATGCCGCATTAACAGTGGTACCAGAGGGCGGATTTGAACCGCCGACCAAAGGCTTATGAGTCCTCTGCTCTACCCCTGAGCTACTCTGGCATTGCTGCCACGAGTGCCCTTGCGGGAAAAAAGTGCAAGCATTTTTCCAATAGAGGTCTTGCAGAAGTAGATGCCGCCAAATTGGGAAAAAAATTGAGTAATGCGAGTTGCAAAACTCAAACTCCTAGATTTAACATCAGTATGCCGATCGCAATAGTCGCCCGAATCGCTCCCCAGGCGCGAAAGAGTGAAAAATTGTCTCCGACAAGTCGCTTTAATTTTCCGATGACACGTTCCACTAAATTTCTCTTCCGAAGAAGGCCTTTTTCCTCTTCCGTATTCCCGTTTTTCATGTTCGTGCGCGCGGAAGTGATGAATCGTAACCCAGCTCGTTCGAGGCGTTCCCTAACTTAGCTTGAGCAGTAACCTTTGTCCCCAATCGCAGTCCCGATGCAACCTCGGAGCAAATTTTCCGCTTCCTTGACATCGTGCCTGCTGCCGTCCGTCAGGCGAAATGCGACGATTTTTCCGC
>JAITCU010000030.1 GCA_031282835.1 Puniceicoccales bacterium
GGTTTCGAATCGAAAATTTTAATCAAAAATTAAAAAGTTTAGTCGGTGAAGATTTTTCCAGATTTCGCACCTGGGCCGCTGCCAAAGCGGTAATCGGGGTAGCTATGGTGGCCATAAACCTGGATTTTTAGACTTTTTCCATCGGGGTAATAACTTGCAAAATGGTGCTTTTCCGATTAACTTGGCCCTGTGGCGAAGGACGAGCATTCGGGTGAGGCGTATGTGTCGGACGACGCAGTGCTTGAAAGTTATGCACCTGCGGATGGGTATGTCATTTTTCATGTGGAATCTGAGACAATCGGCAAGGATCGGCGCCCAATCCATGTGGCTTTTTTAGAAACGGACAAAGCTGCCAGGCGAAAATTTTTTGAATCCATGGCCCAGACGTGCGCCATGATTGCACTTATCACGGGCGGCGTTTACGTCATTCAGCAGCACTACGACGAAAACGCCACGCTTTATGCGCCCATTGACGGAGGGAGGACAACGTCTCCACAACCATCGGCCGACGGCACTGAGGCACCTATCCCCTCCCGCATCCGCATGCACAGCCGTGGTAATGGGGCGATGAGAAATTTAATGGCCGGCTCGCTGGATGACGCCATTCACGCCTTGGATGTGCGCGGCGTGCGCGTGTCGGCGAGTGGCTCCCGGGCGCTTATCGGGGACCAAGTCATTAAATCCGGAGACCCCATCTGGGCGGGCTGGCAAAGGGTGATCTTTAAAGGCGTCGACGGGGAAAAAATGGTTTTTGAAGACGCATCCGGCAGATCCCACTTGCGAAATTTAAAAGTAGCCAACAAAACCGCTATGGAATTTTGAAAAGCTTTCTGTTCCGCTGTCCCGTTCGGAGCAGAATGTTTCGAAGGTAATGCTTGTTCAATGAGCCATCCGCGTTGCGGAAAAAATAACAAAGCTGGGCTCCGCGGGGTACTTCCCGTTGCAAGCAAAACATCCTGGTAAATCTCACCCATGAATGGTGGACATAAGGTTTGTTGCGGGGAACCAAAAGCTAACTTATATAACAGTATATGCGACAGCGGTTTCGCGAAGATATTTTTCTCGAAGACGCGGAGAAATTGCACCTAACTTTCGACGACACATGGATTTATTCGAGCATCGAAGATGCGGATGTGCGCGCACGGTTGGGCGAATTTGTGGAGTATGAGCCATTGTTTTCCGATGTTCTCGATGAAATATGTGCCGGTATCGTTGGCCGAACCCTTTTTCGCATCATCGCCACAAAATCCGCCGCGCACATGGGCGGCAAGAAGATAGGGCTCATTAACTACGACGGCGAAGTAAGCGTCTATTCGCGGAAAGATTTTGCCGTGGCTACCAACAGGGCCATGTTCGATGAACGTGGAAACGGCCTGAATTCGCGACAATATTACTACATCAACGACAAAGGAGAAATTGAAACAAAGGGGAAAACGCTCGCCAGCGCCCTTTTCCATGAGTTTTGCCACGCACTCCATGACATTGAAAAAATTTCTGAAATTACAGATCTGGGCGAACTCCACCGGTCCAACACCATTTTGGCCTACACCTGGGACAGTGCTGAGGAATTGCGCACCATCACCGGGTGCGTTTATGGCGGCCGCTACGACCCCATATGTGACCACTGCTTTGATCTCTGTAACTCAATTGTGACCCAGCACCCGTTCCATCCCCGATACAGTCATAAGGGCTTCGACGTGACAACACCGCCCGTTGACGAACGGAATGGGAGGAGACAGTTGCTGGCCTATCTTTCTGAATCCCAAAGAATAATGGACGGATGGAAGAAGTATCTGCTATGACACTTCGGGTATTACGTACGTGGCCCACGGCCATAGGCGTCGTGGAGGCGTAAAATTCCCAGAAGCTGGTCGCATTCATCAACCACGGGAAGGACGCCCACTTGCGACGGACCCAATTCCATGAGGGCAATGGCATCGCCCAGAGTCGCAGACGGTAAGATTTTTCGTGGATGGACGCACGCAACGTCACGGGCTCGAATTCCCTGCAAATTTTCCGTTTTTTGAATGAGCCGCCGGATGTCCCCATCGGTAATGGTTCCGAATAATCTATTTTCTCCGGCGACGACGCAACACACGCCCAAAGGATTCTCCGTCATGGCAATGAGCGCCGTGCGGACGGGTGCATCGGGTGACACGTGTGGGATCCGGGGAAAGGGATGCATGACACTTGAAACGCGCAAAAGCAGATTGCGGCCAAGTTGCCCGCCCGGATGGAAGCGCAAAAAATCCTCCTTCCGAAATTTCGTTAGCCAAACGACGGCGGAGGCAAGGGCGTCACCGAGGGCCAGGGCGGTAATGGCACTTGTGGTGGGCAAGAGGGCAAGTGGGTCGGCCTCCTCGTCCACAAAACCCTCGAGCACGTAATCACACTGGGTTGCCAGGGTGGACTGGGTATTGCCCACGATGGCAATAAGTCGGGCCCCGAGCTGTCTCAGTATGGGAACTAATACCAACAATTCCCCCGTAGACCCACTGCGGGAAAAGAAAATAACCGGGTCCCCGGGGCCGCAGATACCCAAATCTCCGTGCAATGCCTCCGTGGCGTGTAAAAAGACGCTCGGCTTTCCTGCGCTGGTAAACGTGGCGGCAACTTTTCGGGCGATAAAACTCGACTTCCCGACGCCACATGTGATTATCATTCCCCCGTGGTCCGCCAGCAACTGAGCAACGGCCCCAAAAGCATCCGTAAGGCGCACGGCCGTTTCCGCTATCGCCGCCGCTTCCTTCCGTAAAACCGTTCTAGCAATATCGGTGGCTTCCATTGTGGAACCCATGGGATGACCCATCCGCCCCCGCCGTCAACACGATCCCGCGGAGATTTTTTTAACCGAACTGCAAAAGTCCTCAAAGAGATTTATCGTACATTTTTTGTAGGACATTGGGGGCCCCCATGTGTGTGGGTATGTACCCATGGTCGACATTTGCGTACGACACCTCTTCCCAGCGTCTTTCCTCGCCCAATTTGCTTTTCGCCGAATCCCAGGAGCGGCTCGTTACCGTGACGTTAATTGGTATTTGGCCATAAACCACTTCTTTCGTATTCCACGCCGACCGACTGGGAAGAATTTCACCATATTTGCGAACGGACAAGGTGCTGGATTTGCATTTTCGCCTATCTTCTTTGGTTTCAGTTCTGATTTCTTCGCCATTTCTTATCCTCCGAACATGTTCCTTTAGTGCGAACACTCGACGCGCCATGAGTGCAAATTCCGTTTTGTATGGTTCTCGGGATGGATCTCGGCCGTTTTTCCGCATGATTTTACCCAAAACCTCAACTTCCAGCAACTCAATGGCCCTTGCCATTTCGCTATCGATAAAATAGGGAAACTCCCTGGGGCGCTTATCATAGTATTCCCTCCCTCCCACGTTCTCAATTTCCGGAAGGCACAGGTCGTTATCCACGCCGGTGACTTTGGCGGATTCACCATCGGTTCCAAAAGCGAAATAAACATTTCCACTTTGCCGATCCTTTTGCCCGAGAATGTAGTCGGTGATTTGCAAAAAAATTTCCTGGCGCAAAACCTCCGCCACCTGCGCCCCGGTTGGGGTATGCCCTCCGCTGACAATCGGCTCCACATTACTCTCCCGAGCCACACCGGCAGCTTTTTCCATGAAAAGCTGAAATTCCCAGGTTCCATCAGCCCTTGGAACCCGAACCGCATGGGATTTAACGATTGGAATTGTTGGGTTCTGCGGATCGCCGAGCCAGGCAAAATATTTCGTAATTCCATGGCATACGAGATTTCTCGAGATGACATCCACCGCATACGCTTCCGGGGTTTCTGGCGCAGTTATCTGCACGCCGAAGCATTGTTGTGCCATGGTGAGTGGGCCAGGAACCGCTATGGTGCATCCTGCGATGGTAACTTCCCTTGAGTCCCTCAATGCCGCCATATTGTCCGGGAAAGATTTGGCCACGTACTCCCGCCCGTCGGCGAGTGTTACCATGCACACACTGCTATTGGTGCCGTCCGCCATAGGTTTTTTTTCTACGATCTCTCCACCTAAAGCCTCGAGCGATGTGATGGGTATCCCAATTCCGGCTTCGGCATGTGCTTCAGCTGATGCATCCGTGCGACTAGCGGATGTCGCCGGAGCGCCCCCACCGGGCGTCTCCACGTCCCAATCACCTCCGCTGGCTGGGTCCGGTGTGCGTCCGGCCTGGTCCAAATCCGCGTCTGCCCCATTCAAGTGGTAATATTTTTCGAGCTCCGGGCGCAAACTTTCGCCTGCGAGCGACATGTTTAATAGTTTTACAAATACTGCTCCGGGGCATTCGGTTTGGGTAAAAAAATTCAGATGATCAATTCGCACTTGTGACGCCAGCGATATTTCATTTGCCTCCCTGAAAATTTCCACGGCAGCTGCCCTGGCGCCATTGACCGTTTTTGCGCTTATGAAAATAGCAAAAATATAAGCGAAAAATGCACCGTAACCATATAGGCGCAGGAGAGCCACTTTATTCGCGTAGGTCACCGGTGTCACATCTGGGGAGACTTTCCGTTGTGCTTCGTCATTTCCGACGGCCAACGGTATTGTGGGAGGAAAAATTCCCCGTAAATGAATACCAGCCATACGTATCCAATTTTAGGCAAAGCTCCGCATGAATTCAAACGGAAATAAATTTAACAGCGAAATTATGAAGTTTCCATTAAAGCTACTGCAAAAGCCCAAATCGTAGATTCGCAGCCCGCGCAGCTCAAGTACCAACCCTAACATCGAGTTAATTTATAACGCATTTACAGGCTGAAACCCCAGGTTTATTGTTGCCATTGCGATAACTATAGCTGCTTTCGCCCCTTGCCATGAGCGAAAATGGGAGAAA
>JAITCU010000033.1 GCA_031282835.1 Puniceicoccales bacterium
CTTGCAGACATCATCCACCGCGATAAATAAACCAATCAATGCATCTTCTTGTAACATTGTAAAAAACACGAAGATGCAGCAAGATCTTCACGGCAAGCCAATTAAAAATTTGTTCATACTGGACTCGATGTTAGGGTTTTATAGATGTTTCCCAACGCTTGGCTTGCGTCACAGTCAAGCTTGTGAGAGACTTTTTCCATCGGGGTATATCATCCTTTCTCGCAGCGGTGCACATTCACTGCTTTACACTGATAGTGGAGGGAATTTGACGATAGCCTCTAGAAGTTGCATCCAAGGGCAAGGGAAAGGACGTAGGTTCTCTGATTTTTTGCCAACGTGCCGTGGGAGTCGGCAATAACATTCCAGCGGGCGTTTAAATTCGCGTGTAGTCCAGTAGTAAAAGCGAAAGAATTTCGTCTGGGATAGGCCAACGTGGCAGGGTATGGCCCATCTGCCAAGGTCGTACCGTTGAGTTGCACCTCGGCATTGGTGTGATCCTGGAGCGCCCGATATTGCCAGCCGCATCTCAGAAATCCGCCGCTAATGTAACGTTGAATATTTGCCCGCTGGCACTCTTTTTCCACGTTCAGGCCGATGGTGGTGTCGAGAAAATTATGGGTAATCGGAGAAACCGTTTGCACGCCGACGTCATCGGGGGCGTTGCCGTGTTCGGCGTGGCTCTTTTGGCATATGCGGTTGTAACTAATCAGTGCCCAGGGACCGACTTGTACTGTTTCGTGCCGGCAAAGGGTTTTCATCGCCTCCAAGGCGGCAAATTGTCCGGAGGCGTTCATCTTTCCGGAGAACGCGTACCCGTCCTCGTTCACTCGGGACAGCCTATTTTGGATATGTTGCAACCCAGCGAAGAGATTAACATTTGTCCTTAAATTGCTCTTATCTAAATCTTCATAGGCGGCGAATACTGCGCCGTGGTAGGATTTCCGGGCAACGATTTTTCTTTGGCCGGCGGCAGATCCAGAAAAGTGAATATTACCACTCAAGTATCCAGCTAGGGCGCCAAGTGTAATGCTGTTGCGGGTGTTCGCCAGGGGTTGCGAGTGGTTCGCGCCGAGGGCAACTCCCTTCATGGTAACACGATATCCCAATCCGTCGATTTCGCTCTGTCTGAAATGGTTACCGAGGATTGCGGCGAAGAGGCCATTTCCGCTCCCTCGCGAATTAATTGATGTGGCGCGTAAAATGGAGGTGGTTGCAGCGGAAATCCCGGCCAATTCGCTGTTTGCCTGGCGGGTGGCAGGAGCCTGGGGCGCGGCAAATGGCAGTGAAATGGTGAAAGGCGCTGGGGCAACGGTCACGGGAACATCGTAGGGATTGGCAATGTATATGCCGCCGTAGGGGTTGGATTCGTCGTCATTGGAGAACATGTACACTTTCAAATCGCCATCTAACGTCGCGCAGCCGTCCACGGTCCCCACGATTTCGGCGGGTAGCTCATATCGGGTCATCCCCGGGGTGCTGGCGAAGGGAACTTCCACCGGTTCTGCACCGCCGTAGGCACTTTGCCTGAATTCGATTTTGCCGGTCCCCTTCGTGCGGATGAGCCAAACATCGGTGTGAGCCGGGATAAGTGTGGGACTGGTTTGGGCGTCGTTTATCAGGCAAATTTTGCCACCGTTAAACTCTAGGGTGCCACCGTCTTCGATGGCGACGTAACCGTTGACAAATTCAAATTTACCGTCCGCGCTCGGGATATCCTCGAATGCGACTTCCGGATCCGCGCGGCTGGAATCCATGTGAAAGACCAGGTTGTTGCCGGAATTCAGGGTCAGTTTTCCACCGGTGGTGGTGCCCTTCCAGGGGTAGACGGTTGCATCGAGGTCCAGTGTATTTTCTTCCCCAACGCCGTAGGCCGTGCCGTCCGGGCCCACGTAGCGCATGCCACTTTTCAACGCATTAAAACTTTCGTCAAAGTTTGTATTTTCACACCGGGCGATGCGCAGGTTGCCACCATTGAGCGTGATGGTGCCGATGCCGGAACTTATGCCATAGGCGTTTATGTTTCCGCCAATTATGGCGATGTTCCTAATGGCGCTATAGGCGTTGAAGGTACCGTTATTCACAGCGATGGAGGCGAGATCCTCCACGGGACCGTAGGCGTTCACCGTCCAGCCACTGTTGATGCGGAGGATGGATCCAGCTGTACCAGCACTTCCATTGCCGCTCGCTTTGGCAATGGCACCGAAGATGTTCATCGTGCCGGGGTTGCCACTCGGTTCTCCTCCAGTGTTTTTGGAATCTTCTGTTTCAAAGGTTCCGCTTGACTCTTTGACGCGGGTGTGCCCGACATTCAGCTGAAAATTCGGGCCCAAGGCGATTGCGCGGGCATAGCTTGTCAAGTTATTCCCCTGGTCCGCGGCAGCGGTCATAGTGGCTTGGCCAGAGGTCGTGGTTATGGTATCCAATTTCAGTGCAGCAATGGATACCGTCGCATTTCCATCATTGCTCGGGTCATTGTTGAAATAGAACCGGAAATTTTCATTTTGGGTTCCGCCGAGGGTGTTGAGACTGGCATTAGCAGTTCCTGCGGTGCTTATCGTGGCGTCGCCGCGAAATTCTACGGTCCAATTGTTCGCGATGCAGCTTGGACCCTCTGCCACACCGAATACCGCAGCGTAGCCTTCGCTGGTGGAATTAACTGCTGCGGTCAGGCTGGCTCCGTGTCTAAAATCCCCGATTGTCCACCTGGAAAAATTTCCGCCATCATATGCATGCGCGGCGCCAAATATGGTGGCATAGGCGGTATCGCCACCGTTAGCAGAGGCGGTCAAACTCGACCCAGGACCAAAGCTGCCAATGGTCCAATCTGAAAAATCCCCAATACTTGAAGAATTCCAAACATCACCTCGTCCTGCCGCTAGGCCGAATACTGCGGCATATGGAGTACTTTCGCAATCCGTAAAGACAGTCAGTTTGGCACCTGGGCCAAAGTTGCCGATTGTCCAGCCGGAGAAATTGCCAGTATCATAATATGCCTCTGCCAGGCCGAATAATACGACATAGCCCGCGGAATGTTCGGTGATATGGGCGATTAGATTGGCTCTGGCGCCGAAATTACCAATTTTCCAATTGGAAAAATTGTGGCTTCCAGATAATGTGAGCGCTGCTCCGAATATTGCAGCACGGCCTTCATTTATGGCGCTTGAAGATAGGATGGCATTATCTCCGAAATTCCCAATCGTCCAGCTGGAAAGATTGCAGTAGTTTTCAGCGTACGCGATCCCAAATACTGTTGCATAACTATATCCGCTTGTGTTGGTGGCACTGGAGAGGTTGATGTTATCCCCAAAATTCCCGATCGTCCAGCCAGAAAAATTGCCCTTATCGCGGGTTGGGCCAAATACCGTGGCATAGCGGTTGCTCGTGACGGTGGCAGCTTGCGTGTAACCGTCGTCATAGTCGCCAAAAGTTCGATTGGGATCGTCAATAGCCATTGTGGTATAATGACTTAACCCCAAGATAAGGCAAGCCAAAATAAAGTACCGGCCCAGATTTGCTCCGACTTGCTCCGACTTGCTCCGACTTGCTCCGACTTGCTCCGACTTGCTCCGACTTGCTCCGACTTGCTCCGACTTGCTCCGACTTGCTCCGACTTGCTCCGACTTCCACACTATATGACGAATTTTAAGAGCTTGGCCGCAAATTTCAAAACTTTTTATGATTTGCCCACATTTTCCGCCCGGAGATTAGCACTTGAGTCGGCGGGCTTTTTCCAAAGAACGGCCCCATGAGCGCCTCCATGGATGATATCCTATCCCTTTGCCGCCGGCGCGGGTTTATTTTTCCCACCTCGGAAATCTACGGTGGCCTCGCGGGATTTTACGACTACGGCCCCCTTGGTTGCGAGTTGAAAAAAAATATCCGGGATGCCTGGTGGCAGGATATGGTGCACCGGCGGGACGACGTCATGGGCATCGATGGAAGTATCATCATGAACCCGGGCGTGTGGATGGCGTCGGGGCACGTGGACGGCTTTTCCGATCCCATGGTCGATTGCCGCGAGTCCAAAATGCGCTATCGGGCGGATCAGCTTTTCTACGCGCCGGTCAATGTGGACAATCAAACAATCGGTTACGTATGCGTGCTGGAGGATGATTCCATGGAGGCGACGGCCCTGGAGGCGGCCCGGCAATTGAAAAGTAAGCTCTCCATCCGCGGCGAACTGCAACCCTTGCACCTGGAAAGCTATCTGGATGCTCCGGAGATGGTCCAACGGCTCATTCCGTCACCGGCCACGGGAACTCCCGGAGCGCTGACACCTCCGCGTGCCTTCAATCTTATGTTTGCCACGCACGTGGGCGCCGTCAGCGACGACGCATCCGTTGCCTACCTGCGCCCGGAAACGGCCCAGGGAATTTTTGTGAATTTTAAAAATATCTTGGACACGGCCCATCGGAAACTGCCCTTTGGAGTCGCCCAAATTGGCCGCGCCTTTCGCAACGAAATTACACCGCGAAATTTTATTTTCCGTTCCCGGGAATTTGAGCAGATGGAATTGGAATACTTCATTGGCCCAGACGCGGATTGGGAAAGCCTACACCGCCAATGGGTTGAGGAACGCCTCCAATGGCATCGGGCCATTGGCATCCGGCCGGAATTCTTAGGTCTTCAGGTCCATGCGAAGGAAAAACTGGCCCACTATTCCAAGGCCTGCACGGACATCACCTTCCGGTACCCCTTCGGCGCGCAGGAGCTGGAGGGCATCGCGGCGCGGGGAAATTTCGATCTGACCCGCCATCAAGAAGCGAGTGGAAAGAGCATGGAATATTTCGATGAGGAAACGCGCCAAAAGTACGTTCCACACGTGATTGAGCCCTCCGTCGGCGTGGACCGGGTATTCCTCGCGATTTTGTGCTCTGCCTACGAAAGGGACGAGGTTGACGGCGAGGAGCGGGTCGTGCTGCGTCTCCATCCGCGCATGGCACCGGTGAAGGTGGCCGTTTTTCCATTGGTCAAAAATAAACCCGAGATCGTCTATATGGCACAGGATATCCGTAGGCAATTGATGCGCCATTGGAACGTGGCCTATGACGCCTCGGGGGCCATCGGGCGCAGGTACCGGCGCATGGACGAAATCGGCACGCCGTTTGCTGTCACCGTTGATTTTGAATCCTTGGAAAACGGAACGGTGACACTGCGGGAACGCGATTCGACGCAGCAACGGCGCATGGATATCAAAGAAGTCATGGCCCACGTTACGGGTGCAATAGTGGGGGTATGAAAGAACCAAAGCAGCGGGATATCCCCGAGTACCTTTGCCCCACTTCGCAGGATGGATGGCGAAAATGGTTGGAGGAAAACGGTACACAAAAGCGGGAAATTTGGCTCCTTTTTCCCCATAAGAGCAGCCAGCGACCCAGGATTTCCTACTTTGAGGCCCTCGAGGAGGCGCTGTGCTTCGGGTGGATCGATGGAATGGTTAAATCCTATGACTCGACGACGCTTTCCCAGCGATTTAGCCCCCGCGCTCCCCAGAGTTCCTGGAGTGAAGTCAACAAGCAACACGCCCGGTTACTGATCGCCGCTGGAAAGATGACTCCCGCTGGTTTTGCCGTACTTCCGGACTTGGACCTAAATGCCTACGTGGCACCGGAGGATATCCTGGACGTCTTGCGAAGGGACGAGTTGGTTTGGCGAAATTTTTGCGCCTTCCCGGCCTATTACCGGAATATTCGCATCGCCGCCATTGACAATTGGCGCAGGCGTTCGCCGGAAAGATTCCAAAAAACATTGGCCTACTTTGTGGAACAAACGCGTAAGAATCGACTCTACGGTCGCTTCCGCGATCGGCGATAGCATTTTTAGAGACGGGAGTTAGAAAAAATTATATGCCAGCATTTATTCCGTTGACATGATATGCATTTTTGCATTGAACGCATTCCAACAAACAGAAAGAGTCGGAATGAATAAACAATTAACTCGACATGCTCCGGGATCCATCCGGGAACTTTGGTCCATTGCCTGGCCTCTTATCATCGCATTTGCTGCTAATCTACTCATGGTTTTAAGTGATCGCATCGTTTTGGCGAGGTTTTCAACGGAGGCATTCCAGTCGCAGGCGGCAGCCATGCAGTGGTGGTCAATGGTATACTATACCTGTCTTAACGTCGCGGCGATTTCCCGGGTCATGGTCGCGCGGTTTAACGGTGCTGGAACGCGGGAAAAAATGATGAGCGCCGTTTGGCAGATGGTTTGGTTTTGCCTGGCCCTCTTTCCGTTTTTGGTCGTTTTTGCCATCTGGGTGGCCCCCCGGTTGATTGCGCCAGACTTGCGCGAACTCGGCGTGCCTTACTTGCGCATTTTGCTCATTACGATTCCCATCCCAACCGTAACCTTTGGTGCCATTGCGTCGTATTTTGCTGGCCAGGGGAAAAATCGGTACACGCTCGCCGTGGCAATTTCGTCAAATATCCTCAACCTCATCCTGTGCATTTTGCTCGTCTACGGCATTGGGCCATTTCCCCGCTGGGGTATCATGGGAGCTGGCGTTGGGACGATTATCGCCCAGATCCTTGGATTGATTCTGGCAATTTGTCTCCTGCTCGTTTTTCAAAAACGCTTCCATGCGCCGAAAACGTTCCGGCGCTGGGATTTTAAACTTTTCCGTGAAATGTGGGACCTTGGTTTTCCAAATGCGCTTGCCTGTGGCTTCAACTGGACCCTCTGGAGCTTAATGTACCAGGTGGCGGCCGTCCACGTGACCCGGGATCAGTTCACGGCCTTTCTCGTTGGGCATACTATTTTTGTCGGATTATCATTCCTGGTCGATGGCGTGGGCCAAAGTGTCGGCATAATATCCGCAAATGCCTATGGGGCAAAGGATTGGCCACTTTTACACAAGAGCCGGCGATCCTGGATGCGATTTTTGGCCATTGAATCCGTTCCCGCTTTTGTCATACTCATTCTCTACCCGCAACCACTCATTTTTGCGCTCATGCCAGCGGATACGGCTCCGGAGATGTTCCCACTTGTTCGGCAAATGTTGTTTTTTATGTGGTTGCTGCTCGCCGCCATCTGTTACGCATCCAGTTGCCGTGCGACGCTAACCGCCTTGGGCGACAGCAAATTTATTCTTTTCTGCAACACCGTATTATATCCCGTTTTCAGTATTATTCCCAGCTGCCTCGCCCTGCGCTACGCGCACAACATCATCCTCGCCGCGGCCTCATGGGTTTTGTATAATACCGTCTCCGGCGTCATATACCACGCCCGGTCGCTCGTGATCATTGCCCGGAGGGAGGCACAATCATTGGAGTGGCGGGCGGATTTCTAGCGGCAAAAATCGTAAAATCTTGTGCCGTAGTAAAATATTGCAAATTTTATTTGACAAATTGGGGTTTCCCATCACTCTATAGTACGATCATGATCGCAATGGCAGTGGGACCGTTTCCCGGGCGCGAAAGCGTAAAAAATTGTCGCCGACAAGTCGCTTTAATTTTCCGACGACGCGTTCCACTAAATTTCTCTTCCGAAAGGGGCCTTTTTCCTCTTCCGTGTTCCTGTTTTTCATGCCCGTGCGCGCGGGAGTGATGAATCGTAATCCAGCGCGTTCGAGGCGTTCCCTAACTTGGCTTGAGCGGTAACCTTTGTCCCCAATTGCAGTCCCAATGCCGCCTTTTTCGCGAATAAGCCCATTCGGCAAATTCGCGAAAAAGGCGGCAATTGTAAAAGCGAACGTTTTCGCAGAGCTTAAATAGAGGTCTTGCAGAAGTAGGTGCCGCCAAATTGGGAAAAAAATTGAGTAGGCTCCGCCGCGAAGCGCCTTTCCACGGAAAGGCCGCATGAAATCCGTTTTTTATGTTTGCAAATTTACCATACCAGGCGACCACCTCATTTGCCCAAGGGATTTCAAGTTTGGCCAAAAGTACTCGAAATTTGGCAGCTTCTAGTCCAGTTAATCCCAAAAAATTTCTTGCCCGTTTCAGCAGCTTCTCTAATTGGATCATGTTGGGTGTGGGCGATTTGCTGTCGCCCACTAATTTTTTGTAACGCTTTTATACTGGATTTTTAGCGGGCGGGCATCTGCAAGACCGCTCGTAATTGTGGCGGGTATTGTGGCCATGAACCTTGGATTTTTAACTTTTTCAATGCGCTCCGAGATTTTTTCGTGAAATCCGCTTGACTTGCTTTGTAAAAATCGTAGAAAGGGTACCGAGATGTGTCTTGCAGGCCCCGGGTTCGGGGAGGTTTTTGCCGAAGCTCTTTTGGGGAGCCTTAGGTGGCCTTAGATATATATTGCGGATACCTCGGGCGTAGCGGTGTTATTCTCGGGGAAGGAGCGGCGTGACGGAGATGGTAAGGACGTACGCCGTGTTTCTTAGTTCGGATATCTATTTAAGGGTGCAACGGCGAGAGTTTTTGTCACTTGTTGCCACTTAATCAGGCGGCGAAAAGTAGCATTTGATCTTTGATAGAAATATTAACACGAATTGTGCGGGTTCGGCTCGACAAAAGCTTGTCCGCGGCTGGTTATGTGCAATAAATACCGCACGGATTAGCCGCAGAGACCTCATCCATAACCGTTTGGCCGCTATTGCACGGAAAGCTTGCGCAAGGGCACGATTGGAAACAAGAGCTGCCAATCAAGTTGAGGGACATCCCAAACTGGCTGGATTGCGGTCCATTATGCCCGGTGGGTATAAACACGAAACGATTCAGGTGATTGTTATGCCTCGCGTGCTGATGATAAACTCGGGAGTTTTACAACTCGCATAATTTCCACATGCGCACATAGCCTTATGGCAAATTGCTAAAGCTTATGAAAACGCCGCGAATTTAAACCTATCTCCCAGTCCCTTCGCCAGGCACGGCACTCGTACCGAGAAAAGTGGCGAATTCCGGCGACGGGTAAAGCGCATCGAGATGACGCAGGTTAGCGTCACCCCTCCAGCGCAAGACGTCGAAAACGCAAACATAAATTAGCAGCAAAAAAAGCAGAAAAATACACAGACCCTGCGCAAAGTTTACCAGCCGCTTGGGAAGCGGCCGGTGAATGATTTTTTCCACAATTGCGAAAAATATGAGTCCACCGTCTAAGCCTGGAATAGGCAACAAATTCAAAAACGCGATTCCAATGTTGAGACTCACGATAAATGCCAGGGCCAGGCGCAGGTCGCTTTGGACAAAGTGGTGCAACAGTCGTCCCATTCCGAAAAAGCCGATCAGATTCTTCGCGCCGACGTCCGAATGTCGGTTGGCCAGCGAACACAGCATGCGCCAGGCCGCACGTGCATCCGCGGAAAACAACCTAAAGGGGTTCGGATGCGTCAAAACTTGCGGATTGCTAAAAGTAATCCCCAAAACCCGATGGGTCACAGGGGGAATATGCTGGATTTGTGAGAAATTTGCCGCCAGTTCATCCGATGAAAATTGACAATTTCTTATGCCTTTCGGGCCGTTGAGTGCCATCCAATTGGATGCATCACCTTCGATCAAAGTAATAGGATACTTTTTCCATATGCCGCGCATATGGGATTTTTGCACGATCAATGGCTGTGGCTGGACGAAAATTTGCAAAGCCCTTCCCTCGCGGGATAGGGTCAAATTTACCTCATCCGAGGTTTTTTGGAGATATTCATCCAGCGCTATTGGCGAGAATAGCTTCCGCCCATCCACGGCCAAAATCTGATCGCCCGGACGTATGCCAACCCGCTGTGCCGGCGAATTTTCCAACACAGTTTCCACGGATAGTTCACCTGCCGAAAAAATGGCAATGTGGCGCAGTCGGTTTTCCCCCTTCAGCGGCGGGGAAACCGGAATTTCCAGGTGAAAAACGTCATCTCCCCGGCGAATTTGTAAATCCGCGGACGGTTGGCCATCATCCATGTGCCGCGTTCCAAAGGCAATCAATTGGGGCAGTTGGGAAAACTTTTGCAGCGCAACTCCGTCCACGGAAAGAATTTGATCGCCGACAGACAATTCACTAAACGCCAGCGGATTGCGCATACTGCCGGTCGCATGGGGAATGGCTCCAACGGTAACGGTGCGATCATTTTGGGGTGTCGGGATGCCAACCGCCCAGAGGATGCAGGCGATGCATAGGGCAAATAGCATGTTAAAAATCACACCAGCGGATAGAATCCCAATCCGCCGCCCAAAAGTCGGAATCTTTGCGGCGATGTCCTCTGATGGCGGATCCCACGCGCCTTCGCCCGTTTCCTGGTCTCCAAGTTGGGGCAGAGCAACGTAGCCTCCAAGGGGAATTAATGCGATTTGAAATCGCGTGTCCTTCGCCCTCCAAGAAAAAAGCTTCGGGCCGAATCCGATGGAAAAGCGGGGTACCCATAGCCCACAGCGCTTTGCCGCCCAATAATGACCGAATTCGTGGACAAAAATTGATCCTCCGAGCGCAAAAGTAATCCAAAAGGTTTCGTAGATATGGTGCCAATGCATGGGTGTATACTCACTAATTTATCATTTGCGTCAACTAGGGTTAAGCTTGGCGAACATTGGTACGTTCGGACGAGTAATACCCAAAACGCTTCTGGGGAAACTTTTCGAATATAATTTCACAATTAAAAGGCTCAATATCGTTGTTGTCTGCGGTCCATTTCCCGCAGTGATAATCCGTCATTAGTTTTTTGTTAGTTTTCATGGGTTCTCCGATCGGATAAGCTAGCTTAGTTTTTTATTTGTTGGTGATATTCTTTGAATGGCTTTTGCGGCTGTCAGCGGGCTGGCCCGTTTTAAAAACGCGGGAAATTCCCATAAAAATGGGGACTCCAGTTTGAAGCCAGGCGTCAATCCTGGGATTGGGCACATTTGCAGTTCCCAATCGTCATCAAAAATATCTGCCGTGGTTGTGTCGATAATGGTGGTGTTTTTCATATTCAGCCTCTCATATTAGAATTCGAACTCTGAGACCATATTGCGCGTAAGTTTGCGAATGTCAATGGTTTTGTGAAAAAAACAAGAATTTGGCAAAAATCCGGTAAATATTCGCAGGAAATTAAGTTGCCATGCTCCGGGGTGAGGGCTCCGCAGCTCGGAACGCGATTCGGAATTTAATCCTCCGGGTGCGAACATATTGGATTGCCCTGGTAGAAAAAGTCTAAAAACCCAGGTTTATGGCCGCCATAGCTACCCCGATTACCGCTTTGGCAGCGGCCCAGGTGCGAAATCGGGAAAAATCTTCACCGACTAAACTTTTTAATTTCTGATTAAAATTTTCGATTCGAAACCGACTTTTTAGCAGCTGTCTTTCTTTTTTTGTGTTCTGTCTTTTCATGTTTTTTTCGCGCTTTCGCAATGAATTTAAGGTGATGTTTTTTCATGCGCTCGGCTTGCTCGCGGGAAACATAGCCACTGTCTCCAATGGTGTGCCCGAAGCAGCCTTGGAATAGTTCTTCGAGATAGTTTACATCGTGCGCCGACCCTTTGGAAAAGCAAAAATTAACTACTTTTACCCCGATGTGAAAAGTCTCTCACGCAAGTATAAAGTTGGTAGGGTAATTTTTTGCTTTTGCCTTGCTTTAACGGCGACTGCCACTGCAAAATTGTTAAAAACGAATAGAAATACAATAAATTCGTATTTTACCGAAATGAGAAAATTAATTGCCGCATATTGTTTGCGAAATGCAAATTTTGACTCTGGCGAATTTGAGCTGGATGAAAGTTATTTTAGAGCACGACGCGTACGAGGCAAAAGAGGAAGAGGCGCCGCTGGAAAAACTCCAGTCTTTTGCGTTCTTAAAAGAGGTGAAAAAGTTTTCATTAAAATTGTCAGCAATTGTTCCAAAGAGCGGCTAATGCCAGTTCTTCCGGGAAAAATTCTCGCAGGATCAACAATTCATACCGATGGGGAGAAGCTTATGATTGGCTCATATTAAATGGCTATAATCACTACAGAGTTTTTCGCGGTAAAAATGAATTCGTTAGAGTGAAAAGCCATGTTAGTGGAATCGAAAATTTTTGGAGTTATGCCAAACGGAGGTTGGCGAAATTTAATGGCTGCACCGACGAAAACTTTTTGCTTTTATTTCGATGATTTTATTCGCATGGTAGGCGCGATCTGCCAACATATATTTTGTGGCTATTCTGGACAACAAAGCGGGTGCTACGGTGCAATCGGCCTTCGTTCCTTTTGTGGGAACGATCCCAACTGGAACCCCATTTTTATCTATGCCGACATGCTATTTGGTAGTGAGCCTCATTTTATGTGGCTCATTACCTGATTGCCGCCGCGGGCACCCGTAGCATTGGGATGGACTTTGATGTATGCGGAATCGATCATAAATCACTCAGAATCAGCCTCTTCCGTGAATTCCAGATGAATTTTTTCCCAGACGCCCGCATCCCGCCATCGGCAAAAACGCCTGTGCGTGTTTTTCCAATCCCCATAGCAAGGTGGTAAATCCCGCCATGGTGCTCTAGTTCGGTGAATCCACCGGACGGCATTAATGAATCGCCGATTATCTTTGGCTGGGCGGCCGCAAATCCCACGCCGCCCCGGAAGTAGCGGTTCTAATTCTTCCCAAGCCGCATCTGAAATATCATGCCGATGTAAGCCTTTGTCTGCCATGCTCCACCGCTAACGTTGCAAAGGTTGGGGCGTCAAGGACTTATTTGACGACACCCTCTAGTCAAGAGCCAAAGTATATCCTTGCGAAAAAACATTGATTGCCCTGCGGCCACTCTTAAACTTTACCACATGCGCATTGGTCTGACGGGTGGGGTCTGTACGGGGAAAACGACGGCACTTAAGGTACTCAAGGAGCTTGGATTCGACACAATTGACTTGGATAGCTACATTCACGAGGCCCTCCAAGGTAATGACGATCTGAAAATAAGCGCCGCTGATCGGATTCAAAAAAAGTTTGCCGCAAACGCGGATGGAAGGCCGGATTTCGTGGACAAGGTGACGCGAATGATCTCTGCTGGCGGGGAGACCATGGGCGAATTAGAGAATCTAATACTCCCAGAGTTAGAATCTATTTGGTCGCGAGATTCGCGCGTCATAACTATCGTGGAAGTTCCCATGCTTTTCGAAGGAAATTTAGAACGACATTTTGATTTCGTCATATGTATTTATAGTAACTACGCCATGCAATTGGCCCGGGCGGCACTCCTGCGCAACTGGCCCAAGTCCCGTTTTGACGCATGTGTGAATTTGCAAATGCCGCTATCGGAAAAAATGGTATATTCGAATTACGTCATCGGGAATAACGGAACTCCGTTGCAATTTTATCGGCAAATTCGCCACTTCATTCAGAGCATAGACTTACTTGGACGCCTAAGGCGAACGCTATGATTCGATGCTCATTTGTGATATTGTAAAATTGGGGCCCCAGGGTTATTAGAATTTTTGGGTGCGATTTTTTCGAGTCTGTCCCTTGACATTTTTTTCATCTCGCCAAGCGTGTCGACATGGCGGAGAAAGAGAGCCGGTGGCCGGAAAATGTTCCAGGGAAATTTTACGTGGATGAGCAGTGTATTGACTGCGGCCTATGCTACGGAAGTTGTCCTAGCTGCTTCAAACGCGAAGAAAACAATGGATATTCCTATGTTGCCAAACAACCCAGTGATGGTGAAGAGCGGGAACAATGCGAAGAAGTAGTAGAATCCTGCCCGGTAAACGCCGTTGGCGATGATGGTGATGCATGAAAATTTGTTTCCGATGGGTTTCCCTCAAAACGGAAACCCAACGGAAAATCGAAATCGATGAACGGGGTCCTGCGGCCGGCGCTTGCAATTCCAGGCATAGGTAATACGCAAGGGCCCAATGAACGTTTGGTGGGCAATGCCAGGTCCGATGGAGGCCAAGAAGGCATTAAATGGGTAGTTATGCATGTCCCTGCACATACCGATGACATCAAGGAAAACAAAGTAGGACAGCCGGTTGAACAGGTTCTGCTCCCATTCGAGGTTAACCAGGGTGTAGGAAGCGGCACCCAAGCTCTGGCCCGTCTCGTCGATAGGTGATGCTTGCCCTTCCTGAAAACCCCGCATGGAGTTAGGGCCTCCGTTGAGGAAGCGCTTGCTCAATGGAATCCGATGGACTGGATTGCCGAACGAGTGAATGACGCCGTGGCGGATGGCAAGTCGGAGAAAGGAGATTTCGCCCATGCGATGATGCCGGGCCCACTCGCATTCAAGCCGCTCATACTCCGAATTTCCTCCGAAAAAGGGTGCGGCGGCTTCCAATTCAATGGAATAGCGGTAGCCACGAGTGGGAACGAGGGGATTGTCCAGCCCATTACGTTCGAATGCGAATAGAAAAGACCCCGCGCATCCTCGAGTCTTGCCGTATCCCGCACTCGATCCCGACGAAGAGGCCGCCATGCTTGACCAGCCATATTGCATAATTCCATGGCTATTTTCGAACAAACTTCGCTCTAGGCCAAAGGCCACGGATCGATCCTTTCGATTGAGCGTGTACCCATCCCTATGGGAATATTCCCCGCTAAAAAAGAGAGATGTTTGTGGATTCGGGGCCTCGGGGATTTCGTAGTCGTAAGAAAAGTTGGTCCGCTTGGCCGACCGGATGGCTTGCAACCGGCCCGAATGTGCTCGGTGCCACAAATTTCGCTGCTCCCAGTCGATTCCAACGCGCAATAAATCATAATCCCCAGCGCCGATGCGGAAAAAAACCTCATTGTGCCCTTTTTGTTTCCCGATGAAATGGATATTTTGCACACCATTTACGTCCCGCGGGCCATATTTAATTTCAACGGAATTGAATACGCCCAGCGACTGCAACCGGCTCCGTGAGGTAATTACGTCGTCCGGATTGAGAAAATCACCCGTTGTGACGGCAAGCCGGCGCCTGTAAAATGGGCGATCGAAATGGGCAACGGGCTCGAGAAAAATTTCTCCAACGATGCTTGGCATTCCCGGTTCTACCTTAACAACTAGGCGCATTTGTTGCTCTGTTTCCAACGTGGCCATGGATTGCAATTCGTAATCGAAACGGGCCTCGGCGTAGCCCGCCTCATAGAAAAGGTTTCGAAAAAATTGTACCTGCTCATCGATCCACTCCGCCGTAGCGAGTACGCCCGCGGGACATGTTGCCGTTTTTTCAACGGCATCAAGAAAGGCGTTCCTGCCTGCTGGTGTATTGTCGGGAATTTGCAATTCGACGGTGATTTCACGGATAAGACAGGGGCGCCCCTGGTCCCAGTTCAGTTGTATGCCGTAGCGATTTCCAAGATGTTCCACATCCTGATCGAGAAACTCCGCGAAGCGATAGCCCTCGTCGTAAAGCCTCTGCCGAAGCTTGAGAATCCCCATTTGCACCCGTTGTGGCGTGTAAAAGCGCTCTTTCCGGAAGACATGAAGTCCCTTGTCTGTGTAAAATATCTGTCGTTGCTCCCGTAAGGGAATGGCATCAATTCCTTTGATGCGCAGCCATTGCAGGTAATTTTGCCGGCCGGGCATGACACAAATGCGCACGATTACTGGCGAAAAATTATCGGGAATTTCCACATGGGAATTGGTATCGTAAGTCCGATGGAAGACATTTCGCTCCCGGTCCAGGAGCATCATCCGCACGTACGATTTTGCAAAACCATCCCGCTCCAATTCGCGAAAAATCGTCCACAGTACATTCTCCAGGACTCCTGCGGAAATATCACCATCGCCCAACAATTCGCGAATCGTGCGTTTCATATGGGCAACGCGGCCCGAGGAGAGCCCAGTGATCGCGAAATGGGAAAAATCCTCATGCCGCGGGACGTGCGGCGCGGCGCATAAAATGGGGCAGACAGCTTGGGCAAACAGCGCAATCGCGACGAAAACCCCAAACCGCTCCTTCATTTTCTCATATATATCCCATGCGCGTCTACAAGTCAATTCATTATGCAAGTTGCAAAACTCAAACTCCTAGACTTAACATCAGCATGCCAGGCGCCTGAACCGTTTCGTACTTATGCGCGCACGGGCATGCGGCCTGCAACTCAGCCAGTTTAAGGCATTCCCCAACTTGACCCAAGCAGTGGCCTTTACCCTAGCTATTAACTAGCATTTCGCAAGAGAGAAAGGTCAAGAAACCTGAAATACAGCCGCCCGAGCAGGCATAAGGTTGGCAGGGTAATTTTTTGCTTTTGCCTTGATTTAACAGCATCCGACACTGCAAAATTGTTAAAAACGAACAGAAATACAATAAATTCGTATTTTGCCGAAATAAGAAAATTAATTGTCGCATATCGTTTGCGCAATGCAAATTTTGACTCTGGCGAATTTGAGCTAGATGAAAGTTGTTTTTGAGCATGACGCGTACGGGGCAAAAGAGGAAGAGGGGCCGCTGGAAAAACTCCAGTTTAAAAGAGGTGGAAAAGTTTTCGTTAAAAAATAGCCCTTGTTACTGCGGCTTGAGGGAGGGATAGAGGATGGTGTCGCGGATATTGGATGCGCCGGTGAGGAGGATAATTAGCCGATCGATACCAATACCCATGCCACCAGCGGGGGGCATGCCATATTCCAGTGCCGTGAGAAAGTCATTGTCCAAAGATTGGATGTCCTCGCCGATCTGCGCTTCGAACATTTGCCGCTGGATGATTGGGTCGTTTTGTTCCGAATAGGCGGGGGCGATTTCCTGACCATTGATGCAAAGCTCAAACACATCCAACAGGCCCGGATCCCTTTGATTAAGCTTCGCAAGGGGGCATAACTCTTTGGGCAGATGGGTCACGAAAGTGGGCTGGATGAGGTGGCATTCCACCATTTTTTCAAAGACGTCGTTGTCCACCGCGAAATCCTCCAGCTCCGGGTTGACTTCAATGCCGAATTCCTGGCATTTCTCGAGCTTCTGCGTCTTGCTCAGGTCAAACCAATGGGGCTCTTTTGTGGCTTCGATGATGAGGTCTCGGTAAGTCGCCTCCCGCCAGGGGCCGCCCAGTTCCACCACTTCCCCGTTGGCTTGCGGAAAGGACGTGGTCCCTAGGACTTCCGCGCACAAATATTGAACGAGGTCGTAGACGAGCACCATCATCCCCTGGTGGTCCGTGTAAGCTTGGTATAGCTCGAGCATGGTGAATTCCGGATTGTGCCGCCGGGAGAGTCCTTCGTTGCGGAAAACGCGTCCCATTTCAAAAACCCGATCGAATCCGCCCACCAGCATGCGTTTGAGGTATAGTTCCAGGGAAATGCGCAGGAAGAAGTCGTGATCCAGGGCATTCATGTGCGTGATGAATGGCCGCGCCGCCGCCCCACCGGCGACGTTCTGCAGCATGGGCGTTTCCACTTCGACAAAATCCCGCCGCCAGAGGAATTCGCGGATGCCCCGCAAAATTTTACAGCGCAAAAATGCCCGCCGCCGGGACTGGGAATTGGTAATCAAATCCAAATACCGCTGCCGGTAAATTTGCTCGCTGTTTGCAAGTCCGTGGAATTTTTCTGGAAGGGCGCGCAGGGACTTGGAAAGAATGGTTACCATCCGGGCGCGAACGGTTGGCTCCCCCGTGCTCGTATGGAATGGCGCCCCCTGGATACCAACGATGTCGCCCACGTCGAAGGTTTTAAAGCGCTCGTAGGCCGCATCCCCCAATTCATCTTTTTTCACATAGCACTGAATGGTTCCCGCGCGATCGAGCAGGACCAAAAACGCGGCCTTACCCATCAGACGAAAGGACAAAATGCGCCCGGCAACGGAAACTTCTCCGGTGCATTCGGCGCCACCGTCCAAGAATTCGCGCACCTGCCCGCTTGTGTGTGTCTGCGCAAAATCCTGCCGATAGGGATCAATCCCCGCCGCCCTCAAATCTGCCAGCTTTTGCAACCTGACTTGAAAAATATCACTGGTGTTAAAATCGATGTCCATTGGAGTATCCCACGCACGTAATCAGCTCCCTTGAAAGTGGACAGGTAGTATCCGGGAAAGATCTCCCGAAGGTATTGAAAAACAACCACGGCTTCAAAGCGCCACCAAAAATATCCAACGGGTAATTAGTGGTGGCGGCAAAGTTTTTCATGGTGAACTTCATAACCCAATTCCAATTTCGGGTATGATCATGCTGTAGGGAAAGCACTTGTCAACATTTTTATAAAAAAATCTTCACAAAATTTTTGAAACCGGCACCATTGCGCGCCCATGGCCCCCTGAGCGGCGGTAGCCACACCTCGCCGCGGTGGAACAATAAGCCGCAGCAAGTTAGGCCGCTTCCGGGGCGGCCAACCGACGGTATAGGGATTGCCCCACGAAACTGATGAAAAGCCCAACGAGTAGCAATACCAGCGATACGCCCAATGGCGTCCAACTTGTTGCGCCTGAAGTTGATGTCGTGGCAAGGAAGGTAATCGTGGTCATGAAAGACGCAACCGCGGCGGTAAGTCCCCCATCGCCGACTTTGGCCCATACGTGGTGCGCCCAGGGCTCCGGTGAGGCTGGCAACTCGTGGGTTCCGAACACCATGTCGGGAGCAACCATCCACTGAAATGTGGACCGGCATCCACCTGTCATCTTACGCTGGAGGCTTTTGGCGAGCTCAACGTACTTCTCCTCTCTGACTATCCACAACATGGCAGTCCCCGGGGGATTTTTACTACCCCAATAGACAACGCTCGCACCGTGGAACGCCTTTAGAAGGGCAGCATCCCGCGCGCCCCCGACAAGTTTTCCATCAATGGGACAACGCTTCCCAATAGCGTCGTAGCAGATGGGCGCACCGCTTGTTTGCCGCTCACAAGCGAGCCACTCCGCCGCTAGCGGCGGCAAATCCCAGGCCTTTGCTAGTGCTTCGGTACCTCTTTCGGGAACCGCATTTGGCCGCGTTGGCTGTGTCGATTCTGTAGCTGCAGTAAACACGATATGTGTTCCGATCCGAGGACGGCCCGGTGCAATATCCGCAGAAATTTTTCCGCTTTATTCAATTTTGCGAAAAATGATTATAAATATCGTTTCTTTTTGCAAATCCGTCTGGATGGCAGAGCATCTGGAGCGTGTGCAATGTTGGTAATCTGGAATTTGGTGGGTCACTCTATTTTCTCCCCGCCAAAGAGGACGGTAAGTTGGCTAAGGGGTTCGGAGTTAGCATCACAAGTGACACATGCTATCGTGCGTACGTGAACACTGATGTCGGTGGTCATTATCATGTATTAATCGTGCCAGAAAAGGTGCTTTATTCATTTCTCTCCGTGATTGGCGCGTTGTATTATCTTCGCTGTTGTTGTGGTCATATACATGCGCTGAGTGAAGACAATGTCACGGCTGTCGAGAAGATAAGTAAGGTGCCGCTGATGCCTGTTATTGCAAAACCTTTGCAATGAGTGGGGGCTAGGTCAGAGGGGTGAGCGCGCTTCTGATGGGGTCGCGGCAAATTTGCCGTAGTTTTGCAGGATCTTTCGGGCCACTGGCGCAGCCTCCCGACCGCCACCGTATTCCTTCCCTTCGAATGGTTCACAGAGCATGACCGTGACCGCTATTTCTGGCGTTTCTCCGGGTCCAGCCGGGGCAAATGCCGTAATCCAAGCAAGATGGCTGTTTTTTCCACTCTGACGGATTTGCGCCGTTCCCGTTTTTGCGGCAATGGAAAGCCCATCGATTTTACAACGGCGGCCAGAGCCATACTCCACACATCCGCGCATGCCGTCCAAAAACGTCTCATAGGCTTCATCGTCGAGCTCCAATGGCGCGCTTGGCAGCAAAGTGTCGCCGCTTTTCTTGCGGAAGATGGTGGGAATGGTGCGCGAGCGGCGCCCGGCCAATGATGCGGTGAACATGTTAATTTGAAGGGGGGTCACGAGCAGGTACCCTTGGCCGATGGCCAGATTAGCCGTATCGCCGTCTACCCAACGGCTATAGCCGTGTTCTCGCTTCCACTCCGGCGTTGGGACTAAGGACCGGCGCGTTTCATAGGGCAATTCGACATCCGTGCGTTCGCCAAAACCGAAGTCACAGATCTCTCGGATAAATGTCTGCAAGGGAATGTGCCCGAGGATGAGGTCAATGGGCATGCTGTTGCAGCTTTTGGCGAGCGTCAGTACGAAGGGAAGCTGCCCCCGTTCGCTGTGGTTATTGCAACGGACAATCCGGTTCCCCACGGATGTGTACCCATCGCAAACATGCTTCGTTTGACGATTTACCACGTTGTGGCGCAGGAGGACGGCGGCGGATACGAGCTTAAAAATAGATCCGGGCGGATAAAGACCCTGAATACATTGGTTTAGCCACGCACCCCTGTCGGTTATGGCCTGGTAGACTTCCGGAGGAATGTGCGGTGTAAGGTCATTGAGGTTGAAAGATGGTTCGCTGGCCATGGCAAGAATTTCACCGGTCCGCACGTCCGATAGAATTGCGCAGCCCACTTCCCCGGAAAGCGCCGCTTCGGCAACCTTCTGCAGGTCAAGGTCAATGCTCAGGGTCAGGTCCCTCCCCCGCACCATATCGCGGTGAAAGACCCGCTGCTTTTGGCGCCCGGCTGGATCGACAATCCAAATGTCGCCGCCGTTAATGCCGCGGAGGGTCTCGTCCATGGACGCCTCCACGCCGGCGCGTCCGACAAGGCCCCGCCCGGCAAAGGTTTTGAATTTTTTTCCAACTGGATCGTCGGCCTTTATGTCCGTTGTTGGCGACGCGTAACCGATTACGTGGGCGGCGGTGGGTCCATGGGGATAGAAACGCACCGTTCCCGTTTCCACCTGGAAGGGCCCATCCGATGGCAGAAATTCAATGATTTTTGCCAGCTCTTCCACGGAAAGGTTCTCCACGAGGACCAGGGGAAGGAGAATTTTTTGCGCATGGTGACGATCCAATACCTTGCGTTCCAGGGGAATAGAGTGGCCAATCCATTTTTCGATGGGTTCCAAATGCTGGCGGAGGACGGCAAAGCGCGCCTGTGAACGTTCCTCCTGGGGAACCACGGGGAGATTATTTTTTCGTAGCTGACGAACCCGTTGCCGATATTCGGCTAAAAATTGTCCCTGAAGCCCTGATAGATAAGCCACGAGCGAAAATTGCGATTTGTTTCCTGCCAGAAGCTGCCCGTTACGATCGTAGATATTTCCCCGAGTGGCGAAAGTAATAATGCGCCGGTGATTTTGCCGCTGCTCCTTTTCGAGAAATTTTTCATGCTGAATAATTTGCCTCCAAAAAAGTCCCCCCTGCAAATAGGCATACATCGCGATAAGCAGCACATAAAAGACTAAGAGCCTCTGACTCCGTAATCGCATATGGAATCCTCTTCAACTATTTCCAAATTCGGATTGGCCGCCAACAACATTTCCCTAATCGCGTCCGTAGCCAGTGTTTCTGCGGATTTTTCGTTGCGGAATCTTTCCTTTAAAATTGTAAGCTTTTTCAAATGTGGTATTCTTCCCACGGTTTTCAAAAGTTCATCCGGAAGTTGGCCTTGACACCGACCCTTCAAAGTAATTTCGGTTAATTGTTCGTATTTCAGTAAGGGCTCAAGAGTCCCATGCATATCCGTGTCCATGGGCGCAAGTAAGGTCAAAGTACGTACACCGGCGAAACGCCCCAACAGCAAAGGGTCCACGGAAATGGCACGAAACGATATTTCCAATTTCTCTGTGGTAATTCTTTCCGGCACAGCGTCATTCGACGCCCAAAGTTTGTCCGCAGCCCAACAATCCCACCTAATTTGCTTCCATTTGCGGCCTTCCAATACGGATTTCGCATCGACTTGTGTACATTGGTGGAAGGTAAGGGAGTCCACATTTGAGCCCATTTTTTCCAGGGTAATGCCGGTCGCATTACCAAAGGACACTTTTTGTAGTGTTTGATGCTCACCAATGGCACGTAACACGTCTTCTATGACCGCGGAATCAATCCACATGCCCACGACGTTTACATCAATTTCCTGCAATGCCGTGAAAGAAGAAATCAATTGAGCAAGTTGCGCACCGCATTTAGAATATGGACTGAAGGAAATGCACAATGAAGTTACGCTGGAAAAAAACTGGGGACACGCAAGGAATGCTGGCGCTTCCGAATCCGCGAGAAATAACCTAAATTTTGGCGAAATGCCCGGAAACTCTTTTTCTATTTTTTTCAAAAACTCCGCCCCACCGTCCGAACAGTCAGCCCTAATTTGGTGTCCGAGCCCAATCGTGGCCGTTAATATGAGCTTTTCGCTATCATTGGGATCGTTGACAGTATGGAGCCAGATCTCTTGAGATGCGGGAACTTCTCCGCTATCGGTGGGGGCAATCGGCGATGGTTCCCCGGTGGATTTTTCGCGTTTAAAAATGACGAATACAAGACATGCGACAAGGCCAATGGTACCAATGAACAGTGTGCCTATTGCCGCAAGTGGCGGAAAAAATCCGAAACCAAGACAAATTGCCCCGCCACCGATGCCGACAAGGGATACAACGGACGCGACGGTGGCAAGTTTTATCGCCCGTGGAATGGAGGGACTTCCGGCGCTTGCTCCGCAGGTAAGCCTTTTTAAGGAACTGGAGATTGTTTTCAGCATTCTCTTTAAATATGCATATCAGCGTGAAAACCGCAAGCATAGATGAATTATTGCGCCAAATGTGGCAAAATTTATTTTTGCCTTTGCATGCCAGCCCACCAACGTGGGGCAGAATGGCTAGTGGGGTTTTATTCAGTGGACAGGGGGCCCAGCGGGTAGGCATGGGGAGCGAATGCGCGGATTCAGCCATCTTGTGCACCTGCCTGGCGCAGGCCTCGGACGTGCTCCATTTGGATTTGCAGAAAATTTGCTTTGAAGGTCCGCAAGAGGAGCTAACCCGCACCGATGTGTGCCAGGTAGCACTCTATGCAGTTGGTTACGGCATATTTAAAACGTTGGCGGATCGGGGACTTTTGCCCGATGTAACCTGTTATGCGGGCCTAAGCCTGGGCGAATGGACTGCCCTTGCCGCCGCGGGGGCATTTGCCTTCGAGGATGGCCTCCCGTTGGTTGCCTTGCGGGGACGGCTCATGGACGAGGCCTGTCGAAGGACATCCGGCGGTATGCTCAGTCTCATTGGTGGGACTCGGGATGAAATTTCTATCCTCTGTAGACAAACGGGCCTTTATCCCTCAAATTTCAACGCACCGGATCAGGTGGTCATCTCCGGAGCTACGGCAGGAATCACAGCGGCTACGGAGCTCGTTAAAAATTTTTCTTTCCGCCGGGCCATCCCCCTCAACGTTGCCGGTGCCTACCACAGCCCGCTGATGGCGGAAGCACGGGAAGCCTTCCGCCCCGAAGTAGATAGATTGAAAATCCGCAAGCCTTCCATCGACGTTTTTTCCAATGTTACCGGGCGGCCCCATGAAAGTTCTGATGATATCCGCCACCTGCTGGTGGAACAAATCACCGCACCGGTCCAATGGGAGACCTGCATGCAAACTGCCGCTGCCCTCGGCGTTAACAGTTTTTGCGAATGCGGCGCCGGGAAAGTCCTCGTGGGCCTGGTAAAAAAAAATATTCCCAGCGCAGACGCCTACGAAGCGGGTAAACTCCTTGGCGCAACGGGGCAGTGAAATTCATTCTGGCGGAGGGAGAGGGATTCGAACCCCCGGTACCCAATGGGCACTTCGGTTTTCAAGACCGACGCAATCGACCGCTCTGCCATCCCTCCGTACACTGGGACACTCACGGAGAAGTGATCTTCCGCACAAGATCGAATTGCATGCAAACAGATTCTCCCCCTCTGCCCCGATCGTGACCTATTCTTTTTTCGCCGTCCATGAATAGGTCTGACGGGCAAAAATCTCGTTGGCATGCAAAAATTTAACAAAATTTCCGCCACAATCTTCAACTCATGGTGGTTTTTCGGGGAAATGAGTTGATTTCATTCCCTCAATAATGTAAACTGATTGCTACATCATGGGTACATCAGCGAGCGTTGCACACCGACCGCCTAAGGAGACGGCATTAGATGTAGGTCTTGCTTCCTACGTAACGGCAACGACGACACTGTGTCTTGGATTTGTTGTTTCACTGGCTACCGGGGGTATTGGTCTCGTCGCGATAAAGGCCACAGTTGGCCTATTACTCACATTTGGCCTGGGAATGGTTTCGGCAGGCGTCGTCACATCGATCGTTCTTAACCTGGCAATCAGCGCCAGTGGATTGGCCGTCGGGGCGTTGGTTGGATGCATTACGCATGCCGTGGTGCGCCACGGGCAAGCCACAGAGCTCACAAAATCTCAAATTCATAAGGATGCATCAGCTGCGCTTCTAGGCTCCACGCGGGAAGATCCCTTTCGGAGTGTAGTCAAATCAGTGAGCGCTGCACCACGATCGCCACTGGAGACGGCATTAAATGTGGGTTTTTGTTCCTGCGTAGCGGCAACGGCGACACTATGCCTCGGGTCTGTTGTTTCGGTGTTTACCGGGGGTATTTGCCTCGTTGCAATGAAGGCCATAGCTGGCCTACTACTCCCGTATGGCCTGGGAATGGCTTCGGTATGCGTCGTCACATCGATCGTTCTTTCCCTGGCAATCAGCGCCAGTGGATTGGCTATCGGGGCGGTGGTTGGCGGTATTACGTATGCCGTGGTGCGTTATAGGCAAGCCAGAGAGCTCACAAAACCTCAAATTCACCAGGGCACACCAGCTGCGCCTCCAGATTCCATGCAGGAAGATCCCTTTCGGATCGTAGTCAGAAGTGATCCCGCCGCGCGGCATCCATTTTGGGCGATTAGGGCCCATAATGGAGATGGACAAACGGTGTTGTCAGCTAGCACATTGTTTGAGTCTCTTCGGCAATTTCATGATACTTGCGGGCAATGTGTGGAACCTGGGGTGAACATCCTCACCGGCGAACAGCGTGCCATGGTACAAGGTGCCGCGGCAAAACTTATCCAAGACATATCCGCGTTTTCGGAGCACGGGGTCACTTTTAACCAAGATGCCCATTGCGCATTTTTGGAGGCCTTGATGTTGGCATGGAATATGCTGGGTCACGATAGCAAATTAGATATTCCCGCTCAAATATTGGATCCTGTAGCGGCCGAAGAATTATTAACCCATTTTCAAGGAGAGGACTTCCCTTTTAGTAACGGTATGTTTATCGCCATGAACCCATGGGTCATCAATTCCCTTAGGGGACTTGCTGCAATTGGTTCGCCCGAGGCGCCGAAGCCAAGCGCAGGACTGAATGTTGCTGAAACTGGTTCGTTCGAAGTGTTTGAGGCAGACGGCGAGCTGATTTCCACAAATGAAGCGGGCTTTACTGATACTGGCGAATGGTTGACCGCTGTCGCCGCCGCACAGGATGGACAGGGACAAAATGTACCGTTGACAACAGTGGCCCGCGGTATTTTGGGCCCAGCGCTTCTGCATATCGAAGCGGGGGAGAGAATTAAAAATAATAGTGCTCTGTCGGCGAATCTTGAAAGGGGGTTGGATATTAACCGCACTTCTGATGACCGTACTACGGCCAACGTTGACGGGATTGAAATTCCTTCGCGGTGGCGCCGCATTATACTTGCCATGGTGAAACGGGGCGATGGCAGGGTTGCAGAAGCTGCAAAAGACATTCAAGGGGCTCTGGGGGAAGCAGGCTCCAGCGGAGACGTGGTCAACATTTATCTTAAACGGATCCTAATTGCCTTCAAGGAAACCATAGCGCCGAAATGACAGCCCGCCCCGGGAGGGGGTAAGCGTTTGATTTTACCGGTCGCTTTGGTCTGGCCGCGAGGTTTCATCTCACAAAAAATTTGGCAAAAAATCCGAACGGGGGTAATAGGTCCAAATGAAAAGATGCCACCTGCACGCTGCCTGGCGGATGGAGTACATCCGGACACCACGGGAAAGGCGCGGATCGCCGTTCATTAGGATTTTAAATTCCTCGGATTGGCGGAAGGACCTCCTTCTTTGCCGGGATGAACACAGTTTCATCGTTCTGAATCGCTATCCATACAACGCCGGACACCTGCTGGTTTTGCCCGTGCGGGAAGTGCGGGATTTTGATGAGTTGACAGAAGTGGAGCGTGGGGCATTATTCGCATCTGTACTGCGTGCGCAGAGGATCTTGAAACAAGCTATGCAACCTGAGGGGTTTAATATTGGATTTAATGTGGGTACGGCGGCCGGGGCAGGGATCGCCTCGCATTTGCACGCCCACGTGGTTCCGCGATGGAATGGGGACACGAACTTTATGCCCGTGGTAGGAGAAACGAAGGTGCTCCCGGAGGCGCTGGAAGCGCTTTACGACCGGCTCTTGCCCTTTGTCCGAGCGAAAGAATGATCGGATTATGAAACGATTCTTTCATTGGTTTTCGCCCCCCCATCGGCGAAAACAGCCCAAGGATAGCCATGGGGTTTGGCACGGATGGGTTCGCTCCTTGCTACGGGGAAATTTTTGCGTGGGTCGGATAATTGGGGTAATGTCCCTACTCTCGGCGGCGGTCACTACAATTTGTTTCTCTGGATCCTCCTCCCTTCGCCTGCACATTACCCCCGGCCAGGTGGTCACGCAGACCATCCGCGCGGAAATTCCCTTCCAGTACGAAAGCGAAATTCAGACGCAACGCCTGCGGGAGCGCAAAAGGCAGCGCATTGCACCGATTTACAAGGTGGATACGAGTACCTTCGGTATTTTCCAGGAAAAGGTGGCGTTTCTTGCCGGAGAGCTTGAGGTGCTTGACCAAAAACTTCAAGAAGACACGTCAAATGCGGCAGCTTGGACAGCGGCCATAGAAACTTTCACAAAAGGCATCAACCAGCGCTACGACTTTACCATTGATGCCAAAGACATTTCCACCCTGTTGACACACGCCGATGCCCAATTGCGTGCCTTTTTTTGGGAGGAAGGCCTGGGGATTTTGGCTGAAATCATGGCTCGAGGGGTAACCAATTCCGCCTTCCAAAATCCATCCATGAGCAACGTAAATTACTTTATCAACGTGGACATGATGCCCAATGGGAAGGATCAAAAATTACGCACGCAAGAGGAGGCACTATTTCACTTACGTGTCCACCTGGGTGCGCTGGAAAAACAGCGGCAGGCTACCAACGCCCTGTTCCACATCCTGAGTCAGGGAATCCAACCAAATTTGACCTATGACCGGGAAAAAACCGAAGAAAAAAAGTCTCTTGCGGGGTCCTCGGTTAGGCCAGTGGTTATGTCCGTGGAAGCGGATGACGTGATTATCGGTGGAAACTCCCGGGTAACGCCGCTGGAATATGAAAAATTGCAGGCCTACCGCAGCGAGTTGAGCAAGCAGAGCCGGCACCTTTGGCGCGTGGACCATAACATTTGGAACGATTTTGCCATCACATTTGCCATTTTAGCGTGTGCGATAATAACATTCCGCACCTGCGCCATGGGACGCTTCCCCTCCCCAGTTGGGGAATTCTCCCGGCGAAATTTAGTATTTCTTGCCGCCCTTGGATTGCTAAACCTCTTTTGCCTGCGTGTTCTTTCTAATCTCTGGGGCATGCGATTGCTTTTGCGCATACCATGCTTCTTCCGCATCGTCCCTTTTATGGCGCCGGTGTTTTTCGGCCCCATTATCGTAACACTCCTCCTCGGGCCCTATGTGGCCATGTTTTATGGCCTCCTATTGGACATTTTTTTCACCATGATGTTGGGTAAAAACGGGGATTTTTTTGTCATCTTTCTCATTTCCATGTCCCTAACCGTGATTCTGTCACGCCAGATAACCTATCGTACGCAGGTCCTGCGCGTGGCCACGACAGGTGGATTTTGCCTGGGCTTGGGTGCCATGTGGCTCACCTCCTTCGCAAGTTTCGAAATTTTCGTGGCCCTGGGACAATTCCTGGGTGCCACCGCTGGCGGTATGGTCAACGGCCTTCTGGTTATTTTGCTACTCAACCCCTGCGAACGCTTTTCGCGAATGGCTAGCAATATCAAACTGCAGGAGCTTTCCGATTTTAACCACAAGCTTCTGCGCCAGCTGCAGGTTTATGCCCCCGGTACCTACCATCACAGCCTGGTGGTATCTGCCATCGCTGAACAGGTCGCCAATGAGGTCGGTGCCAACGCATTGTTGTGCCGTGTGGCAGCATTTTTCCATGACGTTGGAAAAATCACCAAACCCGAATATTTCATTGAAAATCAAACGGGAGACAACCCGCACACGGAAAAATCACCGCGCATTAGCGTACTGATTATTAAAAACCACGTGCGCGAAGGTGCTGAACTGGCGGCCAGTGCGGGGATCCCCCCTCAGGTCATTCGCATCATCCAGCAGCACCACGGAACCACATTAATTCAGTATTTCTATAACAAGGCGTGCCAATTACACGAGCTATCGGATGCAAATGAGGGCGATTCGGGCGAGTCTGGGGATCGGCCGGTGGAGGAATTTTTCTATCGCTATGACGGACCCAAGCCCCAGTCCCTGGAAGCGGCGGTACTCATGCTCGTGGACTCCTGCGAAGCGGCCAGCCGAATCCTACGCAAGGTTACCCGGCAGAGTATTGAGGCACTGGTGTGCAGTATTTTTAAGGCAAAAATTGACGATGGCCAATTGGATGACTGTTTCATCACCCACCAGCAAGTGCGAATCATCCGGCAAAGCATCATTAGCACGCTGACCAACATTTTGCATTCGCGCATTAGCTATTCTTTCCACACGGATGGGCAAAATGAGCCATCGGGAATCGTCTAACGTTTATGATGTCATCGTCTGCGGTGCCGGGCACGCCGGATGCGAGGCCGCCGCAGCTGGGTCCCGCTGTGGGGTTCGCACACTCCTGCTCACGGGGAACCTGGACACCATCGGCCACATGAGCTGCAACCCGGCGATCGGCGGCCTGGCCAAGGGGCATATGGTCTGCGAAATTGATGCCCTGGGTGGGTTGATGGGCGAAAACGCTGACGCCACGGCCATACAGGTACGCATGCTCAACCGATCCAAGGGTGCCGCCGTCCAAGGCCTGCGCGTTCAGTGTGATAAGCGGCTCTACGCCCTGCGGCTTAAGTATCAATTGGAAAAATTGCCCAACCTCTTCATCACCCAGGGCATCGGTGAAGAACTTCTAGTCAAGGGCGGCCAAATTGAGGGTGTCCGCACCAACACGGGAGAGGAATTTTACGCCCCTGCTGTCATCTTGACCACGGGGACCTTCCTCCGGGGGAAAATGCACATCGGTCCGCAAAAGCTATCCGGCGGGCGAATGGGGGACTTTTCCGCGGAGGGGCTAACCGCCGCACTCAATCGACTGGGCGTCGAAACGGGGCGCATGAAAACCGGAACACCACCGCGGGTCCTGGGCGCCTCCATAGATTTTTCCAAAATGGAGGAGCAGAAGGGCGACGAAGAGTTGGCCCATTTTGCCTTCCGGGATACCCGCCCCGTGGCCATGCGGACGGATTTTCCCTTTCTTCCCCTTCTCCGCTCGCCGGAAGACCAGCGTTCCTGCTTTATCACCCACACGTCGGTGCATACGCGGGCAGTGGTTCTGGAAAATTTGCACCTCTCCCCGCTCTACTCCGGAGAGATCGTTGGCCAGGGCCCTCGCTATTGCCCAAGCATCGAGGATAAATGTAAAAAATTCCCCGATCACGAGACTCATCGCTTGTTTTTGGAGCCGGAGGCCATGTGGGGAGATGAGTGGTACATCAACGGCCTTTCCACCAGCTTTCCCATGGGCGTGCAGCGGAAAATCCTGGCGACGATTCCGGGGTTGGAAAACGCGCACATTTTGCGGCCCGCCTACGCGGTGGAATACGATTACGCGCCACCAACCCAATTGCGCCCGTCCCTGGAGTCAAAAATCATCAGCGGGCTTTTTTTTGCTGGGCAAATTAATGGCACCTCCGGTTACGAGGAGGCGGCGGTCCAGGGCCTCATCGCCGGAATTAATGCATCGGCAAAAGTTCTCGCCAGGGAACCTCTTGTGCTCCAACGGCATGAAGCTTACGCGGGCGTGCTCATCGACGACCTGGTAACCAAGGGCACGGCGGAGCCCTACCGGATGTTCACCAGCCGCGCGGAGTTTCGCCTGCTGCTTAACATGGGTAGTGCCGAGGTGCGACTCCTTGACGGAGCCCGGCGCCACGGGGTACTTCCGCTGGAACGGGAACGGGCCATTGGAGCAAAAAAAGTGGCCATAGGCCGGGGCGTTGATTTGGGCGAGTCGCTCACCTGGTGCGAGGGACAAACCATTGCGGATGCCATCCGCGCGGGGGAGGACGCGGCCCACGTCCTCTGGGAAAATCTTCCAGCGACCAGCGATGAGATCCGACGCGAGATCCTGTACCGCATTTCCTATGCCGGCTACCTGTCCCGGGAGTTGCGCCAAGTCGAAAAACTCCGGGACATGGAGGACGTGCCGATCCCAGAGGGTTTCGACTACGACTCGGTTCCAAGCCTGCGCAATGAGAGCCGGCAAAAATTAAAGGCCATTCGTCCGGCAAATCTCGGCCAAGCGGGCCGCATCAGTGGGATTAGCGGCGCCGACGTGCAATTGGTCTGGGTCGCCATGGGCGCTGCCCGCAGAGGACTTAGATCCAGCAGCGAAAAAAATTTCGCAGCCCGGTAAACGCATCTAGTAACAGAATGTTTTAAAAATCAAAAAACGTTTGACCTTCGATGAATTTTATGCGTTACTTTTTCAAAGTTAGGATCAATCTATGAGTATGCCAGCAAGTAGTTCGCCTTCGCTTCCTCCTCCTCCTCCTCCTCCTCCTCCTCCGCCTCCTCCGCCTCCTCCGCCTCCTCCGCCTCCTCCGCCTCCTCCGCCGCGCGCAACCCCGCCGAAAACGGGCCCAATTGCAGAAGGGATGAAGCAGATAGCTGCTGCGACCCCGGACAAACAATCTCCTCCGCAAGATCCACCTCCGCTGCAGAATACACCTCCTCCGCAAGATCCAGCTCCTCCGCAGAATACACCTCCTCCGCAGGATCCAGCTCCTCCGCAAAATACAACTCCACAGAATGAAGCACCTCCTCCGCAGGATTCAGCTCCACAACGGAGATGGGTGTTTGACGTCATACGCAAGCCGTTGGTCGTCGGTCTTTTTGTTGGCGCTGGGACGGCCGTTGTTGGCGTGATTGTCGTACTATTTGTACCGGGTGTATTTCCAGCACTCTTAATGATTGGTAGTAGCCTCGGACTGGGAACATCTGGAACCGCCGCATTGGTGGCCTCTGCGGTCGCCGTCATCGGCACCGGTATGGGCTTCGGGGGTAAAGTCATTGCCGAACGCGTGCAAGGTAGTTCCGTATCCCCACAGTCCGATCCTCAAAATCCGCCGCCGGGCACCCCTCCAGCACAGGAGAATCCGCCGCCGGGGGATGATCAGCCGAACGGTTCCACGCCGAAAAATCCGCCAGAGTCGCCTGCCGCGGGATCTCTCCAGCCCGCTTCAGGCTCAACAGAAAATTCGAACGCGGAGGCATCAGCATCTCCTGTCGCCCCCACGGGGCTTAAGTTTCGCAAAGCGCCAGATGGCACCCTGATGTTCCCAGGGGTTCCAGGCCCAGGTGGGAAGCCTACAGAGGTGTTTCAGAAGATTGTCATCCCCGGCCAGGAGCCTCGGCGGCTTAACAGCACAGATCTCACAATTAACGGCCTTCTTTCATGGGCAATTCTCGATGGGTGTACTTTGATGGGGAGGGTGCGACTCGAAATGGGCCTAAAGGCGTTTTTTGATCCGGACCATGCTCTCCCGCCAGCTAACGACCCTAACATGGACGTTGCCGAAACGCTTCGTGCCGCCCCTCCAGACACACCTGGGGCTACGGGAACGAAGGCACCTGCTAAATCTCCAACTCCCCCATCTCCCGCCGTTCCGATTGGAAAAGGCCCAGCCCCTGGCCCAGCCGCAGGCAAGCCTCCCGCCGGCTGGTTGCAAAAAATTCCCAAAGAGCTCCAGGAGCAATATAAGGGACTTACACCACTTACGCCCAGCCAAATGATCCAGGCGCAAGGCGACAAGGGATTTCTGGGATCACCAGCCAGGATATTGTTGGCATCGGGCGTGACCATTCTGAAGACAGATGGGAGTCCTCTTAAATCAAACGATTTGAAAGACGGCCGAGTTCAACGTGGCCAGGTATACAGGGATGTCGCCCATGCTATACAGGCAATGATTAACCCTGATGCCATTGAGGGCAACCCAGAGGAATACCCCCCGCGCCCAGTGGAGCCATCAAAAGATAGCGGTGGTACTGGCAGCGCGCCCTCCGCAACGCCAGGAAAGTCCACGCCGCCGCCACCGGAGTCCTCGAAGGACCCGATCGTTGAGGCTTTGGAAAAAAACGGATTGACAGTTAATTCGAGTGGAAATCTTTGCTTTGGCAGCATTGAGCTCATAGATATGAATGGTAAGCCGATACCGAAATCCGCTGCAGAAAATTGGGCCAATTGTAAGATCCCAACGGTGAAATGCCCTCGCGAATTTTTAATTAAACACAAGGTTCCAAAAGAGGCGATCTGCGGAGAAGATGTAACAAAATGCAAATTTAGGGTCCCGCCCGCGCCGAAGGCGATTGGCACTGGTGCTGGTAAGGATGCGGTGCTGGCTGCCATCAAAGGAAAGGTATCTGGTGACATTATCAATGTGAAAGATTATGTTTCACCCATTCAGATCTATGATTCTGTTAATCCCGACACTGGGGCGAAATTATTAAATGCAAAGCTGGTGAATTTGTGTGATGCGAATGGCATGTCAATTTCGGCTAAATATTTTTCCGTAGACGGAGAAATTGACCCTAAATTTTTAGACAAAAAAACTCTCAAGCTTTTCAAAATTTGCGCCCCTGGTTTGATTGCCGGTGGCACGACCCAAATCGAACAATTGCTTGCTGACCCCGATTTTATGCCAGGCACTGAATGACCGATACCCCTTATCGGTTATGCCCGTTGAAGACCCACCGTAACTTCTTCGGGTGATCTTGTGGTTTTTTGCCGTGATTTACAAAAAGTTGAACAAAAACCAACTGAAGACCATGGAATACTTGACAAACTACTGTTCGCCAGCAATATGGTCTGTGAATTCTCGAGAATTTAATTTAAAGAAAGGTTTAATATGAAAAGTACCGCCGCACCCATGACAGATATTTTAGATAGTAGTTGGGGACTACGAACGTTCCCGACCCAAGGACTGACACCTGGCTTCAACCTGGAGCCCCCATTTTTATGGGAATCTCTTGCGTTTTCCCAACGGGCTAGCCCGCTGCCAGCCGCGAAAGCCATTTTAAAAATATTATCAATGGACAAAAAACTAAGTTAGCCTGTCCGATCGGAGAACCCATGAAAACCAACAAAAAACTAATGGCGGATTACTGCCCTTGCAAATGTGCTGAAGATAACAGCAGCCTTGAATCATCTAATTGTAATACTGCATTATGGAGATCTTTTTATGGATGTTTAAAAATGTTTTTTATTTCGACGTTTCCGTTCCCCGGACATGGTTGTGAATTTTCCCACAGACTTAACTATAAAATTCCTGGAGGATCTTGTAGTTCTCCAAATGAGAGGTTTCGTCTCCCTGGAAAAAAAGCCTGGCACCATAGGTGTCTTCCAAATTTTCAAGAATCTGCCGCTCTTGCTGCCGGAGGACTTCCAACACACGAGGATGGAGAAAAATTTTCAATGTCCGCGTACGCCTATCATCGCCGTCCCTGCGCAATTGACCGAGGGTACGCAGGATTTCCAACTGGAGAACCATGGCCGTGGTCTGAGGAGACTGAACGGTTCCCCGGCCAGAACAATAGGGGCAACAAATGCGCATTTCCCGACCCATGCTCTGGGAATGTCGCTGCCGGGTAATTTGCATGATTCCAAGAGGAGAGATTGGTAAAATTTGAAATCGAGCACTATCATGAGACATCAATTCCTGCATAGCATCAAAAACCTGCTTCTGATCCGCCTTGTTCTTCATATCAATGAAGTCAACAATGATGAGCCCACCCAGGTTTCGCAACCGCATCTGGCGGACGATTTCCCGTGCCGCCTCCAAATTGACCTGCAAAATGAAATTCTTCCCCTCGTCCTTTGTGGCCCGGTGCCCGCTCGTGTTCACATCGATGGCGATGAGCGCCTCCGTCTCTTCCAAAACGATTTCCCCCCCAGACGGCAGGGAAAGGCGCCGGCTGAACGTACGTTGAACCTGTTTTTCGACATCAAAGTGTTCCAAAATCGGGTCCTCGTCCTTGTAAAGTTCCACCTTCCCACGCAGCTGAGGGGCGATTTCGTTAATCTCGGAAACAACTTCGTCAAAAACCTGCGGCGAATCAGTTACAATGTGGTCCACGTCATCGGTGAGAAAATCTCGCGCGGCTCTGCCGATCAACCCTGGTTCCTTGTAAACCAACCCTGGATCTTCCATTTCGCTGGCCTTCTTGGAAACAGCTGTCCATCGGGCGAGGAGAATGGACAAATCGCGGACGAAAAACTTCAGCTTCTTCTCCGCCCCAGAGGATCGAATGACAATTCCCATGCCGCTGGGAACGGTCAGTTTTTCCAAAATGCCCTTAAGTCGTTCCCGTTCCTTCTCGTCTTCAATCTTCCGCGATATGCCACATTGCTCATTGAATGGTGTGAGCATCAAATAGCGACCGGTAAGACTAATGTTCGTAGTCACCCTGGCTCCCTTGGTCCCTATCTGCGCCTTCGAAATTTGCACCAAAACCTCCGCTCCCACCGGGTACATGCGCGGGATATCCTCGAGGGTGATTTTGGATTTTGTCGAATTTTTGGAGACAATCTCAAAGCTATCATTTGCAGCCGGAAGCATATCCCAATAGTGGAGGAACGCGTTTTTTTCCTGCCCGGTAATGACAAAGGCTGCTTTCAGCCCGTCCTCCAGTTTTTGAATGCGGCCTTTAAAAATCGCTCCAACCAAGTCTCCCCCCCGGTACGCATCCGTTTCAAAATTTTCCATTATGCCATCAATGAGCACGGCCACGCGGGTTATTCCCAATTGCCGGCTAATGACGATCTCACGAAATTTTCGATCACTACGCGTCAGGCCCTTTATGATGCGCTGAAGAAGCGGTTGATCCCTCGCCCGGTCCCTAGATCCGTCCATTAGTTCTCGTTCGTCAATTTTTTCCCCGTGTGGTTCGGGATCCTGACATGGTAAATTGTTAGAATTTTTCATAAATACTAAAGGTTTTCATTTCTATCCTATCCATCGCGGTCCACGTTGCGCCGCCGCCGATAGACGCTCTGCACAATTCCCTGCAAAATGCAACATACGATCAGAAAGCTTCCGCCATAGCTTAAAAACGGCAGGGGTACGCCGGTAATCGGCATGAGACCCAAGGTCATGCCCATATTGATCAACACGTGCATGAGAAAAAATACCCCGATGCCCACGGTTAGGTAGCGGCCAAAACGATCGTGGGCCAGGCCGGCGATGCGAAAGGTATTCCCAATGAGGGTGCACAGGAGCAGCAGCGCCGCTGATGTCCCGAGAAATCCGCGCTCTTCCCCAAGCACGGAAAATAAGAAATCATTCGTGGACACCGCCTTCGGCAAATAGCCCAGCTGTGCCTGCATGCCATTTCCATGCCCCTTTCCCCAAAATCCGCCGGATCCGATGGAGATAAGCGACTGGCGCAGATTCCAACTAATCCCCGTCCCCTGCGGGTCCACCACTTCCGGTGCAACGAACCCCATGATGCGGTTGCGTTGGTAATCTTTCAGTGGAAACCAGGAATGCTTTTGGTAAAGTCCGACGTGCCCGCCTGGGGAAAGGTCATTTGCGTCCAAAAAATTACGGTATCGATAGATGTCCCATGTAACCGCGCTGAGTACGAGGATGCCAAGGGCGAAAACGGCGAGGAAAAAACGGCCGGACAAGTTGGAAACGTAGAGCATGGCCAAGAGAATGGGGGGGAGGATGAGCGCAGAACCCAGATCCGGTTGCAGAAAAATAAGAAACCACGGAATAGCAAAAATTATAAGCGCCCGCAGGAGCGGCGACTTGGATTCGCGGATGGGCCCCATCTTTGCCCCCGTCAGCGTCCCTGCCAGCATGATCATGGTGGAAAATTTCGCAAACTCAGCTGGTTGCACACACAAGCCAAACATTCCAATCCATCGCAATGCACCATAGCGGCGCAAGCCGAAGGGCGACCAGAGCATGAGCAAGGCAAAAATTCCAAAGAGGTAAATCCAATGGGCGCAGCGCAAAAAAAGCGCATAGTGCCATCGCACACACACTAGGTAACATCCGATTCCCAGCAAAAACCAAACTAGCTGTCCGCGCCACTGGTTACCGTGTATTGAAAGTTGTGCCGATCGAATGGACATCACACCCATGAGCACCAAGAGCAGCATACAGGTTGGATTAATCCAATCTCGCTCCCAATTTTTGCACTCAATCTTCCGCACGATCGAAATTATCTACGCGCTTTGGCCGCAAATGTCAAGATTTTTGCATGCCGGATGCATACCCGCGCCATTTTCCCACGGAGCCCGAAGTAAATCTGGGACGGATGTATCTTGCAAATATTTGCTGAAACATTTGATCGGGAGCGTGGGGGAGTAGCTCAGCGGATAGAGCAGCGGCCTTCTAAGCCGAAGGTCGAGGGTTCGAGTCCCTCCTCCCCCGCCAGTGTTGGAGCGGCATAATCCTCCGACTATCAGATGCTTGCGAGAAGATCCGAGCAGGGCTTTGTATTCCGTAATACTACCAAATACCCAATCATGGAGCTTTTTTCCTTGCATTCATCCATGCATAAGTCCATGCAAG
>JAITCU010000034.1 GCA_031282835.1 Puniceicoccales bacterium
CGATAAATAAACCAATCAATGCATCTTCTTGTAACATTGTAAAAAACACGAAGATGCAGCAAGATCTTCACGGCAAGCCAATTAAAAATTCGTTCATGCCGGACTCGATGTTAGAGTTCGGCATACTGATATTAAATCTAGGAGTTTGAGTTTTGCAACTCGCATTATCTAAAGGTGTTTGCGGATTTTGCGAGGAAAATTCCTTGGAATTTCCTCATACAGGTGATCAGCCTCCAATACTGTTTTTGGCGCAGCTTCTTACGCTGAAGATTTTCCGGGAACTCTCTCGAGTAAAGGATTTTAAGACATTTTATCATGGGCCGCCGTGCAAAATTCTGGGGCATTTTAGAAAATGCATTTAAGGGCAAAAAACATCATGGGAAATTCATCATTGATTCGACTCCGGTAAGGCTTTGCCTGCGAGTTCGTCTTAAACGCTTCAAAGCAATGCGGGAAGCCATGGGTATAGCTGTTAGTTCTACCAAGAAAGTTTGCGGATTCAAAGTGCACGTCATGACGGATATAAAAGGGAAAAAAGTAGTTAATTTTTGCTTTCCCAAAGGGTCATCGCACGACGCAAATCATCTTGAAGAAGTACTCCAAGGCTGCTCTGGGTGCGCCATCGGAGACAGTGGCTATGTTTCTAAAGAGAAAGCCGAGCGCATGAAAAAAATATCACCTTAAATTCATCGCGCGCGCACGGAAAAATATGAAAGAAAAAAATACTTCATAAGAAATAGCGCATCTATCTAGTCGTCATATGGGCGAGACATTTTTGGGAAAATTGAAAAATCGAATCTGGGAAAGTTTCTCCCATTTTCGCTCACGGAAAAGGGCGAAAGCAGCTATAGTTATAGCAATGGCAACAATAAACTTGTGGTTTCGGCCCATAAATGCATTATGGATTAACTCGATGCTGGGGCTCTAACGGCAAAAAAACAGAGTTTTTAAGACAAATTTTGGATGAGTTTTTGCAGGGATAAAGATTGTGTCCTGATATCCTAATGGCAAAAGTCCATTATGGTTAAGTCTGTGAGGGGCTTCTTCCATTGGGGTTAAAAACCCAAATTTATGTGATGCAATTATGGCTTCGGCAGCGGCATGGGCGCGAAATCTGGAGAAATCTTCGCTGGCTAGACTTTCCAGCGTAATCACTGCCAAGCGTTTGCCGGGCCAGAGTTTTGCAGTTTGCGTGGAAGCTTGACTTGGCGCCTAGTTCTGCCACGTTTTTTGCACAAAATGAAGGGTAGCTCCCGAAGCCGGGAAGAGATTCGCGACGCGCTGCTGAAAGAATTGGAACTCCTTGAGGCGGAAGGCATCCATTCCATACCCTGTAATAGTGTTGATAATTTATCTGCGCAAAAAACGTCAGTGGTTCCTTCGGCAAAATCGGAAGCAACCAGCGAGAAAAAAATTGCAATTCCGGATACGGTTGCGGGCAGTCCACCCTGTATGGTACCCATTGGGCCGCCCCCGCCCCCCGAAGTTGAACTTCCCGACGGAACCAAGGAGGAAAGATGGAATTATCTGCGCGATCGGGTTCTTCGTTGTCCCGTTTGCACCGCGCATGTGAAGCCGGGAAAGAAGGTCGTTTTTGGCATAGGGAATTTGGATGCGGACATATTTCTATGCGGCGAGGCACCTGGGGCGGATGAGGAAATCGCCGGTGAGCCGTTTGTGGGGCGAGCGGGACAATTGCTCACGAAAATTATCGGAGCCATGGGGCTCCGCCGTAGTGACGTTTATATCGGCAATATTATAAACTGGCGCCCGGAAATGCCGACTCCCCACGGCAATCGCCCCCCGACGGAGGAGGAAGTGGCGTTCTGCCTGCCTTATCTGCGGGCACAGGTGCAGATTGTAGGGCCCAAAGTCATTGTAGCCCTCGGTGCCACGGCTGTACGCGGGTTGCTCGGACGCGACCCCACGCGACGCATGGGCGACGTGCGGGGCCAATGGACGAAATTCGGCGATACGCCGCTGATGATTACCTATCACCCGTCCTATTTGCTCCGTTACGCATCGAATGAGTCCAAGCGCACTGTTTGGGAAGATTTTATGAAAGTTATGGAATTCCTTTCTATGCCCATTTCCGAAAAACAGCGGGCGTATTTCTTGTGAAAATGCCGGCGCAGATTGCAAATTTACAAGACCGAGCATAGATAGATTTGCTGCGTTTCGTCGGAAAAATGCAGCCAAAACGAGCCCGTGGCATTATAATATCCCCATGGAGTCTTGGGAAAAACACCTGGCGAGGGCGCTGACGGCAGAAAAATTGCGGCCATCGGTGGGTAATTTCCTGAGAGAATGGCGTGGTGCGGAACATTTGCCCACCTGGACTTCTGGCGCCATCGATGACCTCTTGGCGCGGGCGGAATGGGAGGAGCTCACCAATCGCTTCTTTTGTGCGGCGGTGTTTGGGACGGCAGGCATTCGCGGGCGGGTTATCGGCAATCGCCCGGCCGCCGGTGAATTGAACCAGGAAGGCAAGCCCATCCACGCGGCAGTTGGGTCTGCCTGCATCAACGATATTAACGTGGCCCGGGCGGCGGTGGCGCTTTATCGGCACTGCGAAAATTGGTTACTTTGCCACGATGATCGCTTTGACGTTCCCAAATTGGTCGTCGCCTACGATAGCCGACATTTTTCGCGCCACTTTGCGGAAATCACCGCGGGTATTTGGGAAATTTTGGGCGGTTGCGCCCTTCTTTTCGATGCTCCCCGATCAACACCCCAACTTAGTTTTGCCGTTCGGCATTTGCGGGCCACGGCGGGAGTTGTAATCACGGCTAGTCATAACCCTCGCTGGGATAATGGGTTTAAGGCCTATTTTTCCGATGGTGCTCAGGTGGTGGAACCCCATGCCTCGGCCATTACGGATACGTACGCCCACCTGTCCACGGAAGAAGTTTGCGTCGTTTTGTCCCGGCTCCGGGGGGCGACGGATGGGTATAAGGTTCTTCCGGTGAGTTTGGACGAAACCTATTTGCAACGGTTGCGGGATTCGTCGGTGGATCCATCTGTTTTTTGTAAATCGCCCATCGAAGTTGCATATACGCCGCTTCACGGCACGGGATACCCTATCATGGGGCCCTTGCTGGAACGAGTGGGCATTCGATGTTTCCCGGAGGAGTCCCAGTGCCGAATGGACCCTGAGTTTTCCACGGTGAAGCTGCCCAATCCAGAAAATGGCGAGGCGCTCACGCGGGTATTGGAATTGGCCGATGGGAAGCGGGTTGATCTGGCGCTGGCAACGGATCCGGATGCGGACCGTCTGGCCATTGCCGCCCGCGATCATGGAGGATGCATGCGGGTTTTGACTGGCAACGAAACGGCCATTTTGCTCACAGCCTACCGCCTGCGGGCAATGAAACGTGTCCGCTGGCTGCACGGGAAACGGGTATCCCACGCGGCGGTCATCGCCTCCTATGTCACAACACCACTGCTGGATGAACTGGCCAAGGCGGCTGGGGTTCGAATGATACGCACACTCATCGGGTTTAAGTGGATCGGAGAAAAACTGCAAGATTATGAACGGGAAGCGGTCGCGGCCTACGCGCGGGAAACGGGCATGCCAGTTGATTACCGGGCCATTGATGAGGTGCACCGGCGGGAGCTGCTCCTAACCCATTCCACTTATCTGGTTCTGGGCGCGGAAGAGAGCTGCGGTTACATGGCTATCGATTGCACCCGGGATAAGGACTCCCATTCCGCAGCGCTTATGGTTTGCGAGGCCTTTGCCTGGCTGCGGAGTCGGGGCCAAACGATTCATGATTTCTTGCATGAAATTTACAAGCGCTACGGCTACCACGGCGATCGACTGCGAAACATCCACTGCGAAGGCGCGGATGGCATGGACCGCATGAACCGCTGCCTTAAGTCCCTGGCGGAAAAGCCCATCACATCCATCGGGGGGCGTGAGGTGACCAGCTGCATGGATTTTTCCAAGGATGATATTCGCGACGGGGACGGGAAAGCTATTCCTCGGGTTCCATTTTGGATTTTCGACTTGACGGGCGGGAGCCGGGTTGCCATCCGCGCCAGCGGCACGGAGCCCAAGATGAAATGTTACTTGTTCCACCGAGCTCCAAAGGGAAATCTGAAACGGGCAAAAACGGAGACGGATGAAGTGTTAGAGGAGATAGCCGCGGCGATCCAGGCCGAGCTGGACCGCCGCCTAGTGCTTGGTCCGTCAATGCGGTGAGCTTTCCCAAATTCCGGCCCCGAAATGTATCAGCGCCCCTACTGATGTGCCCATTTACGCCCCCTTCCACCGGCGCTCGATTTCACTTCGGGATATTTCGAAATAAATTCGGGCACCGTCTAGGGCAAGAACGGCTATTTCGCATGCCATGAGATCGCCCACCAGCTGCATAATCTCATGCTCCGTTTGCCATTTCTTGGATGACGCCACATAGCCGGCGGCGGTTTTTGCCAAAAGTTCCATTTGCATGCCGTGCAGGTTTGCACGCTTGAGCACGAGCCAGTCGTAGAGAAACGCCTCACCGGAGCACTCCCGCATCCATTGGGGAAGTGTGGTTATTTCGTAAAGCAGGTACGCTTTTTTTTGAAGGCCAAACCCGATCCGTGCCAATTCGCCGACCATCTCCTCTGTCACTTCAAAGGATTGGCGGCGTAAATCCAGTGTGAGGGGAATCAGCAACCGCTGGCCGCCCGCCTCCCCTTGCTGGGCCAATATGCGTTCGTAGGCAACACGCTGCGCTGCCCGGAGGACATCAAAAAAGATCAATCCCGCTTCCGTTGCAAAAAGGACGCAGCGTTCGTCCATTTTTCCCAAAAACTTCCAATCGATTATTCCACGGCTTTTGGAAAGCAATGGGACAGGGGTCTCTAATCTAAAGTTTCCAATTGGTGGGAAATTTTTTATGAACTTCGGTTGATTTCCTCCTTCAATGGCGGGCGACTCGGCTCTCGTTGGAGAAATTTTCTTACCTGGTGCCGTTTTTCCCCGGCCAGACGGCGGCGCTGAAGCACTCATGACCGCTTCATCTTGTGCAACTACAGAATCTTCTTGGCTTTGTCCGGACAAAATTGTAGGCTTAATGACCTGGGGATTCCGTTTTGAGGCATCTTCGTCTGGCTGGGGGACGGGTGAAATTTTTTCAAGATTTAACCCAACCCATGGAACTTCACTTCTGGTCATGGGCCAGGAATTGCCGCGTCCTAGGACATTTCCAATGGCCTGGGAAATGAGTGCCTTCAGCTCAGCGCCATGGGAAAATCGCACTTCCCGTTTGGCCGGATGGACGTTAACGTCCACCTGATCTGGGGGCAAATTTAGAAACAAAAAACAGGGGACCGACTTGGCATAGGGCAAATACTTGGCGTACGCACCCATAACCCAATTTTTGAGCTCCTTCGAAACAATCACCCGGCGATTGACAAAAAAAACCATGTCTCCGCCACCGCTCCGCTTTTGCGGATCGAGTACCCATCCGTGTACATGGCAACCATTTTCGGCAAAATCAACGGCTACGAGGGAGGCCCAGATTTCCGATCCCCAAAATTTTCCAATGCGTTCTTCGGCGGATGTTTCGGCGTGAACGTCCCAAATGGTTCGATCTTCGTGGCGGATGGAAAATCGGATCCGCGGAAAATCAAGAGCAAAAAGCCGCACGGTATCGATGATGTGATTCGCCTCCGTTTGATCACTCTTTAGAAACTTCCTTCGTGCTGGAACGGACTTAAATAACTGAGCCACTTCGATGCATGTACCTTTCGGGCAAACGCACTTCCCCACTTTACAAATATTGCCATCGTCTACGACGATCTCCGTCCCAAGCTCATCCCCATCGCGGCGTGTGCGTAGGGTGAATTTCGAAACGCTCGCAATCGCAGGAATGGCCTCGCCGCGGAAACCGAAAGTTCCGATTTTGGACAAGTCCTCCGTGGAACGAATCTTGCTGGTGGCATGGCGTTCCAGGCAAATAACCGCATCATCTGGGCCCATGGCGATTCCGTCATCGGCTACGGAAATGAAATCCTTCCCGGCCCGCCGGAAGACCACGGCCACGTGACTGGCACCAGCGTCCAAGCTATTTTCAACCAATTCCTTAACAACGGCCCCGGGTCGTTCAATCACCTCCCCGGCGCAAACTTGATTAATGACATGTTCCGGAAGTCGCTGAATATCCGGTGCCATACGGAACTGGTCCAAGAAGACCGCGCCATTAGGTCAAGGAAAAGGGTAAAACGCTCATAAAATTTACAATTCTGGGCTCTTGAGAAATCTGCGTGCTGGCATTACGTACGACTCAACCACTGCCAAGCCTTTTTGGGGCCAGAGTTTCGCAACTAGCGTGTTAAACTTTCTATTTCTGTCAAAGATCAACCACCGCTTCTTACCTTTTGATCAGATGGCAGGAAGCGGCGAGCGGCCCTCGCCGTGGCACCATAAATATATACCAGAACCAAGTCCTCGGAAATAACAACCGCTACGTCCGAGGTGTCCGCAATATATATCTAAGGCCGCCCAAGGCCCCCAAAAGGAGCTCCAGCAAAAACCATCCCGAATTCGGGGTTTGTAAGACACATCTCGCGGGTATTTCTAAGAATTTCACAAGGCAAGTCAAGCCGGTTTCACAAAAAGATCTCATAATTCATGGGGAAAATTTAAAAACCCAAATTTATGGCCGCAATGGGTGCAGCGATTACAGTCACTTAACAGTGGACAAGCCTCTTCTACCGCGTTTCCGACGCCTAAAGCGTTTGGGCCAAATCTGCAAGCAGCGGATGTTGCCCGTGGAAGTCATGTGATTTTTCGTAGAAGCGGGCGGCGGCGAGCAAGTCGCCTTCCCCGAATGGCTTCCCGATAAGCTGGACACCGATGGGCATGTGATTGCGATCAAATCCGCAGGGAATGGATATGCCGGGAAGCCCGGCCATGTTCACCGTAACCGTGTAAACATCGTTGAGGTACATGGCCAGGGGATCCTCGCATTTTTCTGTTTCGTGAAAGGCGGCCGTCGGCGCGGTGGGAGAGAGAATAATATCCACGTCATCGAAGGCTCGCATGTAGTCCGCGCGGATGAGTGAGCGTACTTTTTGGGCCCTAGTGTAGTAGGCATCGTGGAACCCGCCGCTGAGGACAAATGCGCCCAGGATGATGCGCCGCTTCACTTCTTCGCCGAAGCCCTCTGCCCGCGATTTGGAGTAAACGCTTGCAACGTCCGTTGCCGATTTGGACCGGTGGCCGTAGCGGATGCCATCGAAGCGTGCCAGATTGGAAAAGGCTTCCGCGGTCGCAATGATGTAGTACGCCGCGAGTCCGGCGTTAACATTTGGTAAGGAAATCGGCTGAATGGGACAGCCCTGGGATTCGTAAAACTTCACGACCCGTCCTATGGCTGCGGAGACGTCCCCATCAAGGCCGCCACCCTCCATGAATTCGCTTAAAACTCCAACACGCCACGGCTTCTCGCAGGTGGACGCGTGGACATAGTTTTCAACGGGGACATCAACACTGGTGGAATCATGGGAATCGCGACCGCCGATGATGGAAAGCACGGCGGCGACGTCTTCCACGGAGCGACCGATGGGACCCACCTGGTCCAGCGAGCTGGCAAAGGCGGTGACGCCGTACCGACTTACCCGGCCGTAGGTGGGCTTAAGTCCGACGATGCCACAGAAAGCGGCCGGTTGGCGGATGGACCCCCCCGTGTCCGTGCCGAGCGCAATGCAGGTCTGTCCGGCGGCGACGGCGGCGGCGCTCCCTCCGCTGCTTCCTCCGGGGACGTATTCCAAATTCCAGGGATTTTGTGTCGGCCCGAAGGCGGAGGTTTCCGTGGAGGAGCCCATGGCGAATTCATCCATGTTGAGCCGGCCCCAAATAATCATCCCAGCCGCACGGAGTTTTGTAATCACCGTTGCATCGTAGGGACTTATGTAATTTTCCAGCATACGGCTGCCGCAGGTCATTGGCTGGCCTTGGACGGAAATGATATCCTTAATGCCAATGGGAACGCCATCGTAGGGACTTAGATTTTTGCCTGATTTCCAACGCAAATCCGCTGCCTCGGCCTGCTCCAACGCACTTCCTTCGTCGTAGCATATAAATGAATGCAGCGCTGCTTCCGTTGCCTTCGTTCGCGCGATGAATGCTCCCATTATGCGAGATGGCGTAAGCGAGCCGGCCTGAAGCGCGACGGAAAGATCTTTGAGCGTTTGATAGTATATCATTTCATTTTCCTTAGGCATCGTCGACAACTTTTGGCACACGGATTTGACCGCTTTCACGTTCCGGCGCATTTCGCAGGGCGCATTCTTGGGAAAAACTCGCTTCCACCATGTCCCTCCGCCAGACGTTAACCACCTCAAAAGCGTGGGCGGACGGTTCAACACCTTCCACGTCAATCGATTGAAGGACGTCGATGTAGTCCAAAATTTTCTCCAACTGTTCTGCGAATCGCTGGCGCTCGCCGTCGGTCAGGTCGAGGCGGGCCAAATCGGCGATGGCGTCCACGTTCATATGCTGTTTTTTCTGTGGCATGGTCGTTTAACTGATTTTTCTGCGAGGGAAAATCCCCCGGAGCAATGGAAAAATCTATCCGCTCGTTTAGTCGGGCGGAAGAGGCTGGCATTTTGCCGCGCCGAAAATTGGGCGGAGTATGCTTTTTCGTAGGGGCTATCGCAGGGATAGGTTACGAGATTCCATTTGAGTGTTCTTTCATGCATAATTAATCCTTTTTTAAAATCATCTAGAATGGCCAACGGAGGAAATCTCCGAGGGCGATGTTGTAACTCGTTTAGTGCGGTTATTTCCCGCGGCGCGTTTGCCGAAGTAATGGGCTCCTACTAATTTCTTATTTATTGTTCCGTTTTCGTGGATTGATCCCCATGGGTTTTTCCAATTTTTTAAGCTAGCTTGGGTCTTTTGGCCTATTATTTTTTGATCGGCCTTTGCCGCTTGCGGCGGGCTGGTCCGTCATTAAAACGTAGGAAATTTTCATAAAAATGAGGGTTCCCGTTTGAAGTCAGGTGCCAGGTTTGTACATTAGAACATAACAGTTTTAATTCGCCATCGAAAGTACTTGCGGCGGTGGTAATGGTAGCATTTTTCATATTTGACCTTTTTTTTAGAATCCGATTCTGGGATCATCTTGCACGCAAGTTGGGGAATGTCAACGTTTTTGTAAAAACAATTCGCAATGTCCGCAAGCGCCGCTTTATTGCCCTTCTCGGGTGTTTTGCGAGTGGTCACATTTCGCAACGCGGAAACCGACGCTGCCAAGCCCATCCTGGGCCGTCGGCCATCGTCAACGTCATATATTTCCTGGCCAAAGTTTTGTTCCTGGTAAAAAAACTTGAGGGGGAGAATCCGCTCGGCATCGTAGTGCAACGGGGTTTGGAATTTCACGGATGAGTCGGCCCGGGAAGCGGCATGAATGGGATCGGGGAAACGCCTACTGGTGTATAAATGACCGATTGGCCGCGATGGTAGGCTGGAGCCGGTTTCCATGTGATGTGCAAGGAGAGGGTTATGGTTCAGGAAAAAGCGATTCAGGAAGTTCGGGATAAGATGCAAAAGGCGGTGCAATTTACCGCGAGCGAATTTGCCACCATTCACGCCGGGAAGGCCTCGGCGGCCATGGTGGAGATGGTATCCGTTGATGTCTACGGGGCCAGCAGCCGCCTCAAGGACATCGCCGCCATCACCACACCCGATGCGCGGACCATTTCCATCCAGCCCTGGGACAGGGGAACTGCCAAGGCCATCGAAAAGGCCCTGCTCATCGCCAATTTGGGGTTCACCCCTGTGGTGGACTCCGCCCGCGTGCGGTGCACTATTCCGGAAATGAGCCTGGAACGGCGGAAAGAGATGGTCAAGCGATCGGCCGGAATCGCGGAGGTGGGCCGAGTTAGTGTCCGCAATATCCGCAAGGAGACCAATGAAGTCTTCAAAAAGCAGCAAAAGGCTGGTGAGATCTCCGAGGACGACCTCAAACGCCTGGAAAAGGAGGTGCAAAAGCTAACCGACGACGCCATTGGCGAAATTGAGAAACTTTTTCAGAAAAAGGAGCAGGAACTCCTTACCGTCTGAGAACCATTGCCGAGCACCATGGGATGACGCCTCGGGAGGAAGGTGAAAAAAGTGCAACCCTAACAGGGTTCAGCTGTCCCATTATCCCGATGGAAAAAGTCTAAAAACCCAGGTTTATGGCCACCATAAAAAGATCCAGGCGCTAGGAACACGCCCAGGGACAGCCCTTACCAATTGGAACTTCATCCCAGGTCCTTGATTATTCGGTACAGCTTCAAATAGCCATCCATCCGTTTGCCGAGCGTTTCCAGTGGTAGCTGGGTTTCGCGGTCGCAGAGAGCCCTACTGGGATCGGGATGCGTTTCGATGAACAAACCGTCGACACCAGCGCCGATGGCCGCATGGGCCAGCGTATCGGCAAATTCACGGGTCCCGCCAGTTTCATTGGATCCGGTTCCCGGTAATTGTAGGCTGTGTGTGAGGTCATAAACGACGGGACAGTGGTTTTCGCGCATGATTTGAAAAGATCGCATGTCTACCACCAGATTGCCATAGCCAAAGGACGTACCCCGTTCCATTTGGATAATTTCTTTCGCCCCAAAGGTGCGCAACTTTTCCACCACATGGCGCATGTCCCAAGGCGAAAGAAATTGCCCCTTTTTGATAGATACAATCTTTTCCGTTTCCGCCGCCGCCTGGAGCATATCCGTTTGCCGGCAGAGAAACGCGGGAATTTGTATAACATCCACCACGCGTCCAATCAATCTCGCCTGGTCCGGCGTGTGAAAATCCGTAGTAATGGGCAGGTTGAAGCGGCTCCGGACATGGGAAAGAATTTCCAACCCCCGCTCTATTCCCAGCCCCCGATAACCCTGAACGGTAGAGCGATTGGCTTTGTCCGCGGACGATTTGAATACAACGGAGATCTCCGGATGCGCCGCTTGAATTTTCGTCAGCTCTTCAGCAACACGATCACAAATTTCCACATTCTCAATTGCGCAAGGTCCAGCAATAAGCAGAAATTTTTTCAAATTCACCATTGGCCCTGCCTACGCAACATCACTGAAGGCGGCAATGGAAATGACGCATTATCGTGCAAATATCTTGATTCCCTGCGTGCGGAATCGCATCAATTGACCGTTGCCTGATGGTGTAACGGTAGCACAGCAGATTCTGGATCTGTTTGTCAAGGTTCGAATCCTTGTCGGGCAGCCATTTCGGGGCGTAGCTCAGTCTGGCTAGAGCGCTTGCTTTGGGAGCAAGAAGTCGCTGGTTCGAGTCCAGTCGCCCCGACCACTATTAGTGCGGCATGAGTCTCCGACTATCAGATGCTTGCGAGAAGATCCGAGCAGGGCTTTGTATTCCGTAATACTACCAAATACCCAATCATGGAGCTTTTTTCCTTGCATTCATCCATGCATAAGTCCATGCAAG
>JAITCU010000016.1 GCA_031282835.1 Puniceicoccales bacterium
TTCCGACCGATGATTGTGCCGAAACTCACACCCCTTCAAAAGGGGCAAAAAGTTTTCGTCGGTGCAACTCGCATAGGTTACTGCTCAAGCCAAGTTAGGGAACGCCTCGAACGAGCTGGGTTACGATTCATCACTCCCGCGCGCACGAACATGAAAAACAGGAACACGGAAGAGGAAAAAGGCCTTCTTTGAAAGGGAAATTTAGTGGAACGTGTCATCGGAAAATTAAAGCGACTTGCCGGAGACAATTTTTCACGCTTTCGCGCCTGGGGAGCGGTTCGGGCGACCTGAGACTGGCTTGGAAGCCATAAACCAATGAAGATCGTTTCACGTTTCTTGGCTAATTTTGCGGTTAGGCCGCGAAAGATTTACCACGACCTCCTCGGTTGTGTCTGCGGTTTCCCACAGTGACCTACCATAAATTTTACAAAAATTCGCCAAAATCATAAATGGGTTGACAAATGCCTGTTTCCCAGCAATATGATCTCAGAATTCGAATTCTAACATGAGAGGTTTAATATGAACAATACTACCGTTGCCGCCAACGCGGCGAATATCTTTGATGGCGATTGGGAACCGCGAATGTCCCCAACCAGGACTGGCACCTGGCTTCAGACTGGAAGCCCTACTTTTATGGAGGTTTCCCGCGCTCTTTGGACGGGCCAGCCCGCTGCCAACTGCAAAAAACCATTTAGAAAAAATCACCAATAAATAAAAAACTAAGCTAGCTCATCCAATCGGAGGACCCATGAAAACCAATAAAAAACTAACGGCGGATCGTTGCCTTGGCAAAGGAGCCGAGGCCAACAATAGCACGGAACCTTCTAACTGTAATATCGCACCTCGGAAACTTTTACATAGGTATCCCGGGTGTTATTTACTCTAGCACCAATGTCTGCCATGCTTAATCATAAACCTTTTACAAGCCGGATCACAAGTGCCACAAATTGGTATATGCGTATGAAATTTTCGCCCGAACAGATAGCCGCGGACGCGGACGGAGCTTGGGCCAATTTCGCCCCAGCAGTTCCCGTCACCGGCTTTGCCATCGATTCCCGCAAGATCAAACGGGGCATGCTATTTTTTGCCATAGCAACGGAAAAGGACGACGGCCATCGCTATCTTTCCGCGGCCCAGGACAACGGCGCGTGTGGTGCCGTTGTCGAGCACTATAATGAAAACGTTCCCATCCCCCAATTGGTGGTACGTGACAGCATTGTCGCATTGCAATCCATCGCCGCGACCCACCGGCAACGGTACGCCAACCCGGTTATAGCCGTTGCGGGCAGCTACGGAAAAACAACGACGAAAGAACTGTTGACCTTGCTGCTCGGGAGCGCGGAAACACTGGCAAACGCGGGCAATGAAAACAACACCCTTGGTGTACCCCTAACCTTGCTCGGATTAAATCCGGAAAAGCACCAATTTGCGGTCATCGAAACAGGCATCAGCCGCCCCGGGGAAATGGCCACCATTGGAAAAATGCTACGGCCCACGCATGTTATACTTACGGCGATCTCTCAAAAACATTTGGAGTTTTTTTCCTCCCAGGAAGCACTTTTGGGCGAAAAATTGCACATATGTGAATCTGTCCCCCGGCAAAACGGATTTATTACCACGGGGATGGAACTGGCCCAACTTCCGCAATTTGCGCCGTTTCACGGATACTTGCGCACCGTCGCGTCAACCCCATTTCAAGGAACTGGCTCCACGATTTGTGTCCCGCGTTGGGAAAATGAAAAAATGTTTTGTCGCATCATTTTCTCCGACATGGAAGGCGCCGAAGAAGAGTACGAACTTCCCATTCCATCGGAAGGATTTGCCTATGATTTCACCCTATGCCGCGTCATAACCCGGCATTTCGGTATAAACCGGGAGACAACAGCGCGACGGCTGGCTTTATGGAAACCGCTACCCCTACGGGGCCAGATTTTTCGCCACCGGCAAAAAAAACAAATCTACTTCGCGGACTGTTACAATAGCGATGTCCCCGCGCTAATTGAATCCGTCCGCGTGTTCGAAAAAAAATTCCCACACGAACCCCGTTACTATGTCATCGGCTCACTCGGTGAGTATGGTGTTGAGTCCGAGCGGCAGCACCGGCTCGCCGGCGAGCAACTCCCCATTGTCACATACGAGCGGATCCTCTTCCTTGGCGAAGAATGCATATTCGTGCACGATGCACTGATCCAGCGGGGATTTTCTCCGAAAAGCATGTGCATCTGCCGCGATTTGGATGAAATACGCAGCATTCTCTGCGACGTCGAAGGAGCTATTTACCTAAAAGGTAGTCGCGCGCATGAACTGGAGAGATTAATTGATTTCGCCGACTGTGAACTATCCGACGGGGCGGAACTTGATCAAGCAAAAGGGATTATTCGTGGAATTTATGAATCGTCTAAGGAATCGTCTGCAAATGAATCATCATCAGAATCGTTCTCTGGGCCGTCTCTTGTTGAAGGTACCGGCGGTGGTACCCTCCGCATGCAAAGTTCCATTTGCTCGGGAGTCATGCCTTCCAAGCACTTACGAAATAACGGTACCGCATCTGGTCTATATTTACTTAGTATCGTGAAAACATTTTCGGAATCATCAGATCGAGGGGATAGAATTTCAAAACGGTCTTCCACTGGGAACTTCTCAAGAATTGAAAAGAAAGACTCGATGGCCTCTAGCGCCGCCCTTCGACATAGAAATATCGGAAAAGTATATCCACATTGATTTGCATATTTCAACATGGCTAACCGCTCAGCATCCGATTGATATAGGCCTAAAAATTGCATAAATAATGCCGCATTTCTACATCCATAGGAGGCAAAACAATGGGCTAATGGTATACAGCTGCTATCTTTAAATATCTCATCGCGTTGTGCAGGAGGTAACTCGCCGATCAGATCCAAAGAGGATCTAATATCTTCCTGATTTTCGCATTCTCTCCAAAATTCATGGATAATCGGCGAGCCATATCTGTGCTTATGCGTCCAAAAAGCCACCTGCGCATCTGGGGGCATTTGCTTGACAAATAGTGAAAATTTACCGAGAGTTTTACGCATTTTTGCCCAACCAGGTTGGTCGAAAGTGATCCGATTGAAGCAATCAGTAAATGGCTTTGTTACTCCGGCGTTGGCAAGAAGATAAAGGATTTCGGTCCTGAGTGCATCTTCGTCATTCGGGAGGGAATGTATGCGTATCCTATTGAGGATATCAGTGCGCTCCTCAACGGTGAATATGCTATTTGTGCTGATGAATTTAACGATTTCCAACAAAACTGCAGAATCCCTTTGGCCCTTGGCCGCTGGCATGTTCACAGTTTTTAAATTTTGCATGAACTCCTCAAATTCACTGGGATGACACAGGTGGCACTGGGCGTAAAGCGCATGTATGTTGATCTGTGTTAGCGTACAAATACAATTCATCCTCCACGCATAAATACGCACGCCAGCCGCCACACACAGCGCCACAATGCCGATGGCCAATACAACAGGATTGGCGATAACACCGACAATTATCATACAAACGCCAAATGCGGCTATTACACATGCTACCTCGGTCAATGTGCGTACCTTCCCCGGACTTGAAGTGCATAGTGTGCGTAATTCGCGGCTGCTAATGGGCTTTCCAATTGGGGTATTGACAACGGTATCCCCACGTACCCCAGAAATGGCCATACCCTCATTTTATGGGGAGTATTCAATTTTGTAAAATGGGAACTAGGGTTTTCGCTACCTAGCGCAAAAAAATATCCTGCGGCTCTAGTGTTCGCCGGCTAGGTTCGCGGTTTTCCCGTTGACGGTCAAATTTTAGGAAATAACCATGGCTCCGTGGAAAATACATCGCCGGTTTATGGCCGAATCTTGCTAAAACTCAGCGGTGAATTGTTGGGTCGAGGTGATGGATCCTTCGATCGGGCAGCGCTGTCGCCACTCATGGCGCAGATTGGCCTTTTGCGCAAAACGGGCGTCCAAGTGGCCATCGTCTTGGGCGGCGGGAATATTTACCGAGGACGGCAGGGACAGATCACACGAGAAATTGGCGATCGCATGGGCATGCTGGCGACCGTTATCAACGGGTTAGCTTTGCGGGATATCTTTGAGCGGGAGGGAATTCCCTGTCTGCTGCAAAACGCCTTTGGAACCTTGCCTGGCATGGAATCCATTGATGCTGAAAAAGCGCGAATGGCGCTGGATAGGGGGCGAGTGGTATTTTTTACGGGTGGAACAGGGATTCCTTTTTTTTCCACGGACACGGCTGCCGCATTGCGGGCCATAGAAATCCACGCGGAGGCCTTACTAAAGGCAACCAAGGTGGATGGCATCTACGACTCGGATCCGGAAACAAATTTAGAGGCAAAGCGCTTCGAGCGAATTTCCTTCTCCGACGCGGTGCGTCTGGGATTACGGGTAATGGATGCGGAAGCCTTTTGCATGTGTCGTGACCACGCAGTACCCATTGTTGTTTTTCCCATGCAAAGGGAAAATGCTCTCCTGGACGTGGCATTCGGGAAAGCAATCGGATCCACCGTTTGCGCACAGTAACCGAGAGAAAACGGAGTCATGCAATCGCTTCTTTAACAGCAAGCGCTGATTATGCATAAAACTTCTATGGTTAACTCGTGCGATACTATTGCACGTAACAAACCACTGCCAAGCCTTTTTCAAGCCAGAGCTTCGCAACTCACATTAATATTTCTGTCAAAGATCGAACGCCAATTTTTACCACTTGATCAGGCGGCAAAAAAAGCAAAAGGCCTTCGCCGGGGAACCATTAAATATATGTTGAAGCAAGAAACAAATCGCGCATCAGCATTATCTCCGCCACGCTATTTCTTCCTCGGGAATAACAGAAGTTACGCCCGAGGCGTCCGCAATATATATCTAAGGCCGCCTAAGGCTCCCCCAAAGGGGATTCCGACAAAAACCAAGATTTAAGATACATCTCGCGTATCTTTCTACGATTTTTACAAAGCAAGTCAAGCCGATTTCACAAAAAAGCCTCACAATCCATTGAAAAAGCTAAAGCCCAAAATGTATAGTCGCGATTCCGTCTTTGGCAGCGGCCTAGACGCGAAGTCTTGGAAAATTTCGTCGGCTGGACTTTGCGATTTGACCATCGCCAAGCGTTTGCTGGACTGAAATTTCGCAACTTGTATCGGAGTTTTTGCGAAGTCCGCCCAATGGGAACTCAGCCTAAAAATTACGAGGCCCATCCGTACGTACTACGTCCGGCAAAATACACCGCCCCAAAGGACTTGCTCAGGAGGCGGCATGCGCCGCTAATAACATCGTCCAAGACTGCGCAGTGGCGAAAGCGGAATGGGGTAAATTTAATTCAGCCCGTAACGTTTGGCCATCGGCGCCGTTGCGGATACGACGATTGACAAATCGGGTGGATCGCCTTTGTTGGGGGCAATGGGAACCATGGCCAGTGAACCGTTGGACCTGGAAAGTTTCCGCCGAGCGTTGGAGTCGCTGGAGCGTTCTTTGGATGTACTGCAACAAACTAAAAGTGGTAAGTATGCCGAAGTAAGTGAGGTAATCCAAAGCGGGGTCATCCAAAACTTCGAAGCAACCTACGAAATGGCATGGAAGGCGATGCGACGTCGGCTTATCGCAATCCAGGGATCCGTGAATATTGAACGGTTTTCCCGACGAGAACTCTTTCGCCAGGCTGCGCGCGCCGACCTCATCGGTGACGCGGAGGCTTGGATGCACTTCCATGACCAACGCAATAATTTATCCCACCGCTATGGCGGAGAAATGATGGAGAACGCTCTGCAAATCGCTAAAGAGTTTGCAGGGGCTGCTCATAAGCTTCTGGGGGAATTGGAGTCGTGTCCGTAGACTTAGAAAAACGCCATCGGGAGCATATCTGCGCTATCCTCGACCAATGCCTTAGCACCCAAAGAGGCATATGTGTCTACGCCTACGGTTCCCGGGTAAAGGGCAGCGCGCATAAGTTCTCCGATGTGGACCTGGCCATTGAATCTGAAAACCCTCTCGAGGGCCATATACTTGCTATGTTGCGTAATGCTTTCGCCGAAAGCGATCTCCCTTATGCAGTGGACGTGGTCGATTTGGCCCACGTCACACCAATTTTTCGGGCAAATGTCGATCGCTGCCGGGAACTTATCTTCGAAGTCTAGTCCTTTTTATGCCGCCGCCAAGAATCAAGGAGTTAGAAGGTTTCCCCATCGAAGCGTGTGCGACGCTTTTTATTTTCATCGTTTACACGAAATCATTCAATGTTAGCGTCACCCCATGCGTTTGTCCCGGTACCTAGGCGGCACGCCCTGGAAGAGACGCCGGTTGAGTGTTATTTCCGTCGGTCGGCACCAACTTGTGGCCGCTATCGCCAAATGGGCTGGTGGTGCTTGCAAAATTCGTCGAATATTTGCCCATCCCCTGGCTAGCGGGATGGGCGAATCTCTCACGGCGGCACTCAACGAGCTTCCCTACTCCTTTCGTTGCCATCCGTGTTACGTTGTCCTACCCAAAGTTCACCCGCTTCACAAGTGCATCATACACCACCCGGTGGCATCGGATTTGCGCCGAATTATGCTCACCGATGCCATCGAAATGGATCTACCAATCAAAGCCGATGCGTTTGCCTGGGACTTTTTTCCATTGCATGAATATGCGACGGACAAACGGTTCCTGTCGTACGTTTTCGCGGAGCGTTGGTATCAGGTCAATCCCATATTCGATGCGTTTCTCCGCGCTAAAATTTTCCCCAAGGGCGCGCTTGTTCCGCTGGCTGCTGAATTTTCCTCGGCCCTGGCGGCGCGCTCGGGAAATTTTCTCCAACTCTGCATCGACGAAACGGCCACTTCTTTGATTTTTACCGGCGGGGAGCGGCCCTACGTGCGGTGCCTTCCCTATGGATGGGACCGCGTGTTACAAGATAGGGATGATGAAGTGCAATGGGACAATTGGATAAAAAATAAATGCCCGGAGTGTGAATCCTTTGCGGCGAAGGCAGGTAATTTTTTCCATGAGCTGGCGAAAGAAATTCATACGTGCGAGTTGTATTACTTTCATCGTCTCCAGGGGAGGCCACACCGCCAAATGACAATCGTTAGCAGCAGGGCTGGTGTAGAGTTTTGGATTAGATCTCTAAAAAAATACCTGACACACGAGCCCGATATTATTCACACAAGCGAAGGCTGGGCATATCCAACCTTTAGCCACGGGGAAGCGCTGGATGAAATCACCAGGATGCATCTTTTCCGCGGCGCCGAGATGATATTTAACGGGAGCATGGACAATCCATCCGCTGTCGTGCCTCGGGTGGTCGCGCAGAAGAGGCGACAATTTGGATATTTCATTGCGAAAATTATCACCTGTGCCGTCGCGTGCGGAGGATTATTACTGGGAAGTTTGCACCATGCCGTACAAAATCATGTTTTGCGGCAAAATTTGACTAGTATGCGTCAAAAAACAGAGGAGGAAAGGACAACTGCTGCGGCCATCGGGCGACTCAACGGAGAAATCGAACGCTATCGCATCTGCCTAGAACGGGCCAATAAAATATATGCCTGCCAAGCGGCGTGGGTGGCTTTGTTTCAGGGACTGCAGGATGTTTTGGTAACCAAGGGAAATGGGTGGTTAGACGAATTACGGCTAATGCCAGTTGGTACGGGCGGCCCGCGGGAAATCACCGTCAGTGGCCATATCCTGGCTGGTGAGGCCGAAGAAATTTTGCCCAAGTTTCGCCAGTTTCTTGAGCAACTGCAGAAATTACCCGTTGTTGGCTCCGTGGGAAATCTGGTTCTTGCCGATGGGGACCGGGGTGTGCAGCAGCCCTTTCAGTGTACAATCACTTTGAACGCAAAATATTTTCAGCCATGAATCGCATGTTTCAAAATCGTCGCACGGCCATTCTGTGGGTCTCCTTTGCCGTTATATTTGTGCTACTGGCCCTTTCCAACATTCGGCTAAGGATTCAGCATCAAAAGCTACTTTCCGCCTCCGGGGAGGTGGTATCCACACGGCAAAAGTTGGGGAGGGCCAGCGGAGGAACCGTAATCCAGCAGCGACAAAGGGCGGAGGAATTTGCAAGGGCGTGGCAGGCGCACCCATTCGCAAAATTTCAGCAGAATGCTCCCGCCATGACCGCCACAGATGCTTACTTCCAATTGATAGACACCATGCACCGATTGGAACATGAAGCAGCGGCGCACGGTGTTATCTTCGATGGGGAAGTGCGGTTGGGCTTTTCAGATTTCATTCACCGGGGAATGGCTTGGGATGCGGAAAAAGTTCAGGAACAGCTAGAACGGGTACGCATTTTGCTGACGACCCTATTCCGCGCTTCCGATGGCGATTTGCGATTCATAGGCCTCCAGCGCGCGGGCGACCCGCGGGAATTGGCGCGCTTCTCCAACGACCTATTTGATCCGCGAAAATTCACACCACTGTTTGTGTTCCCCACAGATGAAACGCATTTATTTCGGGTGCAATTCATCTGTTCCACGGAAACGTTTCGTAAAATCATCAACCGAATACGGGTCATGCCCGTTGTACTGCAGGGAATCGAAGCGGAATCCGCCGTACAAAACGGCCCAAGTGGAAGACAATCCCAAACAAAATTCACACTCTATCTGGATTGGATCGACTGTGCCGCAGGACTTACGGCAGGTCTTCACTAGCGCGGCGGCGGCGCTTTTCGCAAAGTAACCTGTGCACCTTGGCCACCTTTTGAAATGACCAATGGGTGAGGAGCCTGCGGCGCAAAAATAAACTGCACACAAGGTAGGAAAAAAAGACAACGGCAAGGGCATAGACGGAAAGGAATGCAATCATGGCTATGACGGTCGCGACCGCGACGAAGGTGCGGAACCTGGTGCGCGTGTTCCAGGCGATGTGCTTAAATACGGGAAAGGGAATGGTGCTCACCATCAGCACGGAAACGAGCAACATGAGCGGAAGCAGCAACCCGGCGAATGGAGAGGAAAGCTCCGCATGGATGAGGATAACGGCAATGGAAATGATGGTTCCAGCGGCCGCCGGAACGGGAAGTCCAATGGAATCGTGGACGTCGATGTATTTTTCCCCGCGCGGGAGCAAGGGAGTTGTGAGCACGTTAAACCGGGCTAATCGGGCGGCGCAGCACAGCAAATAAATGAAGCCAATCAACCATCCAAATTTTAAAAATACCGAGTCCAAGTATTGCGGGTAATTTCCCGTGGACGGGGACAGGATGAGAAAGAAGACGAGCAATGCTGGAGCGACGCCGAAAGATACCAAATCCGCGAGGGAATCGAATTCGGCGCCAAAGAGTGACGTGCGGCCACTTGAACGGGCCACTCGGCCATCAAAAAGATCTAAAACGGCGGCAATCACGATGAGCCACACGCCCTGGGTGTAATATTCCACGGGGTTATACCCCACCAGCGAGCCGTACTTGGCCTGGATAAATCTTAAAATCGCCAAAAATCCGCAGAATAAATTCCCTGCGGTGAATAGGTTGGGCAGAAGGTAGACGCGGCTGGCCTCCGTGGAGTCCTTGTAAATGGGGCAGAAATTCACTAGGGGATCCTTGAAGCTCTTGAGGAAATGTAAATTGCAGAGTTACAGTCGCGATGGAACAACTTTGGTCCCAGTCGTACGGACCTTGCTTCTACCGGCAACACTTAACAAACCCGATGGGAAAAGCCAAAAAAACCAGCTTTATGGCCACCATAGCTACCCCGATTACCGCTTTGGCAGCGGCCCAAGTACGAAATCTGGAAAAATCCCCACCGACTGGACTTTTTCCATTTGAGCAAACTTTTTATTTCTGTCAAAGATCAAATGCGGTCCATCGCCCACCTTCTGCCACTTGGCTAAGCGGTAGAAAGCGGGGAAAGGCCTTTGCCTGGATGCCATCATATACATATCCGAACTAAAAAGCAAGGCGCATGTCCCTACCATCTCCACCACGCAGCTTCTTTCGCGAGAATAACATGAGGCGTCCGCAATATATATCCGAGGCCACCTAAGGCCCCCTAAAGGGGGGCTTCGCAAAAACCTTCCCAAATCTATGACTTGCAAGATGAACCACGCGGGTCTTTCTAATATTTTTACACGGTAAGTCAAGCCCATTTGACAAAAAAGTATCACAGCTTTGGTAATTTAGGCTCCAATCCGGCAACGAGAAAGCGGCGAATGAGCGGGAGCATGGTGTCGAACTCATCCTCAAGGGCATTGCGGCCAGATGCGGGAAATTCGTGGACGGTAAAATGGTTGAGCTCCTCCTTCCATTGGTCCAACAGCGTGCGCGAGAAGAGTCTATCCCGGGTGCCCCAAAGGGCGAGGAACTTTTTATGAGCAAGAATGGGCATGCGACTGGCGATTTCTTCAAGCCATACACGGTCCTCTTCATTCCAGGCGTAAGGCAAATTTTCGATAAAAATGCGTATGGGTACCCGGTCATGGCGGTGCCGGTAGGGCCATCGGTAACCTTTCCGGGAATAGCTGCCAATGTCCGTCGAAAACGCCGCAGCGAGGACAGGTAAATTAAGCCAATCGATGAGCACTTTTCCGAGTACGCCCGCGGTGTAGATGGAATAGGAAAACGGTGGGAGAAAATCGGAGAAACAGCTGCCATTCAGGAGGATAATGCGATTCACCCGCTCTGGCCAGCGCTGGGCGATGATCATCCCAGGGACCGCACCCCACCCGTGCAAAACGAGACTGAATTTGCCAACATTCATTTTTTTTAGAAAATCGACGGCATTTTGAGAAATCGTTCGCAGCGAATAGGGGTACCCATCCGGTTTGTCGGAAAACCCAAACCCCAGATAATCGAAGGCCAGGCATCGAAACTGGTTACGCAGGGAGGAGATGAGGTTGCGAAAAAAAAACGACCAAAGGGGGATATCGTGCAAAAAAAGCGTTAAATTTTCCAGGCCCTCGTCCACATAATGGATCCGATGGCCATTGGGCAAGGTAACGTGGCGGCTTGTAAATGGGTAATAGGGCTGTACGGCTTCGGGTAAAGTGTCGCTCATCCAGTTCACATTAAAAGTCGCTCTTATGGAGTCAAATATGGATTTTGGGGCACCCAGGCCTTTGCGGCTGAATGAAAATTGAAAAAACTTGTCCACGCCGTTAAATGGAGGCAGATTTCAGTGGGAAATGAAAGTTTCAGTGGAACGTGATGCATTAAGCCTTGGGCTGCAACAAGTTATGAGCCTTGTGGCGTTACGTCCGGCAACGCCAATCCTGGGAAACGTCCTTATGGAGGCAGAGGCGAACCAGTTAACCATGACTACCACCAATTTGGACTGTAGTATCCGCTGCTCCGTTGCCGCTGAAATCGCAGAGCCCGGGAAGACGACGGTCAACGTGCGCAAGTTTACATCCATCGTTAAAGCCTTTCCGTGCGAAGGTGTGGATTTGACAATGGCTCCAGGCGCGAAACAGATAACGCTTTCCTGCGGCGGATCCGTTTTTCGCATCATTACCGCAGATGCTACCGATTTTCCACCGCTGCCAACTTTTGACGCATCCCAAACATTTTCCATGGCGGCGGCGGATCTGTATCAGATGATTTCCCAGGTGGCCTATGCCCAATCCACCGATGATCACCGGCAAATTCTCCGGGGCATATACTTTAATTTTTCCGATGGCCGCATGACCCTGGTGACCACGGACGGGCGGCGGTTGGCAACCGTATGGAAGGAAATTTCCGGTCCCGAGGGTTTTTTCACCGTTCCAAGCCTGACCGTCGGGGAGTTGGAAAAGCTCCTAGCCGATGGGGACGAAGTTCGCCTTTCTTTTAACGCCCGCCAGGTTGCATTCCATATCACGTACAAATCGCCATCGGGGCCGTCGTCCGTGTATATCATTTCCAAGGTTGTTGAAGGAAGTTACCCGAACTACAAGCAAGTGATTCCAGGCAGCACCGATTCCCGTGTGCGCATCAACCGGGAATTTTTCCTTTTCGCCATCCAACGGGCGGCCCTGGTCACGAATGACATTAGCAAGTCGGTTAAATTGACATTCTGTGAAAACCTTTTGGAGATTTCCGCATCCAGTGCGGAGTACGGCGATGCCCGGGAGCGGTTGGCCATTGTCCATGGGTGCCAGGGGCCAGTGGAAATCGGATTTAATCCCCGGTATCTGGTGGAACCCCTTCGCGCCCTGAAAGATGACGAGATCGTCTTCGAATTCCGCGATCATTTAAGCGCTGGTGTAATCCGCAATGACAGCAATTTTCTCTGCGTCATCATGCCTCTGCGGTCGGGGGCCTGATGCCCATTGGGGTACCTATGGGGCTGCGTCCGCTGGGGGCGGGCGTTAAGTCGGACAGTAATTTTTCCCAGATTCCACAGCCATTTGTGATTTTTGCGTGAATTCGCAAATAGAAAATAGGCAATGCGCTGGCTACACCTTCGGGTAGGCGCACCATGTCCTTTTCCGTGGTAATGATCATCTCCCCCCGAAGATCAGTGGCCTCTTCACAAATTTTGTTAATTTCATCGGCGGCAAAGAGATAGTGGTCGGGAAATCGGCGGCAAAGAACGACATATGCGCCTGCCGCGTGGATGAAACTTTCAAAACTCCCCGGGTTCGCGATGCCGCTGAAGATCGCCACCCGCTTCCCCGCCAAGGTCTTTAGTGACACGGAAGCTTCTCCAGTAGAATTATGCAACTCTTGGGCGATTAGGAAACTTTCCATGACTGGGGCTTCAGAATATTTTTTTAGCAGCCGGTTAAGGCTTTCGTTGGGTGATCCACCTGCTCGGGTCAGGAGGATGTGTGTGGCCCGGCGCGTGGCGGAAATGGGTTCGCGCAGAACTCCACGGGGTAGAAGATGGCCGTTCCCAAAGGGGTTTGATTTGTCCATGAGCAAAATGGAAACATGACCGCGCAGCCTCAGATACTGAAATCCATCGTCGAGGATGAGCACATCGCAGCCGTAATCCTTCATGGCCATGGCTGCAGACTTCAGTCGGTCTTTGCCAGAAATGACAACCACACCCCTTAGATTTTGGGCAAGCATAAGGGCCTCGTCCCCAGCTTCCTCGGCCTTAAGCAATATTCTCTGACCATCGCCGACTACCCGGGGCCGATTTTTTTTTAAAAGCCGCCATTTTTCCGATTTACTCCCGTAGCCACGGCTCAAAATGGCCACGCGGCGTCCCCGGGCTACCAATTCTCGGGCCAGGCATTCCACAACGGGCGTTTTGCCCGTGCCACCCACGGTGAGATTTCCCACGCAAATGACCAGACATCCCAACCGATGGGAACGAAAAATACCCAAGTCGTACATCAACTGGCGGCAGGCCACGGCCAGACGGAAGACATAGGACAAAAAAAGTAAAACGAGAGAAAATAAACCTTTCCGCCGATTCCTGATACGATCGGAGGCATGGAGCCATAGGTTGCGGCGAAGGCGCTGGCATAGGTTTTTCCACATGCAAATTTCCCAAGAAAATTAATGCTTGCCGATGAGATCCATGAAGTCGCGGTTGCTCGCCGTCTTGCTCAGCCGGTTTAGCAAACCTTCCATGGCGTCCTCGGGTGCCAATCCGACAAAGGACCGGCGGAGCAGTTGACTCAGTTGAAGTTCCTTTGGACCGAGGAGTAATTCTTCGCGGCGGGTGCTGGACGCGGGGAGGTTGATGGCAGGGAAGATGCGCCGTTCGGCTAGCTTACGGTCGAGGACGATTTCGCAATTGCCCGTACCTTTAAATTCCTGAAAAATGGCCTCGTCCATGCGGCTCCCCGTTTCAATGAGCGCGGTCCCAATGAGAGTTAAGCTGCCGATCTCCTCGGTATTGCGCGCCAGGGAAAAAAGTTGCCGGGCTTTCTCCAGCGCTTGTGGATCCAAGCCACCAGTCATGGTCCTGCCCGCACCGCGTCCCGCGCTGTTGTTAAACGCCCGTGCCAGGCGCGTCAGCGAATCCAAAAGCAATACCACATGGCGGCCAGTTTCCACCAGACTTTCCGCCCGCGCAAATGCCAACCGAGCAATTTCCACGTGCGTTTTGATGGCCTCGTCGTTGGACGATGCGAAAATTTCCACCGGCGCACTACGTTTGAAATCCGTAACCTCCTCTGGGCGTTCGTCTACCAGCAGAACCATCAAGTGACAATCGCTGTGATTTTGAAGAATTCCGTGGGCAATTTGCTGCAATAAAATGGTTTTTCCCGCCTTCGGCGGTGCAACGATCAAACATCTTTGACCGTGCCCAATGGGGATGAAAAGGTCAATTACCCGCGTGGCCAGCGGAGACGCTCCCGTTTCCAGGCAAAATGCCTTTGCCGGGGACGTGGTCGTCGCCCGCTGGAAGGGCGCGCAAAGCCGGCGCTGGTCCGGTGGTACCCCATCGATGGCGCTTATGTGAACCAAACGTTTTTGCCGGGAATTTTCCGCATTCGCCGCGCTCCCCGCGACGTATTGCCCCGTGCGCAGTCGTAACTTCTGCACCAGCGACAGCGGCACCGCAACATCATCGCTAGTCATTTTGCCATTGCGTGCAAGATCCAATAACCGCGCACCGTTATTCCCACTGGCCGCCCAAAAAAGACCCTCCGCGCGAAAAGTACGATCGAGATTCTCCATGATTGTATCACCACGGCATTTCGGCCCTTCCTTATCAAGGCCCGAATTCCAATTAGAGACGAATCGTCTGCCAAAAAAACCAGCACGCCAGAGCGTGCCCAGGACATTTGGCATTCCCGAATTAGGGATCATACCATCCGAATTGCCCATGGAACGGATTAATGCAACTCGCTCTTCAGCTTGTTCATCGCACCTTCCAACTCATCACGTCCTTCGAGCACCTTCCCCGCGCGGATGTACTCCAAGCCCTTCTCAATGGCACCGCGCGCGTCGTTGGTCCGCTTAGCCTTTGCAAAACAATCGGCTGCATAGTAGCACAACAGAGGATCCTCGAACATTTGCATGTAGAGCTCATAGATCTTCGTAGCCGCCTCTATGCCGTTTGTCTGCCATTCGCACAGCGCCAGCATGATAAACGGCTGGATCTGAATCTCTTCGATGAACAACCGAACGATCACGGAGAACATGGCACTTGCCGCCTTGTAATCGCCGCTTTCGTAGCTCTTCATGGCAATGTTATTGAGTGCCTTGTAGTCGCCGTCATTGAGCACACCCTTCAACGTTTGCTTATCGGGCGGCTGATTCATTAGCCCTGGCAGCGCGGAACGGACGCGATCAAAGGCGTCCTTTGCCTGACCGTTCTCATCGCGGTTGAGGAAAAAGTCCACGCCATCCATGGCAACGGCCTCGCCCTCCTCGAGAACCTTTTGAATTTCGTGTTTCCGCCGCTCCTTGCGCATTTCCGGCGATTCAAACTCGTTTGGCTGCTCTTCCTTAATTACCTCATCGGCCACTTTATCGGCGATTTCTTCGAGCATCTCCTTCTGCTCCTGCGTTAACTGTGCCATAACCTATCCTTTTCTCTGGAAACCCCTTCCACCTTTAATACAAGTTTGTTTTTCCAATCATGCAAAAAAGTTGTTGAAATTTTTTTGTAAAAGAACCAGTGGCGACCAGTTTCCCATCCATCGACCCTCATTTTTGGGAAAATTTATGTGAAATTCGGTGATTTCATAAAGTCAAATTCTTCCTGCGCGGGTGTTTGCCCTCCAAGACGCTCAAGGGTGGCAGAAACGCCAATAAGTCGAACTTTTTTACAAAACGCTTTCGCACATTCATTAAATATTAGAATGGCGTTATCTGCGATGGCCTCCGCGTCATCCGTTGTTTGGAAGAACCGCCGACATCGGGTAATTTGATGAAAATCAGCGTATTTCACCTTCAGAGTAGCGGCCCGTGTCCGTTGGCCGATACTTTTCAGGATGCCGCCAACTTCGAGTCCCAGGCGCAGGACCTGTTCACGCAAAAAATCAAGATCGGACGTATCAACGGGAAACGTATTTTCCCGGCCGAGGGATTTGCGCACCCGTACGGGTGTCACGCACCGATGATCAATGCCGCGCACAGCTTCATGATAATAGTGGCCGATTTTTCCAAAGGTCTCCACCAACACTTCCAATGGCAGTTGCTTTAAATCCCATCCCGTGGAGATATTCATCCCGTGCAGACGATTGGCTGTTACCCGGCCGACACCATGGAATCGGCGCACGGGCAATGCTTCCAAAAAATCGGCGGCGCAACTGGGCGCGATAACGGTTATCCCGTTGGGTTTGTTCGTCCCAGATGCTATTTTGGCGAGAAACATATTGAAAGACACCCCCGCGGAAGCCGTGAGCTCCGTTTTGTAAAAAATTTCGTCTTTAATATGCTTGGCCAGGCGGGTTGCCGAGGTCTCATTTTTCAGGTTGGTTGTCACATCCAGGTAGGCTTCGTCGATGGACATACCCTCCACGAGGGGCGTAAATTGGCGGAAGATGTTGAAAATTTCCTCCGACACCGCCCGATAGCGGTCCATGCGCACGGGGAGGAGCACCGCCTGGGGACAAAGCTGAAGTGCCCGATGCGTCGCCATGCCCGAGCGAACGCCAAAGGGACGGGCCTCATAGGAGCACGTGGAAACAACCCCACGCTTCCAGGGATCTCCGCCGACGATGACTGGCTTGCCCTTTAATTTGGGCTGATCGCGCTGCTCGATGGCTGCGAAAAATGCGTCCATATCCACGTGGATAATTTTTCGATTATCACGAAAGAATGTGTCGTGCTGATCCACCGAAAGTAGGGAACCAAATCTGTCCAAATTTGACAAAAACAATCTAAGTAAAAGACAGAATTCGTTGAAAAATTTTACAAAAATTTCCTTAAAAGAAACTTGCACAAGCGGACCGCGCAGGGAGTGTCTAGCACAACTTAGTGTGTGGACGCAATATCATTGCGCAAGAATAATGTTGCCTTTTTAGAACGGGACATCATCATAGAAAATGGGTTCAGGTGGCAATGAGGGCAGGACGGGGAGTGTTATGGGGGCCAGATTTGTTGGCTGTGTTGGCGCCATATCTGGAGAAAAAGTCCGCCTTTTTGCGTTCAATTTACTCAATGTCAGCAAATTGCTTGCTCGATGGAAGTATTGACATTTATAAAGAGTGTCATCCGGTGGGCGCAGTTGCGGTTTTGGGGGCGGGAATAACGGCACATGTGCCGGTTCTCAAGGCGGAGGTGATTGAGGCGTTCAGCCCTACGCGGGCCACCAACTTTTTGGATGCGACCATCGGCGGTGGCGGCCACGCGCGAGCTATCTTAAACGCTTTTCAAGGGGCGAATGTGTGGGGGATGGACCGGGATCCGTCTGCCATTAAAAGGGCTTCCGAGTCTTTGCCGCCAAATCGGGTACACCTACGCAATGACAATTTTTCCAGGCTCGACTGTCTACCAGCGAAAGCCTTTGACGGCATTCTCTTCGATTTTGGCCTGTCCTCTGACCAGCTGGATACACCGGAACGTGGGTTTTCTTTCCGTTCCGATGGGCCCCTGGACATGCGCATGGATCCAACACAGGGAATTTCTGCTGCGCAATTCTTGAGTTCGGCTTCGCGGGAGATGTTAGTGCAGGCTATTCGGGATTTCGGTGAAGAGCCCAATTGGAGGCGGGTCGTGAGCGCCATATGGAACGCGCGGGGGACGAATCGGTTGTCCCGGACATCTATTTTTGCGGAATTGGTGCGCAATGCGCTTCCCAAACATTATCAGGGCAAAATTGATCCGGCCACCCGCACATTTCAAGGCATTCGCATCGCCGTAAACGGGGAACTGGAAGCCATTCAAATAGCGTTTCCGAAGGCGCTCGCTGCGCTCGCGCCCGGCGGAGTTATGGCTGCCATCAGCTTTCATTCCCTGGAAGACCGATTGGTGAAGCGCTTCTTTCGCCAATGGGCGGGACTTCCAGAAACCCGCTGGGACGGACGTAGCAAGGACGAGCGCCAATCCGCTGGAAAGATGCATACGGTCCGACCGATAACCCCGTCCGCCGACGAGATCTTAGCTAATCCCCGCTGTCGCTCGGCGAAGTTGCGCATTTTTCAAAAATGGGAGGCCCGCCTATGAGCATAACCGCCTCAGCCGCCGTTAGGTTCTTCCGTGCCCGTAAGCTGTGGTTTTTGCTCGGTGTGGTTCTCTTTGTAACCACTTGGGTGGCCTGCGCCTTTGTCCATGTCTGGTATCGGCAAAAGATTTTCATCGTTGGCCAACAAATTCGGCTTCTGGAAAAAGAAGTTGCCGAACTCCAGCGGAGGGAGTCCGTTCTCAGGGTAAAGGTCGCACAACTCCATGACCCGGCCTTGCTTAAACGTTATGCATGCAATTTGCAGGAACCCCAACGGGACCGCGTTTGCTACGTAGCCATGCATGAGTTGCGCACGGATCAACGGCGCGTTGCCCAGGGATTAGCCACAGGACAGAGGCAATCGGGAAACCGCATCCTGTCGCAATAGGTGGATAGCCGCCGCGCGCTTGAATCCTTTCGCCCACGTATCGTTTGGCTGGACCATGGCGGGAAAATCCGCGAGCTTTTCCCCTATGACTCACCGCAGATTTGACAAAAATTTACCTCGATGGAAAAAGTCCATCATAGGCTTAACTATGAGGGACTTTTTCCATCGGGGTTATCGAATTGAAAAATTTCTTCTTTCATCTCCGAGAATGGCGCAGAGCTGCAGCGTGCCACCGAAAGGACACATTGTCCTTTTTCACGGCAGGCGCTATCTGCTGCCTCACAATGATCGCAGAGAGCGTTTGCCACGACCGGAAAGGGATAAAAATTCATCTATCGACGGCGACCGAGCAAAAAAATGAAAAATTTTCCCATCCAAAGTGTAATCCAATTCAATTTCCGCGGCAAGCAGCCACAGTTTGTGGCTCCCCGTGACTTTGTGAAAAGCTTTGTTGTAGCCAAAATCTCCGTAAACTCGATCTCCAGCTATGGGAATATTGTGCCAGGCGCACTGGAAGCGCAGTTGGTGGGTCCGTCCGGTCAGCGGATGTAGTTCCAGCAAAAAGCAGGACAAACTTTCCCATTGAACTTTTTCCAAAACTTTTGTCTCCGTGTACATTTTCGTATTCGCACCAGGGCGCAGGCGAACAGATTTTCCGTTGCCGTGCTCGGTAGCGGAGTCATGCCACGTGTTCGCTGGTATGGGGCCACACTTTGTAAAGGCGTAGTACGTTTTCGCTACGGTGCGCCGTCGAAAAGCTTCGCACACGGCCGCCGCAACTGGGGCCGATTGAGCCAACAACACCAACCCCCCCGTTGGCTCGTCCAGGCGATTGAGTAAAAAGATCCCCTTCCCGCCAACCATGTACGCGCGCTGGCAGGGGTTGTAGGGTGCCCGGAGTAGCGAACCACGGCCGCCATCGTCAAAATTAGGGTGAGAAACCACACCTTCTGGCTTATTAACGGCGACAAGACCATTCGCATCCCCGGCAACAGGCACCGCCTTTTTGTGCAAAAGCGCAATCCAAGAGTTCGGAGTGCCAGCGATAGGAACCCAAAGCGCCATCGAGAGGGGTGCTATTCCTCTGGCTTCGTTTTCGGCAACGCGGTAACCCGACGCGCGTCCACCCACTGTCCCCGTTTACGCAAGAGCTCAATACGCTCGTAACGTGTCAGCACCGTGCGCTTTTCCGTGGTTCCCCCACCGATTTTTTTCAAACTGGAATGTCGCGTCATAAATCCCCCAGCCGCGAAGGCGAAGATGAAACCTTAAACGAGAGCACATTCCGGAACTTTCCCGGAGGAGTGCAATCTTTTTTTAACCCCGATGGAAAAAGTCTAAAAACCCAGGTTTATGGCCGCCATAGCTACCCCGATTACCGCTTTGACAGCGGCCCAGGTGCGAAATTTGGAAAAATCTTCTCCGATTGAACCATGCGAGTTGCAAAACTCAAACTCCTAGATTTAACATCAGTATGCCGATCGCAATAATCGCCAGAACCGCTCCCCAGGCGCGAAAGCGTGAAAAATTGTCTCCGATAAGTCGCTTTAAT
>JAITCU010000019.1 GCA_031282835.1 Puniceicoccales bacterium
GTAATCTTCGTCCCCAATCGCAGTCCCGATGCAACCTCGGAGCAAATTTTCCGCTTCCTTGACGTCGTGCCTGCTACCGTCCGTCAGGCGAAATGCGACGATTTTTCCGCGTTCATCGAACGCCAAGTGAAGCTTGAAGCCGAAGACGCAGCGGGTGGATGAATACGGTCAGAACAGCCGCAAGTGGTAACTGCGGCGGCCGCCCAGTTTTTTGCCAAAAAACAAGCGAATTTTCCTTGCAGTAGCTGGGAATTGCTATATACAGAGACTTCATGGCTAGTTTGCTGAATACCATTTTGGACAACTAGCCACGGCCGTTGGTTTTACAATTTAGAGTTTTGCAACTCGCGTATTGCTGTTGCCTACGGATAAAATACATTCCGTTCTATGTTCCATTTGCGAAACGCTCGGCAAAGCAACTGGCGCTATTTACTCTATTTTTTCCTGCTCGTTGGCCTATGGTGGCTCATTCCCATTGGTTTACGCCATGGTGTTCGCGACGCACTGCAGGAATTTCAAGCTCCGCTGTGGCATGGCGCAGGGATTTTGCATCGGTTGAAAACCAACCTTCAACTGCGCAGTCTTTCCAAGGGTGAGCTCATTGCCGAAATTGAAAACCTTTCGCGGGAACTTGCTCGCATGGAGTTGGTTCGAGATAGCGCGGTTGATTTTGAGGATCCGCAATTGCGAGCGCTAACGAAAGAAGGTTCCCTTGGGACATTTCAACCTGCCCTTACTTATATTCTTCGTCGGGACGAAAAAGCCTGGTGGCAAGAGGTTGTGATTAGCGGTGGTCGCAACCAAAATTTCAAAGAGAACATGGCGATCGTCAGCGGCCGTGGACTCCTAGGAAAGATTTGTCGCGTTTTCAGTCATCACAGCGTCGCCATTCTCACCACAGATCCACGTTTCCGCACCGTTGCTCATTTTCACAATGATCCACAGCCCATTATTTTCCAAGGTATTGCCCAGGGGGGGCTCACCAAGCCCGTGGGCCGGGTAACGAAAGTTCCCGCGGATGTTCGCGCTTCCGAGGAGCTACCGTTGAGAGTTGTCACATCTTCGTTGAGCGGGGTCTACCCGGATGGTGTTCCCATCGGAATTGTCGTTTGCCTGCACAGGAACCCGGATGGCATATCCCAGGATGGGGAAGTGGTGCTCAACCCGTCCCTTGCACACGCCCGGGAAGCGGCCGTCCTCATCCCGAAGGTGGAGGCAGACTGAGTTCTTCAAAATTTTTTCTGGGGAAACTTCTTTACAACGACCGGGCACATCCATTTATTGCAGCCAACCATGTTGAAGACGAAGAAGGCCATTTCCAAGCGGTTCAAACTAACCGCCGGTGGGAAGGTGCTGCGACGTACGGGTGGCTACGGGCATTTGCTACGCAACAAGAGTACGAAAAGCCATCGTCGGGCGAGTTGGGACAAGCCGGTTTCTTTGGGCTTTTCAGCCCACGTGAGGCGGGCAATACCCTATGCCTGATAGATGGGGCATGGTGATGTGTTTAGTTCGGGGAAAGGCGATTAGTTTGGCGGCCTTTACCGGAAGGGAAAAAAAGGAGGTAACATGCCAAGGGCTACTAACGCTGGAGCGACGAGGAAACGCCGCAAAAGGATTTTAAAGCAGACGCGTGGGTATTTCGGTAATAAGTCGCGACTTTACCGCTATGCCATTGACGCGTTTTGGCGGGCTGGGTGCTTTGCCTACCGGGATCGGAAAAAGAAGAAAACTGAGTTCCGGCAGCTGTGGATTGTGCGCATCAACGCCGCATGTCGTCCGCTCGGGTTGCCCTATGGCCGCTTCATGGAGGGTCTAAAAGCGGCAAGTATTGACTTGGACCGGAAGTCTCTCAGCGAGTTGGCCATCCACGACACCATTGCCTTCGCCGCCATTGTTGAGAAGGCGAAGGCCGCCTTGAAAACCAAAGGCGTGTGTTCGTGCTGCCATTCCTGCTCTTGCCATGGCTGAAAACGAAGAAATTGCGCAACGCTTGCGGGATATTTTTACCCAGTGGGACAGGATGGCAGACTCCATCGACTCTTCGGCTGGGTTGGAGGCAGCAAAAGCGGAGATTTTCGGGCCTAACGGTTCGCTAACGTTGCTCTTTCGCCGGATCAACGGTCTCCCCAAGGGGGATCGTCCCGAATGGGGCAGGCAACTTAACGGAGCACGGGATGAATTGGATGCCAAAATCCAAGCCATCGGCGTGCGATTGACGGAGAAGGAATTTGCGGCCCGTTTGGGGGAGGCCATCGACCCCACGTTGAGTTTCACCCATGAGAAATTGGGTTATCGACACCCGCTATCCCTGGTTCGGGATCGGGCGGTGACCATCTTTAAGAAGATGGGCTTCTCCGTCGCCGAAGCCACCGAACTGGAAACGGAATGGGCTTGCTTCGACGCGCTCCGAATGCCTGCCTCGCACCCGGCCCGGGATACCATGGATACGTTTTTTTTGCCCGATGGTTTTGCCTGTGGAAATGTTCAAAAGCGCGGCGACGAGCGTTTCATCCTGCGCACCCATTGCACGTCGGTGCAAATTCGCGCCCTTCTGCGGGAGCAACTTCCCCTAAAAATCATCGCCCCTGGCCGCGTCTTCCGCAGGGACACGGTAGATGCCACCCATAGCGCCAATTTTCACCAGTGCGACGTCATTCACGTGGACAAGGGCCTGTCCGTGGCGGACCTCAAGGCAACCATTGAATTTTTCCTGGAAGAGTTTTTCGGCGCCGGTGTGCAGATGCGCTACCGGCCAAGCTTTTTCCCGTTCACCGAACCTAGCTTTGAGGTGGACATACGCATGCCGAACATGGGAAAATTGAGCGACACCTGGATTGAAATTTTTGGCTGCGGCATGATCCATCCGGGTGTGTTTGAAGCCGTTGGTGTGGACGTGGATACGTGGTCCGGCCAGGCCTGGGGCATCGGCATCGAGCGCATCGCCATGCTCGTTTACGGCATAGACGACGTGCGCCATTTCTATCGCAATGACTTCCGCTTCCTGCGCCAATTCAACTAAGCCCCCAATAGGGGTTTATATGCACGTCCCCTTTTGTGCCTCCCGGTGCGCCTATTGCGCATTTTATAAGGCCGTTCCGTCCCGAACGGCCATCGAATCCTACCTGGAAACGCTCAAACTCGAATGGGATCTGCGCTACCGGGGGGAACCGGTGGGGACTATTTTTTGGGGCGGCGGAACACCATCCATTTTATCGGCAAGGCAATTGGAAACCGTGCGCCGTATTTTTCCTGGCCCGTTGCCAGCCCTGAAGGAATGGACTGTGGAATGTTCACCGCTGACGGTCACGAAGGACAGACTCGCAGCAATGAGCGACATTGGCGTGACACGTATATCCATCGGCGTGGAAACGTTTGATGAAAAGTTTCTCAAGCTTCTCAATCGCCAGCAGACGATTGGGCAAATATTCGGAGCTTACGAACTTGTTCGTAATTTTTCCTTTGATATTAATTTGGACCTCATGTTTTCCCTGCCCGGGCAGAAGCTTTGCCAGTGGGAAAACGACCTGCGCCAGGCCATCGCATTAGACCCAGATCATCTATCGACTTATTGCCTGACGTTGGAGGGAGAAACCCCACTTGCGACCCGCTGCAGAAACAAAATGCTTCCCGCGGAACACGGTGGGGAAAAATTTCATCGGCTGGCGTGTGAACTTCTCCGTACAGCGGGATATGAGCATTATGAAGTTTCTAACTTTGCACGACCGAAAAAGGAATGTCTCCATAATGTGCACACGTGGCAAATGCACGATTGGCTAGGCATTGGTCCATCGGCAGCATCCCAATATAACGGCCGGCGATTCAAAAATGTCTCGGATTTAAACCAATGGACATTTGGCATTCGCGATGAAAATCCGTGCGAAGAAGACGTTTGCACGCTTGATGAAAATTTGCTCGCCCAAGACGCAATTATCTTTGGATTGAGAATGCGAAAGGGGATTCGTTTGCCCAAATCTATGGATATATCTAACAGAAATGCATGCTTGCACCTGTTTGGAAGTTGGTGCGACAAAGGTTACATGGAATATAGAAACGACGCCCACTATCCCACCGAACGGGGGCTTCTCCTTGCCGACGCCCTTGCCGTGGAAATTTTGCGGACATTTAACGAATCGTCATTGGCAAACGAGGATGGATGCACCGATTATAGTGCTGTTTCTCTTCGAATTGTCAACTAGGCCAATTTTCTGGCAAATCGGCAATTACTCGGCGACAGATGTTTTGGAGTGTATTCGCTCTTACCGGATCGCCATCTGTTATCTCGAGAGAGAGGCGAAACATAGTTCCAGGCGCTATTTTGGCGTATGAAACTTTCCCATCGCTTGTCAGGTCATTAGTTGTTAGACATTTTGCGGGAGCGCTTCTATCAAATAGGGGGTTCGCATCTGATCTTAGTTCGTTTCCCTTTAGTGTTACACTATCGATACATAATGCATTAACCCTATTGTAATCTTGGGATATTTCTACCAATTCCCCACCAGCAGCTAGCCATTTCCCAATGTTTAGATGCTTCGTAAAAGTGTCGAAAGTTCGCGCAATGCGCGATGGGGTCCTGTGATTTGTCGAGGCCGTTGGGAGGTCCCGAGGGGTTTCGGACTTCGCAAACCAACCTTTCACAGAAGCCAGGAAACCTTTTGGCGGCCGCAATTTCGCCGTGTTAAGTGTTGAGGTCGCCGCGGCGTTAACATTCGCAGGCGTCGGGCCGTTTGCCTTCACGGCGTCCAGCCCTTGTGGGCGGGAAGCGGTAACCTGTGGCACATTGAAGGAACCGGTGCGGAGGACCATGATTATTAATGTTACTGTTGAAAAAGCGTAATGACAAGAAAAAAATAAATTTAGACGAATTTTTCAACACGGTAAAGCCTGGTAAATTTTTAGTAACTCGGCCCAAGTTGCCGAAGCCAAGCAAGAAAAAAAGGACGATTCGGTAAAAGGAATCCATATGAAAAACGGTGGCTTTCTCTGATGGGCGGGGCTGTTAAAGATTTATCGCAACCTCCGCGAGTAACCTTTCGGTTTTTCGCCGTGGCTTATCTGATGTTGGCCAAAAATTCGCTGAAATCATAAATGGTTTGACAAATGCCTATTCTTCGGCAGGATAGTCCCAGAATCGAATTTTAAGAAGGAGAGTTTAATATGAAAAATCCCACCGTTACCACTGTCTCCCGGGCAAATATTTTTAGTGGCGCCCGGGAACTGCAAATGCCCACCCCAGAGGGGATACCTGGGTCCAAACTGGAGCCCTCGTTTTTTCGAGAATTTTCTACGTTTTTAGAACAGGGCAGTTCGTTGCCAGTTGCGAAAGTCGCTTAAGGAATATTACCAATAAATAAAGAAAGTTGAGCTAACTCATTCGATCGGAGAACCCATGAAAACCAATAGAGAAAAATTGATGAAGGATTGTTACTTGGGCCAATCGGCCGCTGGCAACAACGGCGTTGAGCCCTTTAACTTTGATGCCGCATACGAAGAATTTTCCCATGTATATTCCTTGGCGTTGGCTACTTCAATATTAACATTTACCATGCTTAGCCAGGGATCTTTCACGAGCTTGACTGTACCGTGGAAGCAACGATTTACTGGCGTTCATTGTTTTGCGGGAGAACTTATTGGTGCGTCACCTTCGTAGTTTGGAGTTGCAACGCCATATCTGATTTTTAGGAAATTATACCATGGAAGAATGCGAACGAGGCGATGGATGCGACGCGTCGGAAGCTGTGGCAGAATGCGCGTCTTGCACCGGAAAGAAAAGAGAATATCCACAAAACGGATTTGGAGCAAATGCGGAGCGTGTGGCGGCGCTGGAGGATCAATTGTTACGCGTCCGGGCGGATTTTGATAATTACCGAAAACGGGTGGCGCGGGATCATGCGGAAAATATGCAATTGGCCTGTGAGTCGCTGATCCAGGATTTGCTACCCATTTTGGATAATTTTTCCCTAGGACTAAAGGCCGCGGAACGAACTGGAAGCGGAGAGATTTTACAAGGCTTCGATCTCATTTGGCAACAACTACAGCAGCTCCTTAGCATGCGGGGATTGTCCCCAGTTGGGACAGCCGGGGAGGCATTTGATTCTAATATCGCAGATGCATTAACGCTCGTTCCGCGCGCGGATGTCCCAGAAGGTCATGTGGTAGACGTCATTCGAGTTGGGTATTTTTTAGGAAAAAAATTGTTACGCCCTGCGGCGGTTACCGTATCCAGCGGACCAGCGGCCGATAAAACCAGCGTGGACGAAGAGAGCATCACGGAGTAAGTTACAACAATGACAAGTGATTATTACGATCTTTTGGGAGTATCCCGGGATGCATCAGCGGAGGAAATAAAAAAGGCCTACCGCAAAAAAGCCGTTCAATACCACCCAGATAAAAATCCTGGGGATAAATCGGCTGAAGAAAAATTTAAGCAGATAGCTCATGCCTATGAAGTTTTGGGAAATCCTCAAAAACGAGCAACCTATGATCGAGTGGGCCCAGCCGCATTCGACGGAAGCGGCGGAGGCATGGGTAATTTCCAGGGAAATGTAAATTTCGGCGGGGGCAATTTCTCCAATCCATTCGATATTTTCAATGAAGTTTTTGGCGGGTTTGGATTTTCTGGCGGATCGGGACGTCAGGAAAATAATCGCGGCAGTGATTTGCGTTATGATCTTGAAATATCCTTGGACGAAGCATTTACTGGAGCGGAAAAGACGTTGGAATATCGCCGTTCGGTCGCCTGTCCGGAATGTGGCGGGAGTGGTTCGGCAAAGGGCTCTAAGCCTGTCGCATGTCCCTATTGCCATGGCCAAGGTGCCATAAATATCAACCGTGGCTTTTTCCAGATGACCCAAACTTGTTCTCATTGCCGAGGTACAGGAAAATTAAATAAAAATCCGTGCCGGGTATGTGGCGGAAGCGGCCGCAGTACGGCGGAACACGCGATTCGCATTAAAATTCCGGCCGGTGTGGAGACGGGAACCAAATTGCGTTCTGCTGGCGGAGGCGAAGGAGGAGTCAATGGAGGTCGTGACGGAGATCTTTACGTTGTTATACACATTCGCGATGATGGGCGGCAATTTCAACGCGATGGCGCGAATTTATATTCCACCGCGGACGTTTCTTTCGCCATGCTCGCCCTCGGGGGAGAACTCGAAGTCAAAACCATTGATGGTTACGGAATGCTTAAAATTCCTGCGGGAACGCAGCCGGATACCACATTCCGGCTCAAGAGCAAAGGAATGCCGCACATGGAATCTTCCCTGCGAGGTGATCATTTTGTAAAAGTACGGTGCCGAATTCCAACAAGTCTGACAAAGGAACAAAGGGAAAAACTGGAGGTTTTCGCCCGGAGTTACGGGGAAACCCTTGATGGGCCACAAAAGGAGGGATTTTTTCAACGGATTTTCAAATGAACTACGATATTTATGGAAGGTTATATATTAATGCGGCACTCCAATAAAATTCGCTCCTTTGTGATGGTTTGGTTAACACTAATTTGCCTTTTAATTTATAGCGGAAGCACCTGGTGCAGCATATGTCATAAAAACGTGGTTTGCCTGTCGATTGTTGGCAGTTGAATTTTTTTAAGCTTCCGTGGATGGGACGCCACACCCCAACCCTGGCGGTGAAGTTGATTTTTCGAGCATCATCGAATGCATCCAGTGATAATGTAAGATTCGCCATGGTTCCCGAAAGATCCGCTTTCCCAACGTCTTCATCCCGAAGCGATTTGCGCACCACCTGATGTTCCGCGCCCAGACCAAAGATTGGCCTTATGGTATAATGGCCACAGTTGATGTGCCATGGGGAACATCCCTGCGCACACCCCACGCACGCAATGCGGTCTCGTCCATTACGATTTGGGGAATGGATTCGATTATAATTTTCGCTCCATAACCCATATACATCCCAGGCGGAACACTCCAACACATTTGCGCAACAAATACCACAACAATTTTGTCCAACACAACTGCTCGATTTGGTATGCCCCACAAGCCCCAGAATGGATGTTGGGGTATTTTTTAGCGCATGACAATATGCAAGAAAAATGCTCCCATAATTGGATTTGGTAGCTTTAAATTTTTCCATAAATACAGTGCTTTTGCGCACCGGGGCAGTCTGCAGCAAGATGCTCCGCATTCTTTGGAGACACGCAAGAGACTCGAGCATTGATTCGGAATCGGCCGAGATATCTTCTTCAACTTCAATTGGGCCGATTTCTGGTGCCAATTCTTCCTCATCGCGGATACTGCCGCCCAACTCACCGGGTTGCATACCTCCTCTTGCGCTAAATTGTATCTTCCCTTCCACGGGGGCTTGCAGGAGGTTTTCTCCGTAAATGGTTACGTCAGCATCATCTCCAACGAAAAGTCCCGCGGCGGCGTTTCCATGCATGACACCACGGACATCTTCAAACCGCACGGTGGTTACGTTGTTTCCATAAATTGCGTTGCTAGCGGTCTGGCCATCAAGATCACGGAAATTCGGCAACGTGTGGAAAACAAGGGCCGGCTCCCCGGCTCCGGTAATTTCTATGCCCGGATCGCCGTAGATGGTAATTTCCCCAGGACCCGCGAAGGTAGCGCATGATGTTGCTGCGTTCATTGAAATCGCCGCCCCCAGAGATCTGGAAGTATTGAATTGGGCATCACCGGAGATAGTGCACGATTTACCTATGAAAGTTTTACCACTCACTTCCAGCGAGGCAGCAGAAAGTGCCTCGGACACCAACCCAACGGTCACAAAGGTCAAAAACGCGGTAACACGCGCACGGAAGAAACCTTTGCCTGCCCCATGCAAAACCCCCACGCGGTAGGTTAGGAGAAAAGCCGCGGGATAACAAACAAGGACTATGTGAGTTGCAAGACTCGGCCCCCAGATTTGACATCAGTGCGACACTCACCCGAATTATGCACGCGGGAAGAATAAGCCACGGTCTAGCCAATTTGGGACAGCCCCAATTTAACTCGAGCAATAGCCTTTCCCCGCAATGGCAATCGATGGCTATGCATAAAACCTCCATGGCCAAGCCGCGTGGCGGTATTTTGCATAACCAGCCGCTGCCAAGCCTTTTCCAGGCCAGAGCTTCGCAATTTGCATTAATATTTCTGTCAAAGATCAAATACCACCTTTTACCACCTGCTCAGGAGATAAAAAGCGGCGAAAACCTCCCCGATTTCGGGGGCTGTAAGACGCATCTCGCGTACATCACTAAGATTTTTACAAGGCAAGTCAAGACGATTTTACGGAAAAATCTCCCCTCCCACTGAAAAAGTCTAAGCACTCAGACTTATGGGCACAGTCCACGCCGCAATCACAACTCAAACGGCGGATCAGACGTGAAGCCTGAAAAAATCTTCACCAACTAGACTTTCCATCCTAACCACCGTTTAACGTTTGCCGGGTTAGAGTTCTGAAGCGACTACTTCATGAGCAACATGTTACGCGCCCGCTTGACGAGGCACGTGACACGGCGCTGTTCCTTGGCGGAAAGCCGGGTGTATTTGCGGGAAATGATTCTCCCGGTTTCCGTGACAAATCGCGATAGTTCACGGGTATCCATCCAAGTTAAATCAAAAACATTTTTACGCGCCACAACCGGCTGGGCTTGTTCCTGCTCGTCCATAATGAAAGCTCCATGGAAGGTAAGCAGAATCCCATGGCAAGATTTTTTGATTTCTCTGTAAATGCACGCGAACATTTCATGCAATCCCCTAAATCCGCCGTCGCTGTGTGATTGCTCAACCTCGGCCGGGAGGGATTTCCCGCAATCTCGCATCTACAACGACAACATCGCCATACGTGGATATAATCACCCGCAGGACCAAGACTCATTTGCCCCATGCTTCAATTGCACGAGCCAATGTATCTTCCAAGGTCTCCGAGTCCAATGGTGGACCACTGGCGCAAAGTTCATTTACCGCACCCGGACCGATTAATACGGCGCGAATGAGGTCATCATATTTCGCAAACACCACGTCATCGGAAAAATTCGCCCGTATATCCCGTCGCCCTTCCTCGCCGAGCTGCCGGCGCTTTTCTGAGTTTTGAAGTAAATCAACGAGCGCCTCCACCATGGCTACCTCATCCCCCTGCGGCGTTTGAATGCACCCATTTTGCAGGACTTCAACCCAGGGCATGGAAGTTGATACGACTGGAACCCCATGAGCTTTGGCCTCAATTGCAACCATGGGACATCCTTCAACGCGCGAGGTGCTTAACAGCACAGCCCCATTAGCATAATAGGGCTCCATGTCCCGCTGAAATCCAACAATGTCCACCGCATGGCCAACACCAAGTTCATCGGCCAACCGTCTACATTCTAGGTAGTAAGCGCTATTGTAATGTTCCCCCAGCATGATAAGTCGCGCATCTGGAACTTTTTCGTATACTTGGGCAAATACTCTTATGGCCAAGTCCGGGCGCTTTACCCATCGGGTCCATCGGCCCACCCAAAGGATATTTTTAGTTAGGTGGGATGACGGCGTAACTCGCTCCGGGACAAACGTGGGAGGATTGGGCAAAAAAACGGCGTTCCTCAACCCCTTTTTGCACCATTTGTAAAGATCCACCCGGGACAGGCAGGTTATTGCATCGCAGCAGGAATAAAGCGGGAGCAAATGTGCAAATTTGCCCGCAAGGGATGTAAATGGCTGACGGCAAAGGATGAAATTATGCTCCTGGGCAATGACGCGGATGCCGAGGGACTTAAGGAGCAGTATGTTTCGCATATTTTCCACGAGATAGTGTTCCGGACAGATAATAACGTCCTGCGGGTACTCCTCCATAAGTTCGGGCCAATTTCCTCCGCCACCCCCGATGCTTGGGACGCGGACCACGGTTACATTGGGATGCAAAACGAAGTCGATTTTCTTCGCCTGGTCATTGCTGATAAACAGAGTCACGTTGGCCATTGGATCGCGGGCATAGTGGTTGGCAACCAGCTGCATAACCCGGCCAATACCATCGCCAGTCAGTCGCCATACCCAAATCCCAATGTTGACCCGTTGGCCTTCCAACACGGGCTTGGGCTTGGGAAATTTTAAATAGGGCGCGGCCTGGCATAGCCACTTCCAATGTTTTCGGACCAGGGGTTCAAATGCCGCGTAGCGGTCTTCCACTGGCAGAGCATCCAGATATTTTTGCAAAATGGGCGCGCCAGCCGCTGGTAACCGAAAAAATAAATCTTGAGGCAATGTTGGGCCTTTCTTTTCGGACGGCATGCCATCTTCCTCGGGCACTGCTGGCATATTTTGGAATAGGGCCGAAATAGCGCCGCATTGTGGCACGAAAATCCCTCCCCAAACGGGCTCTTCCGCAACCGCGCCATTGCAATCACTCCCATCTGCGACAGAATTTCGCCCCTCATGACCCAGAAGCGGTCGAATATTCGCGACCGTCATAGCAAATGGAGCCTATTCCCGCGGAAAAAGTGGCTCAATATAAAAACTGATGCGAGTTGCAAAACTCTGAATTGTAAAACCAATGGCCGTGGCTAGTTGTCCAGAATGGTCTTCAGCAAACTAGCCATAAAATCTCTGTACATAGCAATTTCCAGCTATTGCAAGGAAAATT
>JAITCU010000024.1 GCA_031282835.1 Puniceicoccales bacterium
GTAATCTTCGTCCCCAATCGCAGTCCCGATGCAACCTCGGAGCAAATTTTCCGCTTCCTTGACGTCGTGCCTGCTACCGTCCGTCAGGCGAAATGCGACGATTTTTCCGCGTTCATCGATCACAAAGTATGGCTTGAAACTGAAGGCGCAGCGGGTTGAGAAACAGGCCCGTTTGGCAAATTCGGGAAAAAGGCGGCAATTGTAAAAGCAAACGTTTTCGCAGCGTTTAAATGAAGTTGAGTCGACAATATAGAACCCCGTTTCCGTAGTTGTTTGAAGAAATTTCGTCAAAATTTCCCCGCTGGGTGCCAATCGATGCAAAAGTGCCGAACAACTGGCCATTTTGGGAAAAATTTCCAGCAGGAGTTCGCCATCGCAACCGCAGTAAAAGGCCTTGAAATCCCTTCTGCGACTCAAAGTGAATTGGATGAATACGGTCAGAACAGCCGCAAGTGGTAACTGCGGCGGGCGCCCAGTTTTTTGCCAAAAAATAAGCGAATTTTCCTTGCAGTAGCTGGAAATTGCTATGTACAGAGATTTTATGGCTAGTTTGCTGAATACCATTCTGGATAACTAGCCACGGCCGTTGATTTCACAATTCAGAGTTTTGCAACTCGCATTCTCCGGAAGTCTTCTGCTGGAGATCATTTACAAATCGGACCTAATGTTTTAAAATTTCTCCCACGAAGTATTGCTTCCATGAAGCCGAAAATTTATGCAAAGTGCACATGCTGAGAAAAGTTCATGCCGATTCCAAAACAAAACTTCGCCTCCATGAGCGCCTTCTGATTCGGATTCTGTCGTTGATTATATTTCTTTGGTGGAGGACCTTGCGCATTCGCCCGGGAAAAACTCTACGTTCGCTGTGTCGATCCAAGGACGCGCTCGTTTTCGCGCTTTGGCATCAGCATCTTTTTCTAGCGGGATTGATTTACCGCCGCTTCCGCCGCCCCCACCCCAGCCGTGCGATCATAAGCACCTCCAAGGACGGCGAATGGCTTGCGGAACTCTTTCGCACGTTAGGCATCTTCGCAATTCGTGGATCCAGCCACCGGGGAGCCATCGGCGCCTACAACGCCGCGATTCATATGGCCCTCCAAGGAAATGACATCTGCATCACCCCCGATGGCCCGCGGGGTCCGAAATGTCGTTGCAAGCCTGGGGTCGTACGCATTAGCGGGGAAGCAAGCGTTCCCATTTGCGCCATTCGCATTCGGGAACACTGCGCCATTTCTTTGAAATCTTGGGATTCGTTCAAAATCCCACTCCCATTTTCCCGCGTTGATTTGGCCGCATGCGCCGTGGCGCCGGGAAAATTAACCCGTCCTGTGGAATGGCAAACGGAATTCATCGGACACCTACTGGGATAAAAATTTTCACGCGGCCATGAAAACAGTACTTCACCCGGGCATATCTCGCCCTGGTCGCACCGTCGTCGCCGCCTGAAACCATGTTTTTTGAAAATATTCGCCAGATCTTTGCGTTTTTTCGCAAACGAGATTGACAAATATCCGCCCGGTAACAATATAACCTGCGAATTCGAGTTCAAAGGAGAAGATTCAATATGAAAAGCACCACCGTTATCGCCGCATACCCTACAGATATTTTTGATGACGACTGGGAACCGCAAACGTTCCCAGTCCTGGGACTGCCACCTGGCTTCAACACTGGGAACCTCGTTTCCACGGGAATTTCCTGCATTTTTAAGACAGGCCAGCCTGCTGCCAGCCACAAAAATCATTTGGGAAATATTTACTTAAACCCAAAAAACAAGCTAGCTTGTCCGATCGGAGAGTCCATGGAAACAAATTAATAAAAAGCGGATTGCCGCTCCGGCAAATACGAATGGAATAACATTATTATTGAATCTTCCAATTATGGCACTATGCTTAAAGACTTTTTTGCGGGTGTTTTGGCGTAGTATCTATCAAAATATTAACATTCACCAGAGCAAACATATGCCAATGACAAATTTCACATTCCTAAGAGACTTGCATTTCAGTAATGACCTGGTGCTTGCTCTCCGCAAGCAGTTCTTGCGTTCATACATGCGTAGCCATCGGCAACAGTCCCCGAACGAAATGCCAAAATTCACATCTACCATTGCATCCGTCAAATCTGCAATTGGATGCCATAGAATATGCACCAATCATTCGCCACATCGCATATGGGCGCAAATTAATTATCTCGATAGAACTTTTGCGGAAATTAAAATTGCTATTTTCGAGTTCGCACTCCATTCGGAGCAAAACGATCCAAAATCGATTTTTACAAAAGGTCTAATGTCCACACCGGCCAGCCCATCTGCGCGCTTGTTAATTTCGATTTTAGAGCTACATTGGACGATCATGGGGTCGGCGGCGCGAAAATTTTATCGATTTTCCATCAGTGTGTTGTTTCTCGTCCTAGGGCTTAATTTCGCCAGTTGGTCGGGCCGCATCCCCGAGGTACAAAAGGCACTGGGCCTCAACGATGCACAATTGGGGTTGGTACTATTGGCCTCTCCCCTAGGCAACATTGCGGGGGCTTTCCTCGCGGGACTCCTGGTGGGATTCCTGGGAAGCCGCAAGGTTCTCGCGTTCATCGTTCCATTTTGCTCCCTTGCACTCCTGGGTCTCGGCTGTGCGTCCACGCCGGTGATTCTAGCCTGCGGACTTTTCTGCTTCGGCCTCTCCACCAATCTCTTTGACAACGCACTCAATACCCAGGCAGTGGACGTGGAGCGGATCTACCGGCGAAGCATCATGCTGGCATTCCACGGCATGTGGAGCGTCGGAGGCGTGATTGGGAGCATCCTCTGTGGATTTTTCTCCTCTATGCACATTGGCCCGACCACCCACTTCAGAATCATCCTGTGCGTCTCCGTTGGCGTTTTCCTTTTCCTGTACCGCTACACCGTTCCCCGTCCCCTATCCCGCTTAAACCTTGTCACCAATTCCCGCGCAATAAATGCCACGCGAGGCGGATGGACCCTTGCCCTGCTCGGTGTCATTGCTTTTTGCAGCATGGCCACCGAGGGCGCCATGTACAACTGGAGCTCCGTTTATTTCCAATCGGTCCTACAAACGCCGTTGCCACTGGTGCGCCTAGGTTACGTGGTTTGCATGACGGCCATGGTTCTTGGGCGGTTTAACTCCGACCGATTTATCATCCGCTGGGGAGAAATCCGCGTGCTCCGCGGAAGCGGCGCACTCATCGTTGCTGGATTTCTCTTTATCTTCCTATCCCATGGAATTCCACTGACCACATCCGGTTTTGCGCTCATCGGATTCGGCATGGCCACGGGTGTTCCCACCTGCTTCAGCCTCGCCGGACGCCTGCCCAATATCTCACCCAGCGTCGCCATTGCGTCCGTCACCGCCATTAGCCTTTGGGGATTCCTCCTCACCCCGCCTCTCATCGGATTTCTATCGCACTTTTTCAACCTGCGTGTCGCGCTGGCTTCCATGGGATGTATGGGACTGTGCATCTTTGTCCTTGCTCCGTTGCTCCAGGAAAAAGTCAGGCTATTGACTAGCATCTCGCAAGAGAGGATGGTCAAGAAATGTGAAATACAGCCGCTTGAGCAGGTATAAAGTTGGCAGGGTAATTTTTTGCTTTTGCCTTGATTTAACGGCAACCGC
>JAITCU010000013.1 GCA_031282835.1 Puniceicoccales bacterium
ACGACCTTCCCCAACACGTGATAAAGCTTTAAAAACTGAGAGTAAGAGGGCATTTTCGGGAAATATGGCCGCAACCAAATTCCCATGGCGCCATTGTAAAAGCTTTTAAAGTGCTTAAAACCAGACAATTGAAAAAATGAATAGATTGTCCACACTTCAGATAAATGAAGTCCGCATGCTGGACCTGAATCACGGGAAAAATCCCAGCTATTTTTCTTGCAGACATCATCCACCGCGATAAATAAACCAATCAATGCATCTTCTTGGGACATTGTAAAAAACACGAAGATGCAGCAAGATCTTCATGGCAAGCCAATTAAAAATTCGTTCATACTGGACTCGATGTTAGGGTAGTTTGAAGCCAGGTGTCAGTCCTGGTGCTGGGAACACTTGCAGTTCCCAACCATCATTAAAAATATCTGCCATGGGTGGGGCGATAACGATGACATTTTTCATATTGAACTTTCTTTTTTAGAATCCAGATTCTGGGACTATCTTGCTGGAGAATGGGCGTTTGTCAACGCTTTTAGGAAAAACGCGAAGATTTTACCCCGATGGAAAAAGTCCCGCAAAGAGTGCACGTTTTTAACCGGCGACGAAGATCGTTCACAGATGGGCATCTTTGCTCCCAATTGGGTAGATTGCAGAATTCATCCGCATCGGCCTTGCCTAAGAGGTGGAAGCGCTGTTGAAATTCTTTTTCCTTCGAGGTTTATAATTTCTTCGGCCAGGCGTTGGAACCATTGGCCGCGTTCTTCATAATTCTTAAAGCGGTCAAAGCTGGCAAATCCGGGGCTTAATAAAATGGCACATTTTTGTCGCCTAAAAGCACGGATACAGGCGCAAATTTGTCCAATAAAGGCTTCATCATCCAGGCAATGGCACACGTTGGATGCGGAAAAATGCGTTAAAAAAATTTCTCCGATCTCCCCCGTGACCAACACCCGATCGGATGCCGCGACGATGGGGCGAAAGTTTTCCAGGTCCTCTCCCTTCGATTTCCCACAAGTAACCCAGATGAGGCGGTCGCAGAAGTTTTTCACGTGCGCGAAGGCGGCCTTTACCGCGGCGGAATTCGTGGCCTTGGAATCGTCCCAAAAGATCAAATTTTCAGCCGTTCCACAGGGACTCAACCGATGGGGCGGAAAGGAAAAATCTTCCAGCAGATGCGGGCCAATCGGTTGGCCTGGAATGATTTTTTCGAGCAATGCGCAAATAAGGTGAAAATTAGCTGCCTGATGCGCATGGGGAAGTACGGGGTTCACTTGGTCATCTTTTTCGTTTGGGATCGCAAAAATCTGGGCACGGAGAAATTTTTCTGCGAGCGGGCAATCGAATAGGGATGAATCGACCACCGCGACCTCGCGGACCCGTCGTAGCAGATTCCATTTGGACAAAAAGTAATCCTCCAAGGTCCCATGCATATCTAGGTGATTGGGGGCGAAATTTGTCCACAGGGCATAATCTGGGCGGAAGATGGTTAAATCGCGTGCCTGGAAGGAGCTAACTTCACAAATGTTCCATACACGCGGGTTTGCGTTGAACCGTCTCACCTGGGAAATGGGCGGAATGCCAATATTCCCCGTCAGCAGGGAGGGGATGCGGAGTTTTTTGAAAATGTGGTGGAGCATTTCTGCGGTGGACGTCTTGCCGTTTGTTCCCGTAATGGCGATGGTTCGGTTGGTGTAAAATTTCTGCGCAAAATCCAGATCGTTCATGCAAGGAATGCCGGCCTGTCTAACTTCGCGCAAAAAGGGTGAATGGATGGAGCCGGGGCTATAAACGAGGCATGTAAAGTCATTTAACTCCCAATTGGAGCAATCACCCTCGGTAAAGACATGTGAAGGAATGTTCCGTTCGCGGCAAAACTGGGCGACCGCCTGTCCCGTCACACCCGAACCCAAAATGCCAATTTTCATCGGCGCCGAATTTGAAAATCCAACCACGTCCATCATTTACCCCGGCTGGGGAAAAACACCCACAGTGGCCGGCCGGCGACGGAGTTCTTTGGAATGGGGCCAAAAAAACGACTGTCATAGCTATTGGCCGAGTTATCTCCCATGACAAAAAAGTGCCCGGCGGGAACGGCGACACTTTTCCCTGCCAGTGCCCCATAGGGGAAATACCCGCCGTAGGAGCCCCGCTTTTCGTTATTTTTTTCCATTGCCGGCGAATCGTTGGCTGGATGCCCGTCCCGCAAAAGTTTTCCGTCATTGATTGATAAGACATCTCCCGGTACGCCAACCAGGCGCTTAATGTAGTAGCGATCATCATTTTTCAATTCTGGGACCCGCCACGTGGCAAAAACAACGGCGTCACCTCGCCTGGGAAAGCGAAAGTGCCGGGATAGCCGTTCGACGAAAAGCACATCCCCGTGTTGCAGATCGAAGGCAATGACCGGAGCATTCGGTGCAACATCAACTCCCGTATCCAAAAATATCCGGCCGTTGCGGCGGATCAGCGGAAACTTATCGATGGCATCGGCGATTTTTTTCGAAGATATTTTCGGGCAAAACCGTGCCATCAGCGTATTTTCCAGATCAAAATCCGCTGGGACGTGGATCGGGACGGACTCGTTGTTAACCCACAATTGATAGCTGCGGACCCGCTGGGGGATGAGGAAATAGGAGCACTTATTTGTTCGTTCGAAGGAAATCAGCGAGTGATTCCGGACGGCTTCCGTGCGGTCATTGAGCGGGATAAACACCCGGCCGCCCTTTTGCGTCCGGGGTGCATAATGTGTGATTCCGCGGATAAAATTGCCCAAGGAGCTGCGAGCGTGGCCATCGCTGAGTTCAGCGGTCATACCATGATAGGATGGAAGCATGGAATTGGTAGGGATGGTAAACGTTTGGGCAAAGAAGGCGCGGAAGCCCACTGCGACGATAATTGCCATGAGAAAGGCCTCGATGGTATCAGTCCACCGGCGAACGGGATAGATATTCCCGCCCACGGAGACCAGATATTTGTCGATTTCTTCCACGCGTCCAGGCGGCAAGGTGTGCCAATTTTTTTTTAAAATCTCCAAGTGGCCTGATAAAATTACCTCCTTGTCCAGCGAAAGCTGCCCTCGCCGATAGTTCAGGACCCGCCGCGCGTATAAGAGCAAATTGTGTGCCGTGGTATGCCTTTTCCGCCTCTGCCACCGGACTCGCAGCCATTCCAACATGAAATCATGTTGAAGTCAGTGGCTCGTCTGGCAAAGCATAAATTTATTCGGGAAGTAGTGCGAGCACGATGCTGTTCGCGTTTAGTAGTCCATGGACGATGATCGGCGCGTGAAGTAATCCCACCCGTTCATAAAGGCAGGTGAGAAAGAGGCTCAGAAAAAACAGCGGGAGAAAAGCGTTCCAATTCCAGTGAAGTAGCGCAAAAATCGCCCCAGTAACCAGGGCGGCGGGTGTGGGGGATATTTTTCCTTTTAAAAAGCGATAAATGCCGCCTCGGAAGAGAAGTTCTTCACATGTCGGAGCAATGGCAACTGCTGTGAATGTGACTGGTATTGCCCAGCTCAGTGGTGGGTTGCTCTCCAACAGAAGCAAAAGTTCCTGTTGCTCCAGGGGGATATGAAATCCTATGTGATTGATAAATGTGAGAAACAATGTCCACGCGGCAGATAGGGCAAAAACAAGCGGCGTGAGGTAAAAATGGGAGAACATGGAAACTTTAATCAATTTTCCGAAGGTTACAGGCCCGTTGCGGATTCCGGAGGCATAACCAAAGATATTCCAGCGGGCAAAAAAGACTAATAATATTAAAAATACTCCCTGATAAACGCATTCGATGACGTATTCGGTGTGCGCTTCGGCCAATGTGGGCCGCGGGATTAGCCCAAGGATGAACATCCCAGAAAACCATAGAAAGATAACGAAATTAAGCTTCGATGTTTCCCATGCCCTCAGGGGCTGGGTATATTCCGGTCGTCGGCTGCGCATCATCCGATAAAAGACGCACGCGCACCCCGCAAGCAGCTGGCCGAATATCCACCAAAATTTCCAGCTATGAAAATGCTCATTCATGGGGCGAAGCTAAAATTGTGTCGGGCGTTCGCCAGTGAATTTTCGCGAGTTTGGTCAGATCACGCGGCGAATCGCATCCACCTGTTTCCGCGGGAGGGAGTCAACGAGACGGAGAATGGATTTTGCCAATTCATCCGGGCCGAAATTAGCCGTTTGCAGCAGATATAACTCCAGCGCGATACGATGAATTTGGTAAGATTTTCGCCGCTGACCGCGGGCGTTGAGCGCGTGCCCCCAAATGCGACCATTTTCCACGAGATCGCGCACGAACTGGTCCGTCCGATTGAGAATGGCTGCCACTTCCTTGGGGGTGAACCAGGCCTGGTGAGGATCGGTTTTAGCCACCAGGTCCAGAAGCGATGCGGATGCCCTATCGATGGCATCGATTTCCCCTCGTTCACGCTGGTATCCATCTGAACTTCCATTCATTACTGTAACTCCGATCGTAAAATAAAAGAAGCTTTCATTCTGCTTCCCTCCACCTATGCTACGGCTATGGATGCAGTCATCGATGTCGTCGTGGCTCCGAATGCATCACAAAGCTGTATCATGCCATTTTCGCAATTCCCTCTACGCGTACGACTTAAGGCATCGCCCCGCGAGGGTAGGGCAAATGATGAGCTTATAAAAATTTTGTCAAGAAAACTTTCCGTCCCCCAGCGAAATTTTTATATCATCGCCGGGAAAACATCACGTCGAAAGAAGATCAAAATTGCCGGAATTGATGTTAGAAGTGTCGAAACACGACTCCACAAACAAAGTGTTAGAAGTGCAAACACCTCCCAGACATGAAAATCACAAAATGCCATGCCCGCAGCAATCCGCGGACAAATACCCTAAAAATAGACCTATGTCGCTCGCACCGCCGCCTGCGCTTGCACCGCTTGTCTATCGCGATAACGTTTTATATCCTGATATTTGTTGTCTTGATAATCTTTCTCGCGCTCATTTTCCAACTGCTGCTTTTGCCTCTCGTCTCTCTGATTTTTATCTCGTTTTTGCGCATCTGCCAACATCGTTCTGGCCAGCTTCTGAGGTGCATAAGGATCATCGCGACCGAGGTTTTCCCAAAACCTTCTAGCTTGCGGGGCACCAGCGAACGGCTCCCCCCGGTCATATCTGCGAGAAACAGCCTCCTCCAAGTGTGTGAGATGTCCATTGATCTCCTGTGCGAGCCTGATAACTTGGGGATCCTCGGTGTCAACGGCAATCTCAGCGACAAAACCCCGGATGTTCTCGATGTACTCGCGTGTGGTGACCACATCAGTGTCATCGGCAGCGCGGACCGCGTTCCGAATGGCTGTCAAGGTTTGCCGACGATCATCCAAGGGATGCGCCCCAAACGCACGATATATGGTCCGTGTTCCCTCCAAAAGAGCCGCGAACACATCGAAATCAAGCTGCCCCCAGTCGACAATGAACGCACCAAACTCGGTCCTATTTCTCGTTATGCGAAAAATGTTCAAATGCGCCTGCGCAGCCGCCACATTTCCTCTGGCCCGGTTCATAATGGCTGCCATGCCCAAGATGGTTTCGTTTAAATCCACGGGCACGGATTCATTGAAATGAGCGACGGCGCGTTCAGCTACAGATGGCGCCTGAGTAATACTAACAGAATTTGACATAAGACTCTCCTATGCGAGCGACACTCGCTGAATTTGGCGCTAAAGTCAAGACTTTTCCAGCAAAAAACATGGCCTTTAATTGGCTCGCAGCCATATGCTCCAGGCATCGGTTTATGAAGCGCGGTTTTTGGAATTACGTCTGGCAGCTAATCCGTCCGCACGCCGGGCTCCTTTTGGTGGGCATCCTGTTGACCATCCCGGTCGGAGCCATGGAAGCTGCCATTGCCGCCTTTTTGCGCCCCTATGTGGACCGGGTGATCCTGGGAAGGGACATGCTCGTTTCTGCGCTTATTCCCGCCCTCATTGTGGCGTTCACGGGGCTTCAAAGCGCGCTCACTTTCCTAACTTCATACATAAACGCATGGGTTGGCAACCGTACGGCATCGGCGGTTAAGCGGCAACTTTTTCATAAGCTTCTAACACTGGATGCTGCGTTTTTCGATGGCACGGACACCGGGAAGATCTTCATGCGCTTCGGCCATGATGCCGATACGGCGTTCACAAATTTGATCAACAATGGAAAATTCTTCCTCATTCGGCTATTTTCGTCCATCGGATTGGCTGGTGTATTGGTCTACAATTCTCCGTCTTTAGCAATAATTGCTCTGCTTGTCGGCGCCGTTGCATTTTTTCCCCTGCGCATGGTTCGAAAAAAAATCCGCACCATGACCACGAAAAATGAATACTCGGGCGCGGCAGCAACGGTTTTTTACAACGAAACCGCACTAGGCAATCGTACGCTCATTGCCTATGGCCTGCAAGAACACCAGGAAAGCCGTTTCAACCATCTGATGGATGACATGCTACGTGTATCCACGCGTATTGCCGGCCATTCCAACTGGATTTCCCCGGCCATGCATTTCATCGTTTCCATTGGCTTGGCCCTCGTTCTTGCCTTTGGTGGTTGGCTGGTTTCAAGCGGGCGCATGAGTGGTGGCGGTTTCGCATCCTTCATCGCCGCCCTTCTCCTACTTTATACGCCCTTCAAAGGAATTGGTAACAACCTAACGGCCATGCAGGGTGCGCTGCTAGCCATCGATCGCATCCGTGAAATCATGTACATCGAACCCAAAATTCCTAATGTCCTAGTCGGCGGGGGCAAATCCCTCGAAATTATCTCGGAAATTCGCTTCCGAGATGTACACTTTGCCTACCATCCTGAACAACCCGTTTTGCGGGGAATAAATTTTACAATCCCCGCGGGAAAAACCGTTGGCATCGTGGGAAACTCGGGAAGTGGAAAATCGTCCCTGGTCCATTTATTGGCGCGGCTTTACGATGTCACCGGTGGATCCATTGAAATCGACGGGCGGGATATTCGCAAGATTTCACTGATCGACTTGCGACGGAGCATGGCTCTGGTTTTTCAAGATAATTTCCTATTTTCCGGTACCATCCGTGAAAATATACTACTTGGCAATCCGGCCGCTTCTGGCGAAGCCCTTCAGCACGCGGTGGCCGCCGCCTATTTGCAAGAATTCATCCAAACTCTACCGAATCGGCTGGATACGGAGGTCGGCGAGCGAGGCGTGTTGTTATCCGGGGGCCAAAGGCAACGCATTGCCATTGCCCGCGCCATTCTCCGCGACGCGCCCATCATCATCCTCGACGAGGCCACGAGTGCCCTGGACAATCAGTCGGCGGCCACTGTGCAAAAAGCTTTGGATAATTTGACGCGAAATAAAACCGTCCTCATCGTCGCCCATCGATTATTCTCCATCGGCAAAGTGGATTTCATTATAGCTCTCAAGGATGGCCGAATAGCGGAATCGGGGACGGAGGAGGAATTGCTTCGAATACCAAATGGGATCTATGCCCAGCTCCACTGGGCGCAATTTGCCGCGGGGAAATGAGTATGTGAAGGAATGAAAATTATATTTAGCGTGGCTTTCGACTAGCATCTTTTCCCTATATGGAATATTTCTCGAGCCCACGGGATCAAATCGGAAAATTCAAGAAAAAGGAGGAAATTGTCGAAGCGAACGTTCTCACAGAGCTTAAATGAAGTTGAATCGATAATAGAGGTCCCGCAAAAGTTAGAAACACTGTCTTGAAGCCCGCATTTCATGCGGGGCAAAATGGACTAAAAGCGACTTCTGCAAGATCTGCAATGGAAGCCGAGACAATCCCCCAGCCCTAATGGCGAATTTTCCGAAAAGGCTGCCAGGAACTACGTTAGCGGTTTAACAGGGGGAAGACCCTCCAATTGGCGCCTCCGCGATTAATTGCCATGGTAGCTTTTTCTGCCAAGCCACAGCGGTCGGCCTGCTTGGGGGATAAATTCTGTGTTTCGTGTGGTACTCGGCTGCCACTGCTCGGAATCGTCTGGATCGGGGGCGGCTTTGGCGCCAACTGCGGCCCACTAAGGGCCTGCCAACAGACAACGATGCGATAAATGTAAATTTTATGAGTATTTTCCGCTAAAATCGTTGACATTCACCAACTTCCACGCAAGATGGAAAACGATCTCGAGATCAGCAACAGAAAGAAAGCTCAATATGAAAAATGTTACCGCTACTACCGCATCCGTGACAGATATTTTTGATGATGATTGGGAACTGCAAACGGTTTCCAGTCCCAGGATTGGCGCCTGGCTTCAAACTGGAATCCCCATTTTTTGGGGAATTTCCTGCGTTTTTACAACGGGCCAGCCAGCTGCCAACCGCGGAAGCCATTTGAAAAATATTTCCATTAGATAAAAAATAAACTAGTACATCCGATCGAGGAATCCATGGCAACCAAATAAAAAGGGAAGAAAATGATGACAAATTATTATCTCGGCCAATTGTCCGAGGACAACGATAGCGTTGGGCTTTCTAATTATGATACTATACTTCAAGGACTTTTCTATGAATATTTCAGATATTGTCTCCTGCGACATTAATGTTCGTAGGCGTAACCTCGGGCCGATGATAGATTTCGCATCTCTGAGGGATCTACATTCTAACGATAATTTGGCATGGAGTTTGCCTGCTTTAAAAAGAGCGAGTGAGCATTTTTCCATTGATTTTAAAAAATTTCTAATAAATATAATGGCAAAAGGTCAGTCATTCATGAATTTGTCCCCGCAGATTCCCAAACGTCTCCCCAAGGATGCGGTTAATGCCCTTCCTCTCTGGCAATTTGACGGGAAGATCGTCTTGATTGATACGGAGGAACGGGCGCACTCGGCCATCGAATGCCTCCTGCGCTGCCCGATATTAGGCTTTGACACGGAAACCCGGCCATCCTTCCGCCGGGGACAGCATTACAACCCAGCAATCGTGCAATTAGCTACGAGCGAAGAAGTTTTTATTTTTCAATTGTCCAAGTGTGGGAAGCTCAATCCGCTCATTCCACTACTTGAGTCGGAAGAAAGCCTGAAAATTTGTGTGGCCGTTCAGGAGGACGTCCGGCGGTTGAAAAAATTTCAAGAATTTAACCCAGGTGGATTTCGGGAACTGACGCGTATTACCGACGCATTGGGAATTGAGGACCGCAGCTTGCGGAAATTGTGTGCCATATTGCTCGGAATCCGCATTTCGAAAAAAGAGCAGACGTCCGACTGGAGCCGGGACTGCCTCACAGATAGCCAATTGCGTTACGCGGCGACGGACGCATGGGTAAGCCGGCAAATTTACGAAGTGGCATCCAAATTACTTTCACAAGGTGTTGAATCAATGGATGTATAATTTTATAACGCATAGTGCTATGAGGGAAGAATTACTTCACACCCCGGCGGAAGATTTGCCTTTATCAGAACAAGCTGAGCTTCGGGTAAGTCTCGTTGAAGTTCCGCCGATAGAGACAATCTTTTTAGGTTGGGACAGGCTGCGGCAATTTGTATCAGATTTTCGGAGGTAACCCCTTTGCCAGCGTGAACCTCATCCACGGCCGGACATTCCGAAATGCTAATAGTTTCTGTGCTAAATGGAATTCCATCCGATGTCGGTCCAAACGTGAGAGAAACTCCTTGACCTTCCGTTCCAAGTCTGCAGAGTTGCACATTACTAAAATCTCCAAGTAGTACTAATTTCTGAAGTCCGCGATTGCCTTTAATGTAGCACTCCATATATTGCACATGGTATGGCGACTCGACCTCAAGGAGTTGAAGATTCACTAGTCCTTCGGCAAAAAAACCATTCACATTCGGTGGAAATCTCACCATGAATTGCTGCGGGTCATTTATCTCGGGCCAGATTTTTAATGCCACCCATTCTTTTGCCTTAACAAGTTCAGAGAAACCATTTACAGTTATCTCCTTGCCCAAGTGGGATTCTCCAGGGATTTGCGCTCCAAAGGTTATCTCCCCTGTGGAACTGGTGCCCTTGTAAACATAATCCGTTCTACAGCTTGCTTCGCCAAAATCCGCGAGATTAATTTCGGTTTTAGCAGCTGGCACTATCGGCGGAGGTTCAGGTGTCAATGGAGGCGCTGGTACCGGTGGTTGCTTTGGTTGCACCGCTGCGGATTGTCTCGTTGTTTTTTGAAAAAGCAGGAATCGGTACATTTCTTCAAACCGTCGTTTGACGGTAACACAACGCACCACAAATACCACAACAGGGATAAGCAACGTCAACCATGCGACAATTCTGATGGCATAAAACCAGACTGCGTCGGTGAAAAACGTTTTTACGGTTTGCCACCTAGCCGAAGTTGGTGTTGTATAGGTGGCGCCAAGGTTTTCCGTTCCCGTGGATGGGACTGGTATTGGTTGCGATGTTTTAGATCCAATTTTCATGACCATGCTATCGCATAAAATGCAACAATTTGCAATGAAAAATTTAGGTCTGTGGCAACATTTCGCGAAATACACCCCGATGGGAAAAGTCCAGCTTGATACTTGGAACGGTCGTCTATATAAGATGATGCGGGTTGCAAAACTCTGAATTGTAAAATCAACGGCCGTGGCTAGTTGTCCGGAATGGTATTCAGCAAACTAGCCATAAAATCTCTGTACATAGCAATTTCCAGCTATTGCAAGGAAAATTCGCTTATTTTTTGGCAAAAAACTGGGCGTCCGCCGCAGTTACCACTTGCGGCTGTTCTGACCGTATTCATCCAATTCAC
>JAITCU010000014.1 GCA_031282835.1 Puniceicoccales bacterium
CCTTGCAGTAGCTGGAAATTGCTATGTACAGAGATTTTATGGCTAGTTTGCTGAAGACCATTCTGGACAACTAGCCACGGCCATTGGTTTTACAATTCAGAGTTTTGCAACTCGCATATGATATTCTCACCTCTATCGATCAACGACCAAAACATGCCCCTGATAAAATCACCGCACTCCGGGTACAATATCATCGTGCGTACAAGACGCCTTTTTGCTCCATCCTCACCTCCCATGTCCTCATCTGTGGGAATGGCGCGGCTTGAAAAATCAGCCGCCAGTGCAACCTCCGTTGGCACGTCACACGTGAACTGACGGCCGCTTTCGGGGTCGGATATCACATAGGTTTGAACTCCCGATTGTCCATGAATTCCATTCGCACTCATCTCATTGCCTCCAAATTACAGAAAAGCGAACATTCCAACTATGCCTGCGACGCCACCACCGACCAGGGCGCCGACCGGTCCACCGGCTGCCCCACCAAAGGCGGCTCCTTTGGCAATTCCCGCTCCAAGCGCAGCACCACTACCCGTCAGCGCCAAAAATCCAAGAGGATTTCTTTCCGCGGCTGCCGTTTCAGCCTGAATCCGGGCTGCTTCAGCCTCCGCCTGTGCGCTTTGCTTTTGGAGTGCCTTCAGCTTTGCCAGTTCTGCATCATCCTGCCTTTGCGCAACGCGATGGGCAGCATCAAGCAATTCCTGGATTATGGCCCTTGTCGCACCGTGGGGAATCACGTCCGCGCGGACCGCATACATCAAGAAACCGATCCATTCCAAGCGCCTTTCCGGTGGAATATTCTGCGTGATGGTATTGATCAGCTTCCCAGTTTCGGTCGGATCGCCGCTGCCCATCGCATCTCGAAGGGCACAATACTCCGACACGACGTACGCAAAAATTTTACCCTCCGTCCGATCATGTTTCGCCAACACATCGTAACCCGTACTCCCCAATGCATAACTCACAGCTTAACTCCTTCATTCGCCAACGCTTTCAGCGACGCTGCAGCCGAGCACACGAGACAACGCCAGTCAACGGCGGGCCGAAACTTCACGAAATTTCGGAAATTAATGAAACAAACGTAACATCGCATGGGGTATATTACGTAATGCTCGTCATTGAAAAGTCAAGCATTCTTTTGCCGCGCACCCACATAGCGGGAATTTAAACCCCGGCACCTCCGTTGCCATGCGGGATTTGAAAGCCATTTCATCGAAGCTCACGCAAACATAAAGGACGGAATGGCGTTTTGTGCTTTCAGCAATTGGATGGCTTTGGCTTCTTCCTGGCGCATTTTGGCCGCGTCCTCCGGCGTTTGATCGGCCAATCCGGACAAGTGCAGCCAGCCGTGGACCATGTATAGGGTCATTTCGTCGGCAAGGGTGATGCCGTGCTCTTCCGCGCATTCCGCCGCATATTCCACCGAAATGCAAATTTCTCCGGCAAAATCGTTCTCCGGATCCCCTGGGAAGGTAATTACGTCCGTTGGCACCGGGTCCCCGAGGAATTCCCCGTGCATGACACGCATGGTCTCCGTGTCCAAAAACGCGAGGGACAGTTCTCCATCTGGTATGGACCGCTCGGAGGACTCATCCAACACGGCGAAGATCCGGCAGACTTCATCCTCATCATAGTTCAACCGCTGGACGGCGCAATAGATGCAAATTTCCCGAGACATGGGGGTGGACGAACGTATAATGGAATCGGCTGCATAAATACAGGAAAAACGCTGACTTAGCCGGCAAATTGGCACAAAATTGGCCAATGATCCAACGGCAACTTTTGGAAGGGCAATGTTCACACCCCCATGATTTCCTGGGAATGCACCTGGTAAACGGAACTGTGGTAGTGCGCGCCTTTTTACAAAATACCGTTGCCTGTGCCGTCGTAGACAAGGGGACCCGATCCGTTCATCCCATGGGCAAACTGTCCGATTCCGGACTATTCCAGTGGCAATCGGAGGAAACGGAACCCTTCCCATACCTCCTCAAATCTACTCACGCGAATGGCACGCAGCATACGTTCGAAGACGCCTACCGTTTTTTGCCCACCATTCCGCAAATGGATGCATACCTATTCAATGCTGGACATGCTCCATGGAGCCATCACCACCTTGGCGCACACCGGAGACACGTGGAGGGAACCGCTGGAATTGGTTTCACCGTCTGGGCGCCCAACGCCCGCTGCGTTTCGGTCGTGGGCGATTTTAACCATTGGGATCGCCACTACTTTCCCATGCGATCCCTGGGCAGCTCCGGCATTTGGGAACTTTTCATTCCAGGGCTTACGGGAAAGGGCCGCTACAAATATGGCCTCGTCGATTATCATGGGAATTTCCAGCTGCGCAGCGATCCCTTTGCGCTTTCTTACGAGGGCGAACCCAACCATGCCTCATGGTACGGCATCGAGGAATCCTATCATTGGCACGATGGCACCTGGATGAAAAAACGCGCTGGTACGTCTCCGCACCGGGAACCCATAAGTATTTATGAAGTTCACCTGGGATCCTGGCGGCGCGTCGTCGAAGAAAATAATCGGCCCCTCTCCTACCGGGAAAGCGCCCATCAGCTGGCCGATTATTGTCTTTCCATGGGATTCACCCACGTGGAGCTGCTGCCCGTTTGCGAATTTCCCTTCGACGATTCCTGGGGCTACCAAACAACGGGCTTTTTCGCCCCAACCTTCCGCTACGGGACCCCGGAGGATTTTAAATACTTTGTGGATACATTCCACGGGCACGGCATCGGTGTTATTTTGGACTGGGTCCCCTCCCATTTCCCCAAGGACCGCTTTGCCTTGGCCCAATTCGACGGCACCTGCCTCTTTGAGCACGAAGACCCGCGCATCGGCGAACACAAGGACTGGGGAACCTTGGTTTTCAACTACGGCCGCAATGAAGTATGCAATTTTTTAATTTCCAGTGCCATAAGCTGGTTAGAGCGCTTTCACGTGGATGGCTTCCGGGTGGATGCGGTGAGCTCCATGCTTTACCGCAATTATTGCCGCAGGGACGGCGAATGGGTCGCCAACCAATATGGCGGCCCCGAGAATCTCGAAGCCATTGAATTTTTAAAGGAATTCAATGTCCTAACCCATAAACATTTCCCAGGAATCATCACCATCGCCGAGGAAGCCACTTCTTTTCCAGCGCTCACGAAGCCCGTACACCAGGGTGGCATTGGCTTTGATTTCAAATGGAACATGGGATGGATGCATGATACACTGGGGTACCTCTCCCGAGACCCTATCCATCGGCGGCACCACCACAACCAGATCACCTTTGCCATGCTCTACCAGTACTCGGAAAATTTTATCCTGGCCCTGTCCCACGACGAAGTGGTCCACGGTAAAAGTTCCCTGCTTGCCCGCATGCCATCCGACGACATCCGGCAGATGGCGCACATGCTCCGATCGCTTTTCGGTTACATGTGGACCTGGCCCGGGAAAAAATCCCTCTTTATGGGTGGGGAATTTGGCCAATACAACGAATGGTATCACAAACGCAGTTTGGATTGGAATCTGCTAGAACATGCCGATCATCGGGGCCTGCGGAGATGGATTCACGATTTGAATAATTTTTATCGCAAGCATCCCTGGCTCGGCTATGGCGATAACGAGCCTAACGGCTTTCGCTGGATCAACCCCGACGATCGTGACCACAGTGTACTCAGTTATTTGCGCATGGGCCAGAAAAATTTTCAAAAAGTCCTTATTATCTGCAATTTTACCCCAATTTCCCGAAACCATTACCGCGTGGGAGTGCCGCTGGCGGGAAATTGGCTGGAAATTTTAAACAGCGACTCCGCCGCCTACGACGGTAACAACGGCGGCAACCTGGGCGGAAAAACAAGCGAAGCCATCCCATGCAATGGCTACGAAGATTCCCTCAATCTTTTCCTTCCTGCCCATGCGACGATTATTTTGGAGTTTCAGCAGGCCTCAGCCGGGGAAAACATTTAGTTTAGTGCACCGGAATCGCCGAGATTTGCACCTAGCCCAGTTTTTAAGCATCATGACACGGGACACTTCCCAGTTGACGGAAAGGGGTACACCGGCAACCTCAGCTCGATGAAACTTCATTGCCTCGCGTTAGGCATCGCCATGTGCATCACCCTTGCGGGCCAGGCCCAATCTGCTCCCATTAACGACAACATCATGGGGCGGGATAGGGTTTCCGCGGAAAAACTCGCGGAGTTCCTCACCCGCAACAGTCCGACCGTCAAGCCAAATTACGCCAGGCGAATTGCGCAACTCTATGACGCGGAATGCCGCGCAGAGGGAGTCCGGCTGACAGTCGCCTTTTCGCAAATGTGCCTTGAGACGGGATTTCTCAGGTTTGGCAATGACGTGCGCCTGGAACAAAATAATTTTTGTGGATTTGGCGCAGTTGGCGGTAATGCCCGTGGGAATTCTTTCCCAAGCATGGACGTTGGCGTTCGCGTCCACGTGCAACATCTAAAAGCTTACGCATCAAAGCGGAAGACCACACGCCCATGCATCGACAGCCGGAGAAAATTGGTTCAATTGGGGTCTGCACGGAAGGTTGGCAAGCTCTCAGGACGATGGGCGGCAGACAGGGACTATGGGAAAAAAATCCTCGAGATTATGTATCGGATACAAGCCGAATGCTCCTAGCTGGGCACTAAAAACCAACCTTTCCCTGCCAAACAGGGAAAACGATTGACTATTTCGCTTATCAACGACATTATGCTAGCATGTGCGATAAGGAAACATTCGCTGGACGCAGCCTACGAGCAACCTCATTTTCTCCGATCATCATCACTGAAAACACTTTGCAAAACCCAAGACGCCTCCAGATACTCATCAAACGAATTTCCCAGCGTGTGCTCCGTAGGAGCCGAAGAAGTTCTTTTTTTCTACCCCAACCTGGTCATGAGCGACTAGTTAAATGGATTGAAGCCCGAGAGGAAGAAAAAATTTCTCCACAGGCTGATTTTTTTTGTCCCCCCACCGTTTTTCTCGGCATATTAGCGGCGCTGGCCCAGAAAGATGGGGGATTCGTTCGCTGCCAACGGCAACTGATTCGGCTAATTTCCCTGCGGGAAAAATTATTCCCCGCAGAGCATTCTGAGGAATATAGGATACTGCCCAAAGATTGGGAAAAATTTTTACGTCCATTACAGGCAATGGACATCGGCGAGCGGGATGTTGCTGAAACCGGATTGACCCTTCGAAGCACTGGATTTGAGACGCTATGCCGAACCGCAGATGCTTTGGGTCAGTTTTGTCACATGATGCGGGATTTCATGGCTAGCGGCATGCTTATTCTCGCGCTCGGCGAAGAGGTTCTCGTTGAATCCGCCGTCTGGGGGGCGGGTAAAATCGAAGAAATCGGCCGACTCCCCGCGGATAAAATGGCCCTGGCGGAGAGAGAATTGGCTCATGATCCCGATTCGCTATTCCGGCTGGCAATTTATGCACTTTTTTTATTTAAAAAACAGGAAATATACCCGCCACCATTGGCAAAAATCCTGACCTCCTTTGCCCTATGGTGCCTTCCCTCGACGCAGGACAACTTAGAGCAAAGGGCCATGGCCGCGATGGAAAACTACGCGAAATTCGAGCCGCTTTTTGCCACGAAATCCGCGGCCTCCATGCCCGTAAAAAATTCTTTACACGACAAAATGGGAGATTAGAGGACCATGTTGATGTTTGGGCCTATAGTCGGGCAACTGCTAGTTTTAACTGCCCCTGGGTGTTTCATTCCTGTTATTTTGGCTCTAACACCAGGCCAATCTGGGGTAGAGCGTGTACGGATCGCGTCCATGGCGGGCTTTGTGGCCGCACTTGTCCTGGTGGTATTTGCACTGTGTGGGTCCTACGTGCTTGAATTTTTCGGCTTTTCCCTTTCGGCATTCAAAATTGCCAGCGGGATCTACTTAATAATTGTGAGTCTCGGACTTCTTTTTAATGCCAGCGGAGATGGGGAAACAGCCACGAGTGCAAAACCGAAGGAGGAGATAAGGAAATCCTCTTCCCTCGGGGTTGCGGTTACACCGTTGGCAATCCCGCTCCTCGCTGGCCCTGGCATGATTTCCGTTGTTGTCATGCGGTGTGCCGAAAGTGTGACATTGGGTGGAAAATTTTTTCTCACTGGCGCCGTCTTTGTTGCCTTCGTGGTATTCCTTATTGTCGTTTCCGCAGCCATGTTCGGTTCCAGATATATTGGAAAATTTGTTCTAGATATGACCGGAAAGTTTACAGGCGTATACGCGGCAGCCGTTGGGTTTCTTGCCTGTTTCAGCGGAATCACCACATCCGTTGGACTCTAACACGCATACAGCCGGTTTGTTGACGCTTATCTTTTAGTCGTTGCTTCCGGGGGCCAAATTTATGCATGTGGCTACAGCGCTGTAGGCCCCGCGAGCCTTGCAGCGCGCGGTGACAGGGTAGCCGTGATTATGCGCCCGGAAAGCTTTGGCGGTGTTTCTAAAACGCCGAACTGTTGCAAATCGTCAATGGCCCGCAAAACCACCTCGTGGCCGATCTCTTGATGGGCCATTTCCCGGCCGCGGAACATCAGGGTAAGCTTCAGCTTCATCCCTTTTTGTAAAAACTCGACCCCCTGCCGGATTTTGGTCGAATAATCCCCCACGTCAACGTTGGGACGAAACTTCAGCTCCTTGTACTTTGCCGCGTTCGGCTTTACATGGCCCTTCGTTTTTTTCGCCTCTAGATACCTGTGCTTTCCGTAATCGACGATTTTACATACGGGCGGCATGGACATAGCTGCCACCTCAACCAGATTAAGCCCGTGGGATTTTGCAAGGGCGAGGGCCTCGCGCGTATCCATCACGCCCAGTTGTTCGCCCGCTGGGCCGATCACGCGCACCTCGGGGACTCGAATTCGTTCGTCGCAGCGCGGTCCACGATCCACGCGCCCGCGAACAAAGCGGCGCCCACTATCCTCTGGCTTTTTGAACGATCTTTGTGGCGTAAAATTTGTCATAAAATAAAAACGGATGACTACTTTCGCGTACCTAACCTACCACCCACATGTTAGCAACATCAGAAAGGGATCTAGGCATTTTTTTGACCCTGCACCGGCGATCCTTCGTATTTTTTCTTACTACATGTGACAATTTCATCACGAATCCGCGCCGCGTCCTCATAGCGTTCCTCCACAATGGCAATCCGCAAATGGTGAAATAACTTACGCACGTGCCCGTCAACGGAAGAACATGGCCTGTGTTTATTATCCGCTTGGCACGGCAGCGATTGTGCATTCGCATCGGGAGGTTTCGGGAGTAAAGTTGGGATCTTTCCTTTAAATTGAGCACCCCCACCGCGGGAAGATACTTTTTCGGAAATAATATTCCGAAAAATAGAGTAGCACTGGGCGCATCCGACCCGGGACGTTGCGCAAAATTTGACGACGGTCATTCCGCATTTAGGGCACACGAGATCGGCGCCTTTGTCCACGACACCCCGAGTACGAAAATCCCAAAACCCCGCCAAACCCCTCGGAGGCATGCCGGACCCTTCGGAGAAACCACGATCTCGGGCGCATTTATCGCATAAGCAAAGATGCGTTGCCACGCCATCAACCACCTGCGTCAGGAAAACCGTCGCCGGAGCACCACAACAATCACACCTGGCCAGATCTTTCATGATTATGATTAGAGCACAACCCGCCCCACTTGGCGATTTCATTCGCACGGGCCATATAAAAAATTTCTCGAAGCCGGCAGCCAACTGCCCACACTCGGTTTTATTTCTTTTGATTTGCCGATGGCCCTGGATCAGCCGTTGCGACGGGGGCCAAAACTACGTATGGGGGCGTTATGGGGCGCGAGAGCGGTCCTAAGACGGTGGGTGATTCGCGCCTTCTCCACGTCCTGTGGGCTAATCTCCAGCCGCACCATGTCGCCAACGGTAAATTTTATAAAATTCTTCCGAAGCTTCCCCGAAATATGCGCAAGGACCCGGTGCCCGTTCTTCAGTTCTACTCGAAACATCGTCCCCGGGAGTACCGCCACCACTTTGCCTTCCACTTCCACATATTCCAACGCCATACAAGAACTATCTTACTTCTATTTTTTTGTTAAATCTGTCAAGTTTTCGCCCGTAAAAAAATCCCAAGGTAAAAAATAAAACCAAGCAAGGCATGTTTTTGCCTCACAGGAGCAACCAGCACCCCAGCATGAGGAAGATGTACATCCCGACGGTATCCGTGACCATTGTCAGGAAAATGTAAGCACTTTGTGCCGGGTCGACCTTCAATTTTTGGAGAATACGTGGAATGAGCGCTCCAGAGATGCCGCATAACGCCATGTTAAGCGTCATGGCAAGAAAAATGGTAATTCCGACGGAAACATTTCGGGTAATGAGCGCACACACGCTACCAGCGACGAGACCGGTGATACCGCCATTTAACAAGCCCTTGAACATTTCGCGGAGGAAAATTCCGATGGTGTCACCCTTTTTCCAATCCCCAAGCGCCAGGCTGCGAATGGAAACGGCCAGGGTTTGTCCTCCCGCGTTACCGCCCAAACTGGTGATCATGGTCATAAAAACGGCTAGCAAGGTCAACTGCTCAATTTGCGACTGAAACATGGATACCACGAGGGCGCCCATCGCCGCCGTGATCAAATTAAATTGGAGCCAGGGTGCCCGTTTGGCAACGCTATAGGTAACAGGATCATGGATGTTCTCGTCGGCACCGGCGCCATGTAAAATTTGGATATCCTTCGTAGCACTTTCCTGCAAAATATCAATTACGTCATCATGGGTAACCATTCCGATTAAGCGGCCCAAGTTATCTACAATCGGTAAATTTTGCAGATCAAACTCTGCCATAAGTTGCGCCACATTGGTACTCGCCGCATCCGCGCGGCATGTGCCCTGAATGTCGGGATCAAAAATTTCTTCGATTTTTTGATCTCCGGCGGCACGGATAATCCTGTGTAAGGAAATCGTCCCCCTCAGCTTCCCCTCGTCATTGATCACGTAAATGACATCCAAGTTTTCGTTATTATCGCCGGTGGTGCGCAGCGTTTGAATGGCCTGATCAATGGTCCAGGCAAGTTGCACTTTGTTCACGTGGGGCGTCATTACGCCGCCGGCGGTGTTTGCTTCATAATGGAGCAGATCCGCGATGGTCCGTGCCGCCTCCGTTGGAAGTTTTCGCAGGATCCGATCCCGGGTATGTGCGTCCAGCTGGCGAACGATATAAGCAGCGTCATCCGGTTCCAAGTTTTCCAGGATACGAAGTGCCCGCCGATCCTTCATCTGCATGAGCACTTCTGCGGAATCGGCCATTTCGGTGATGACTTCTCCAGCTGCGCGGTCGGACAAATTATACAGAAATTCGGTTTGTTCGCTCGCATTTAATCGGGCGAGAAATTGCCCCAATTCGTGGGGGGATGTGCGTGACAACTTGAGCCGGTCGAGATCCTCAAAATCACGCTCATAGAGGCCCATTAACTCCTCGAAGCCGTAACTGTCCCGTGCAGTTTCATTCGGATCTTCCCCGGGTCCATTGGCACCCAAATTTTGCTCCTCCTCCATCGCCCGCTGATAAAAGAATTAATATTACTACATTAGATTTCAATACAAAAACTCAACAGTTGACATTCTTCCCAAGTGTACGAATCTACGCTTGAAATGGCAACGTCTTACAACACTGGAAATCCAGCTGGTGCCGTAGGGATGGCGACGCTTGTAGGAATGGCAAACCAGAAAATCCATGTCAGGTGGGAAACTCCCTCCCGTCTGTGGCGTGCCGTAGTTTGCGTGGCAACGGCAGGATTATTTGCGTGCATTGCCGGTATCACCCTTGCCACCATAGCTCCCACGCTGGTTCCTGGCCTGGCAATGTTCATATACACTTTTTACCGGCTAGCCGTAGGCTGTTTGCTGACGGCGCTATTCGCATCATTCCTCCTTATTTTCTCCATCACCTGGGTTCCAGGATATAGTCATGCCGGCTGAACTTTAAGCCCAAAATAGCAGCCAACTTGTGTGATTATCGGCAAAACGCTGTCAATAAATATGCGAGTTGCAAAACTCAAACTCCTAGATTTAACATCAGTATTCCGATCGCAATAGTCGCCCGAACCGCTCCCCAGGCGCGAAAGCGTGAAAACGGTCAGAACAGCCGCAAGTGGTAACTGCGGCGGCCGTCCAGTTTTTTGCCAAAAAACAAGCGAATTTTCCTTGCAATAGCTGGAAATTGCTATGTACAACCCCGATGGAAAAAGTCTAAAAACCCAGGTTTATGGCCACCATAGCTACCCCGATTACCGCTTTGGCAGCGGCCCAGGTGCGAAATCTGGAAAAATCTTCACCGACTAAACTTTT
>JAITCU010000047.1 GCA_031282835.1 Puniceicoccales bacterium
AAAATTTTTTACTTTTTTTAAAGGAGTGTGAGTTTCGGTACAATCATCGTTCGGAAGATTTGGTCCCGCTGGTTCGAAAAATATTTCACACAAGAAAGAGATGCTAGTCGAGAGCCAAACGAATAAAAAATGACCATGATCACTACAGAGTTTTTCACAGCAACAATGAATTCGTTCGCGGGAAAAGCCATGTTAATGGAATCGAAAGTTTTTGGAGTTATGCCAAACGGAGGCTGGCTAAATTTAATGGTTGCACCGACGAAAACTTTTTGCTTTTTTTAATGAAGTGTGAGTTCTGGTACAACCATCGTTCAAGAGATTTGGTTCCACTGGTCCGAAAAATATTTCACACAAGGGAAGGATGCTACGAGAGCCAACTCTTTCCGCCGCCGGACTGGCTTGCAGGGAAATTTTGGGTTCATCACAAGAGACCTTTGCTGCAAAATTTTCCAGAAAGGATTTTCATAAGACGTTTCCGTGTCCAGGAGGTGTCTAAAAAATTATATTTTTTTGCCATCGGCTTGGAGGCCGCATCGATACTGGTGGGGGGTAAGGGACTCGAACCCATGACCTCCGGCGTGTGATACCGGCGCTCTAACCAGCTGAGCTAACCCCCCAAGGCGCTCAAACAAATGGCACACGAGAATGGCGTCAAGTTTTTTGAAACTCACTGCACGCTGCCAGCCTCTTGTCTTTTGGCATAAAAAAGCATGTGCGCATTTGGCGCTCCAGCAGGCCCGCCGCCGGACAAAGTCTCAATTTCGGAGGGTTGGACCGCGCGAACGTCGCTATCATTGAATTTGCACCATTCGCCATCGATCTTTACGTACGTTGTATAATGCCCGCCATCACCTGTTCCTCCGTGCACCACGATACACGATAACTCGTATGACGCACTGCCGCCAGGCCATGACGTATATGGCGTCATATTCAATTTATCTGGGAATCCAAACCGACCATCATTTTTTTGCGTCCGCGTTCCGTCATATTCAAACCTCTTCAAATGGAACCCAAGAACCGGAGGAAGGGCAAAAAACTTCGCCCGTCTCTCAATGCTTCCACTGCGACCCTCGCTGGAACCGCGAAGCTCAACACCGTCAATCCTTTCCGGCTTAGTCAGTGCTTTTAAAGCCAATTCAAGGCTTCCCTCTGCCACGACTACGGGTACTACTAGGCTTTTCTCTCCACCGTCAAATTCATAAGGATTGCCGACAGGTTGTCCATCGACAATTTCTTGAGCATAGATTTTTTGGACGCAAAACAGTCCCAAATCCACGTCAGCGCGAACATCCACATCTTCATCAGGTTGATAGAGTTTTACCTGGCGAAGCACGGCCACGTCAGACTCATTTATGGCGTTACTTTCAAGAGCCATATTGACACAGCTGCTAATCGCGTGCGTCCTTAAATCATTAAGTAGCTCTTCGATATGATTTAAAAGCGCCATTAAAAATTCAGAAGCGTCCATTGAGACATTCGTTGAATACGACCACGCACCGCTCACATTTAAGGCGTTGAAAAAATCTTCCACAATTTCTCGGGGGCATGGTTGGATTCTACCCTCGCCAACGACAGGATTAGCATAATATTCAAAAATTTTTCCAAGAGAGCGAATAACGTCAAATTTAGCATCTTTATTTAATATTTTACATAAAACTCTGATAGCGCCGACAAAGAGTTTGCACCGGAAGAGCACTTGCAGACAGGCATTCATATAGCACGTATTACCAAGATTGGGAGTTCCCGCTCCAACACTCTGTACAGGATGGCCTTGCTCCGACGGATTAGCATTCGGTTGCGTAATAGGTGGAGTCGGCTCCGTTTGCGTAGGGGAAGGCAGCGAAGCCGAACCAAATGTGCTGCTAGATGGATCCACTAATGGTTGCGTGGGGGCGATGGGATCTAGCCCAGGCAATTGTGGAGTGCCAGACAAAGGTTGATCGGGTTGCATTGTGGCAGTGGACGAACTCCCTGCCTTCCGTCCTGAAAAGTCGGCATTTCGCATGAACGGGAAAAAAACCAGCCCCAATGGATAATCTTTTACTATGCAATAGATGCTAGCTGCAACGAAGTAACCAAGCCCAACTGGACAAATGACAACACAGACGACGATCATGATAATGTCCTTCCAAAGGACTCCTCGCGCGCATCGCTTGCGCCAAAGGCCAAATACGCTGGAAACCGAAGAATTATCAAACCCCGGAGGAGGGCAGTTGTTCCACGGACCCGGTATGTATTCTATGACTTTGGTAAGCATTGAGAACATATTCGCCCGGTTCTCCATAAAAGTCAACTGTCAAATATAAATTTGGCCGAAAATGACAAATAGGCCCCGGTTTAAAAAATAACGATATTGGGAACAACCAAAGCGGCGCCTTTCCACGGGATCAGACTTAAATGATATGATACTTGACCGTTATGCCAACGGTGACGATAGAAACGATGGTCATCAGTTTAATCAGAATGTTTAGGCTCGGTCCAGAGGTGTCTTTGAACGGATCGCCGACCGTATCCCCAATAACCGCCGCGTGGTGAGCATTAGAACCCTTGCCGCCGTGTTGACCTTCTTCGATGAATTTTTTTGCATTATCCCAGCAGCCGCCGGAGTTGGCCATAAAAATGGCCAAAATAAATCCTGTGGAAAGTGAGCCGGAGAGCAGACCCATCACCCCGGGGACGCCAAAGAACAACCCCACCAAAATGGGAGAGCCCAGGGCAACGAGGGCGGGAAAAATCATCTCCCGTTGGGCCGCGGAGGTGGAAATGCGCACGCACTCGGCATAATCCGGTTCCCTGGCCCCCTCGAGGATGCCAATAATCTCGCGGAACTGGCGGCGCACCTCATTTACCATCTTCGCCGCTGCCCGACCAACTGCATTCATCGTCAACCCACAGAAGACAAAGGAAAGCATGGCCCCCATAAAAAGACCTAGAATAAGCTTGGGGTTCAGCACATGGACTTCGAAGTAGGTCATGAAATCCCGCAGAGTCGCAGAGGAAAGTTCGACCACCCGCATGCCCAAATCAATAGCGGTGGAACCGTTATGGATTAAACACATGCGAACGCCTTCCACGTAGGATGCGAGGAGGGCAAGGGCGGTAAGGGCGGCGGAACCGATGGCGAAACCCTTCCCAGTGGCCGCCGTCGTATTTCCCAAAGAATCAAGGGTATCCGTCCGCTCCCGCACGCCAGCGCCAAGCCCGCTCATCTCCGCGTTTCCGCCCGCATTATCGGCGATGGGCCCGTAGGCATCCGTGGCAAGTGTTATGGCGATGGTGGAAAGCATACCAACCGCAGAAATTCCGATACCATAGAGTCCCAAATTTACCTGCCCGAAATCGAATCCGCTTGCCAGGGCATAGGCGCAAATAGTACCCACGACCACGGCCAAAACGGGAACGGCGGCAGAAACCATACCAAGCCCCATCCCCGCGATGATAACCGTTGCGGCACCAGTGGCACACTGACGAGCCACATTTTGCGTCGGACGGTAAGCCTGGGACGTGTAATACTCCGAGGATTTTCCGATGACCACGCCCGTGATCAAACCAACGACAACCGCGCCCCAAAGGCCCGCATAATTGGGAAAATTCAACCACCGGCAAAGGCCGAAGATACCGCCAACGATAAGGATATTGCTCCAGTTGATGCCCTTGCCGAGGGACCGGAGGAGGGCGCCCATGTCCGCCTTTTCCTCCGTGCGCACGATGTAAATTCCCAGAATTGAAAAAAGCGTGCCACAGGCGCCGATGAGGACGGGCAGGAGCACTGCCTTGGCCTGTAGCGTAACTCCAGCGCCACTGAAGGCAACGGCTCCGAGCGCCGCGGCGGCGAGAATGGAACCATAAAAGGACTCGTAGAGGTCAGCGCCCATGCCCGCCACATCACCCACATTGTCGCCCACGTTATCCGCGATGGTTGCTGGATTGCGCGGGTCGTCTTCGGGAATGCCCTTTTCCACCTTGCCCACTAAGTCTGCGCCGACGTCTGCCGCCTTCGTAAAAATCCCCCCCCCCACACGGGCAAACAGGGCCTGCAAAGATACGCCCATGCCAAAGGTGACCATGATTCCCGTGATTACGGTCATTCTGACTTCTTCTGGCACGGGGAGAAAACGGTTGAGTACGTAGAACCAAAACGAGTAATCCAGCAATGCGAGACCAACCACGGTCAACCCCATGACCGCCACGCTGCGGAAGGCCACCTTCAGTCCCCGGTTCAAGGATTCGGACGCCGCCTGCGCCGTCCGGGAGGAAGCCCGTGTGGCCGTTTGCATCCCAAAGAAACCCGCCAGACCGGAGAAAAAACCACCGGTTAGGAAGGCAAAAGGCAGCCAACGATTTTGTAGATCAAAACCAAAGGACAGAACTGCCAACAGCGCCGCCACCAGCAAGAATACGATTCCCACGACGCGGTATTGCTGCAATAGATAGGCAATGGCTCCCTTGCGCACGTGGCTAGCAATGGTTTGCATCCGCCCACTACCAGCATCCTCCGCCATCATGCCCCGATAAAAAATCCAAGCAAACCACAAGGCGATGCACGCCACCAACGGCACGGCCCAAAAAATTGCTAACATAAAACTCCCTCTTCCCCGCGTGTAGCCAACGCCCTGCAAAACGTCCTGAAACTCAAATGTGGTTTAGGCAATGCCCTCGGGACTTGTCAAGACGGCGATGAGATAGGATTGAGTTTGATCTCAAACACCGCTTATCACGGTTGGTTTTCGCCCGCGTGCAGCAATAAGCACCCCGATGGAAAAAGTCTAAAAACCCAGGTTTATGGCCACCATAGCTACCCCGCTTACCGCTTTGGCAGCGGTCCAGGTACGAAATCTGAAAAAATCCTTCCCGACTAAACTTTTTACTTTCTCCATCGGGGTATCACTACGACAAATTTTTTCCCCAGCTACCATCCGCTGGACTACGTACCCTTGACTGTAACAGATGGTAACGATTTATATTCTGGGTAAAATGACTTTGCACACGATTTATCACTCCATTGCCCAGGCAGTTGTGCTTGGGATCATTCAGGGGACAACGGAGTATTTGCCCGTTTCATCGGGGGCGCACCTTCTCTTAGCGGAACGGTGGATGTTCCCAACGGCCTGCCCGCAGGCATTCGACGGGGTTAACACCCTATTGCAGTTTGGATCCGTGTGGGTTGTCTTTCTTTTTTACCGCAAGCAAATCGGAAAAATTTTTGCAGGGCTCATGGGCCGATCCCGGGAAGGGTTGCGGTTATTTTCCAATTTACTATGTGCGTTTTTTCCGACCGCAGTTGCAGGGCATCTTGGTGGATTTTATATTAGAGAACATTGCGAAAATTTGAATTTCATCGCGTCCGCTCTTGCGGTAGGCGGGGCTTATATCTTTGCCGTAGTACGATTTTGCCAACCTCGCCAACGACTAACATCACTTTCCTGGCGGCAGAGTTTTTTCATCGGCGTCCTCCAGAGCATCGCGCTGTTTCCTGGCGTAAGCCGCTCATTGATGACGATTTCTGCGGGATTATGGATGGGTTTGACCATGGCAGATGCCGTTGAGTTTAGCTTTCTCCTTGGCGCGGGGACAATTGGCGCGGCAACACTTTATCAATTCATTGTTAACGGCATGCTGCTAGACGCCGGATGGGGCCCCGTTTCCCTTGCCAGTGGGATTATTTCGGCGTTCATTGCATCGGCGGCTGCAATGAAGTTTTCCACCAAACGATTCAGCATGGGTCTGCTGTCCACATTCGCGTGGTACCGAATTACACTCGCGCTGCTCATTTTCAATCGATATTCGGGTTCAGGGATTTAAACATTATCCCCCAAATTTCGTAAGCATTCCGGTTAAACATTAATCCCGAAATAGCAGTCAATTTGCGCGCTTATCGGCAAACCGTTGTCAGTGAACCTTCTTAAGCCAAACCCTAAGATGGGCCCAACAATGCTCTATCAGATTCAATTCTGGCAATATCCATAAAAACTGGGGGCTCGACTAGCATCTCTCCCTTGTGTGGAATTATTCTTCGGACCAGCGGAACCAAATCTTCCAAACGATGATTGTACCGAAACTCACATCTCTTAAATACGAATTTATTACTCCAACGGGAAAAGTTCTTCACAGATTTAACTGTGAGTGATTTTTCCCATTGGGGTACGGATTGGTAAAAATCTTTGCCGAAATGTAAAAGTTGTTGACAATGAACAATTTTTTCGCACTGTGGACGGTAGACTTCGAGATTTACGAAAGGAGGACCCACATGAGACACACGACAGACAGTATCGCCTACATCGCTAGCGATTTAGAATTGAAAATGTTCCCGTGCGTAGAATTGGCGTCCCACTTCAATAAT